>CANPVK010000023.1 GCA_947581715.1 uncultured Bacilli bacterium
CCTGTTGCATCTCCTAAAATTCGATTATTATATTGAGTATTTATGGTAGTTTCATAACTATCATAATATTTCTTCCATTGATCATCTGTAAAAAATTCAGGATAAATTTTAGTAATTCCACTTTGCTCATTTGTTCCAGCTGTCGTATATCCCATTACATATTCCCATGCTCCTCCACTCATATCATAAACTCCAGTGATATTTCCAGTGGTAGAAGCATGATATCCTTCTATTGTATTATACATTTTTGTATAAGTTCCATTTTCATGAAGTTCTGTACCTTCTATATGATTTCCTTCAATATCTTGTCCTTTATTATATCCTAACGTTGGTTCTTTTGTTGCAGCATAACCTGTGATATAGGAACTATTATTATTCACCCTAACACTTTCTTGGGAACCATATTTAGAATGTTGTAAATAGGCTACTGCTCCCCATTCGGTATTCTTCATCATATGACTTTCTAAATCTTTTTGATATTCATAGGATGCTTGAAAAGCATTTCCGATACTAATACTTCTCCAACTATAAACATTCGGTTTAATAATGATTTTATCTTGTTCTGAACTGTTTATTTGAGCTTCTGAAGTTTTCGTTGCTCCCTCATATCCTGTTTCAAACTTTCCTACCCAAAAGCCTTTCCCTCCAAATGCTAAAAAAGCTGGATGCGTCATATAATCATTTAATTTGCAAGAACCTGTTACTCCTGCTACCCCTGGGGTTGTACACTCTCCATTATTACTATTGGAAGTATTAGTAAGTCCAAACTGAACCTCAATGGTTGGTGGCTTTTCGGTTTTAAAACTTGTTAGACTATTATATTCTTCCATATTGAATAGTTTATATTTATACTTTGGTATCCAGACAAAATAGCTTTCAATGGAATCTTCTGGTATTACCTCATTATTTTCATATTCTTTTTCTCGAAAATCTTCATATATTAATAATTTTTCACTATTATAAATTTGAATTTCATCTGTAAAACTTTTCGTTATTTCATCTTGATCTAATGCTCTATCATAAATTGCTGCACTTTCTATATTTACATTTGAATAATTAATAATACTACCACTCTTGTCAAAATCTGCTCCAAGAGCAAATGCTACAGGAGATGTTTTAATAGTCCCTGGAGCTTCATTTTGCACTACTACTTTCCCATCGATATACAATTTTATAGTATTACCATCATAAGTTGTAACCAACGTATGATAATCTTTCATAAATTCTTCCCAATTTGTAATAAAATAGCTAACCTGCTTATATCCACTTGAACTATTATTGATATAAAATTGAGAATATATACGATTTTCTGTATAAGAAATTCCTCCTCCTGCGCCATCCCAATTACCAAAAAAATCACCTACTTTAGTTGGAATCTCGCTTATCTTTACTCTAATTGCTAGAGTAATTGTATTCTGAAAATCATAGTTTTCTAATCCTAAATCGATATAATCATCTATTCCATCAAAGGATACAGATCCATTTTCTTTCTTTGCTCCATTTACTTTTCCATAACTATTTAAGGTATCATAACTATTTCTTACTACTATACTATTCGCCCATTCTTGACTTTCATAAGAATACCATGGTTCATAAATATTAGCTTTCTTTACAGTTCCATCATCCTCTATGGTTACTGGAACTATATTGTCTGTTAATTCTGGATTTGCTCCATTTAAAATATTTTCTGCATAATAAGATATTTCTGATATATGATATCCTTTTTTTAATGCTAAATTATTATTCTTTAACCCTCCTTCTACTCCAAAGGTAATGGTTTGTTCCTGATTAGAATAATTGCGAATAAATATCGTTATCTTCTTCTTTCCTTTTGTTTCTATTTCTCCTGTTGGTAAATCTGTTGTATTACTTGTATATCCAATATCTAACTGAGTTGATTTATTTTCTACTTCATAAAATAGTTCATATTTCGAAGCAATCGTATTCAAAGAAGTAACAATAATTACTATTTCTTTTGTGGTATTAGCTGGGATTGTAATTTGATTATTATTTAAATCTTTGCTTTCTATTTGATAATTCAAAGTACCTACCACAATATTTAATTTCCCATGTTCTTCCAATTTATGGGTAAAAAAAGCATATGAATAATAAGCAGTGGATACAAATATGATTGCTAATATTAATAAACTAGAATAAATTACTTTCTTTTTCATGCTATTTCCCAGTTTTTAAGTAGGGTACTTAAAAACTAAAAAATATATTATTTATCTATAAAAAATAAGGATTTGCCTTTCAGAAAAATATTTTTTTGTATTCAAAAAGATAATATCCTTTTTGTGATAATACTAAGAAAATATTCTTTTTTCTGAAAATGAAAAAGGATTTAAGTACCCTACTTAAATCCTTTCTATTTTTCTATTTTCAGTATAGCATGTCTATTCTAAATTGTCTAGTTTTTCAATTACTCTTTTATTTGTCTAAAACTGTAAATCTTAAATCTGAAAGAAATCTCACATTTCAATTATATGAATTTCTTTAAAAAAAGACTGTTGTTCAATTTTCAACAGTCTTATAAATCTCATTATTAGATTATATCAATTATTTAATTTCAATTGATTTTTTATTTGGTAATTTTTCTTCTTTAGGAATAGTTAATTCAAGAATTCCGTTTTTAAATTCAGCTTTAATCTTATCAGAATCTACTTCTCCTACATAGAATTTTCTAGTAGTTTTTCCGTAGAATCTTTCACGTTTAATATATCTCTTTTCTTTGTCTTTTTCTTCATGATCTTGTTTCTTTTCTGCACTAATGGTTACATACCCATCCTCACATTCTACTTGAATGTCTTCTTTTTGGAATCCTGGAATATCAGCTTCGATATGATAATTTCCATCTTTTTCATAGATATCACATTTCATCATATCAAAATTATCCTCCCCATCTAAAAAATTATCAAATATACTATCTAAATAATACTTTCTTGTTGGTAACATATTCTCATTCCTCCTTACATTTTTAGTTATACTACAACTTTTAGCACTTGTCAAGCTAAAGTGCTAAAATTATAAAAATTTTTTTAATTTTTGAATCGAAGACTCCTGAAACTTCCAAAAATCTTTGGCAAATTTTAATTGTTTTTTATCTACTTCTTTTTCATAATTTCCAATTTTCTTTTCCATATCTAAACTTCCCATGGCCAAACCTTGAATTAACATCTCTGCAATACTCGAATCGCTATTATCACTTTTTACTTCTTTTTCAATTCCCATACTGGCACCCATTTTACTCATTTTTCCATTTTTCTCTAAACTTACTTGATGTTCTAATAGATATTTTTTCGCTTCTTCATAAAATGATTCATATTGGTGTAAGATATCTTCTACTATTTTTTTAATTTTATTATCTTTTTCTTTTAAATCATCTAATAGTTTAGAAATTGTATACTTTCCCATATCACTATCTTTTAAAATATGTTGATATAATTCTAAATTTTCATTCATTTTTTCTCCTCCTGTTTTTATTATGGAAGAAATCCTTTTTCCTTATTCAAAAATAGAATAGACTTTTTCAAATAAATAAGATAAAATTATAGCCAGGAGGAAAGAAATGAAAAAGAAAAATGTCATACAATTTGTATTAATCCTGATTATCTTAATTAGTGTAGTAGTCCTCATTTATTCATCGTTTCAGGTTTATGAGTGGTATCAAGATTCTAAAAATATTAAAGATTTAACAGAACAAATTGAGGAAAAAGTAGAAGTACAAGCTGTAGATGAGGAACAAACACAAGTAGTAGAACAGCCTATAGAAATAGAAAAGACCAATCCTTATTGGGATTATATTAAAATGAATTTAATTGATGTTAATTTTTCAGAACTTTTAAAAACCAATTCTGATACCGTTGGATGGATTCAAGTAAGTGGAACCAATATTAATTACCCTTTCGTACAAACAAGTGATAATAAATATTATTTGCGTCATGCTTTTGATAAAAGTTTTAATTATGCTGGTTGGGTATTTTTAGATTATCGTAATCAGTTACAAAATATGGATCAAAATACCATTATTTATGCACATGGTAGGATTGATAATACCATGTTTGGATCTTTAAAAAATTCTTTAAATCAAGAATGGTATCAAAACAAAGAAAATCATGTCATTAAACTTTCCACACAATATGAAAATACTTTATGGCAAGTATTTAGTATCTATCATATTCCTACTACTAGTGATTATTTAGAGACTAATTTTCATTCTGATAATGATTTTCTAAACTTTGTCGATATGCTTCAAAAACGTAGTAGTTATTCATTTGATACAACTGTCAATGCGAATGATAAAATTTTAACTTTATCTACCTGTTATAATGATCAAGAAAAAATGGTAATGCATGCAAAACTCATTAAATATTCCAAAAAATAGATCACTGATTAGTGATCTATTTTCCTCAAAAAAAGATACTTCAAAATCGAAGTATCTTTTTTTTATTCATTTACATTAAAGCTTTTCTTGAAAGTTACTGCTCCAGCAACTACTGAAATAAAGCTAATGATTGCGAATAATACAGATGTCATAATTCCATCATATGTGCTTGGATTTTCAACAGGTGGTTGTTGTGTTTCTTGTTCAACAGGTGGTTCAACTGGTGTTGGTTCAACTGGGGTTGGTTCTTGTGTTTGTTCTTCTTCATAGATTGCTTTTACTGAAATATTTTCAGTGATTGCTTGATCTTCTGAAATTTCTTCCCCTGTTACAGCATTTACGAATCTTTTGAAAATCTTTCCTTCTACATTCTTTAATTCTTCTGCAGATAAGATTGCATGTTCTAATGATTTTAATTCTTCTAATGAAGTTCCTTCTGGAACAATTACGCTCCATGTATTTCCTTCACTATCTGTAAAGGTAATTCTTACATTGTATACTGCTTTGATTGTAGTATCTTCTGTTAATTCTTCATCTTCTGCAATTTCTTCTCCAGTTACAGCATTTACAAATCCTGCAAAAATTTTATTTTCTACATTCTTTAATTCTTCTGCTGATAAAACTGGATGTTCTAGTGATTTTAATCCTTCTAATGTAGTTCCTTCTAGAACGATTACACTCCATGTATTTCCTTCACTATCTGTAAAGGTAAGTACGATATTATAAATTGCTGTTAAAGTAATATCTGAAGTAATTACATCATCTAATGATACTACATTTCCCTCTTCATCTCTAAATTCAACGAAGTTTGCAGCATCAATAAATTTCTTTAATCCACTTCCGTAACTAGCATTTAAAATATCTCTTAAAGTAATTCCTTCTGTTGTTGCTGTATATCCAACACCCATAAGTCCTTTACTTTCTTTATCTTTTACTGTAACTATAATTTGATATACTGGAGTTAATTTTACATTATGTGTAAGAGTATCTTCTGCTTTATATTCTACTCCATCATCACCTTTGAAATATTTAAATTTCTTATCTTCTAAATATTTCTTTAAGTTTTCTACATCTTGTACTTGTGTTCCATCTGAAACAGTAAACATGTTTCCATCTACTGTTACACTTACTAAAACTTCTTTTGTTAAAGTAATATTAGAATCTACTTTTTGAGAAGCTGAAATTGAAGTTCCATCACTATAGTAAATTACACTATATTTTCCTGCTGGAACTTCTTTCATCACATCATCTAATCTAGTTCCATTTGCTGCGATAGCATTACCCATTCTTGTTGCAGCACCATCTTTTCCTAAATCTAGTACATATTCAACAGCATCTAAAGTGATTGTTACCGTATAATATGTTTCTAAATTCATGTTATGAGTGATTGGTTCTGAAGAACTAAATTCTTCTTTACTATCCACTGTTCTAAAATGAAGAACTTTTCCTTCTTTACTAAATCCTGCAAATGTTGGAATATTCTCTAGTGTTTGATTTTGGTCTAACTCATATTGGGTTTCATTAACTGTAACTAATACACCCCATTTAATATGAATTTCTCCATTCTCATTCCATTGTGTTGTTCCTATAACTTTCTTTTCTTTTGCATCAAAAAATCCTTTGAATACTTTATTTTTTTTGCCTTCATCTCTAGCTACTTTTAAAGCCTTTCTCAATCCTTCATTTAAACTATTACTCCATGTTTCTCCCTTATTTAGTTCATAATTTGTTCCTTCAAAGTTTACATAAACAACTTCTTTTCCAGATTTATTTACGTATTTTACTCCTGCTTTATTTGGAATTTCTTCATTATAACCCTCAGGAATAATAATAGATGCTCCATCTTCGGCAAAGCTAATCGCTTTTTTGGTCATAGCTTCATCACCTTCGATAACAGAATCTTTTTTTCCAACAAGAACCGTATTACCTGTTACATTTTCAATTTTTAATTTTGCTTTTCCTTCTTTTCCATCTAACGATTCTAAACCTTTAATTCCATCTCCTACATAAACAAATCCACGAGACTTTGTCTCCATATTTGTTACAGTTACTTCAGTGTCTTCTTCTCCACCTGGAATGGCAATTAAAGTTGCAGCTGGGCTTAGTGAAAATTTTACATCTTCTATTGTTACGTTTCCAGCAGCATGAATTCCTGGAGCAAATTGTCCGGTAATTTCTGTACTTTTTACTACTAAAGTTCTAACTACATCATCATCGTTGGAATTTTTAATTGCGGCATATGTTTTTCCTGCCCAAATCGTGATATTTTCTATCTTTAATGATGTACCACTATTGATTACTCCGGAACCTTTTTCCGTATTTAACGATAATTTTCCACCTTGGTTAGTACTAGTAATTGTTAAATCCCCTAAGTTTTGAATTCCATAACCTTTTCCGTGTAGTGCTTGTAATTCTTGACCATTTAAATCAAACGTTACTGTTTTTCCACTTGGGATAACAAGGGTATCATCTAATGATACTGTACTAAGTAGTTGAATAGTGATTGGACTTTCTGCTTCTGTAATCTTTTGTTTTACATCTTCCCAAGTTGCACATTCTTCGTTATTAACTTTAGCTACATTACTTTCTGCATATACATTTGGAACGACTAATGTAATTACTAATAAAGTAATGAAGCATAATAATTTTGAGAATTTTTTCATTTTCAAC
The DNA here is from genome assembly GCA_947581715.1 of uncultured Bacilli bacterium. GTDB lineage: Bacteria > Bacillota_I > Bacilli_A > RF39 > UBA660 > Alloscybalousia. Next base: position 7,055 of record CANPVK010000023.1, read on the forward strand.
CTTTTCCTCCTTTTATATTTCGATAAGTCCTCTTCTTATCAAGGAGTTATCCTAATCGAAAATGTAAAAAATGTCAATAAATTTCTTAGATTTTTTAATTTTCATAAAGGTAATTTTTAATAATCAGAAATTTTTATCCATCAATTTGTAAAATTGTTGTTTTTTCATCAAAAAAGATACTTCAAAATCGAAGTATCCATTTTTTTATTCATTTACATTAAAGCTTTTCTTGAAAGTTACTGCTCCAGCAACTACTGAAATAAAGCTAATGATTACAAATAATACGGATGTCATAATTCCATCATATGTGCTTGGATTTTCAACAGGTGGTTCTTCTGGTGTTGGTTCAACTGGGGTTGGTTCTTGTGTTTGTTCTTCTTCATAGATTGCTTTTACTGAAATATTTTCAGTGATTGCTTGATCTTCTGAAATTTCTTCCCCTGTTACAGCATTTACGAATCTTTTGAAAATCTTTCCTTCTACATTCTTTAATTCTTCTGCAGATAAGATTGCATGTTCTAATGATTTTAATTCTTCTAATGAAGTTCCTTCTGGAACAATTACGCTCCATGTATTTCCTTCACTATCTGTAAAGGTAATTCTTACATTGTATACAACTTTTACTGAAATGTTTTCAGTGATTTCTTGATCTTCTGAAATTTCTTCCCCTGTTACAGCATTTACAAATCCTGCAAAAATTTTATTTTCTACATCTTTTAATTCTTCTGCAGATAGGATTGCATGTTCTAATGATTTTAATCCTTCTAATGAAGTTCCTTCTGGAACGATTACGCTCCATGTATTTCCTTCACTGTCTGTAAAAGTAATTCTTACATTGTATACTGCTTTGATTGTAGTATCTTCTGTTAATTCTTCGTCTTCTGCAATTTCTTCTCCAGTTACAGCATTTACGAATCCTTTGAAAATCTTTCCTTCTACATTCTTTAATTCTTCTGCAGATAGGATTGCATGTTCTAATGATTTTAATCCTTCTAATGAAGTTCCTTCTGGAACGATTACACTCCATGTATTTCCTTCACTATCTGTAAAGGTTAGTACGATATTATAAATTGCCGTTAAAGTAATATCTGAAGTAATTACATCATCTAATGATACTACATTTCCTTCTTCATCTCTAAATTCAACGAAGTTTGCAGCATCAATAAATTTCTTTAATCCACTTCCATAACTTGCATTTAAAATTTCTCTTAAAGTAATTCCTTCTGTTGTTGCTGTATACCCAACACCCATAAGTCCTTTACTTTCTTTATCTTTTACTGCAACTATAATTTGATATACTGGAGTTAATTTTACATTATGTGTAAGAGTATCTTCTGCTTTATATTCTACTCCATCATCACCTTTGAAATATTTAAATTTCTTATCTTCTAAATATTTCTTTAAGTTTTCTACATCTTGTACTTGTGTTCCATCTGAAACAGTAAACATGTTTCCATCTACTGTTACACTTACTAAAACTTCTTTTGTTAAAGTAATATTAGAATCTACTTTTTGAGAAGCTGAGATTGAAGTTCCGTCACTATAGTAAATTACACTATATTTTCCTGCTGGAACTTCTTTCATTACATCATCTAATCTAGTTCCATCTTCTGCTGTAGCATTTCCCATTCTTTGAGCAGCACCATCTTTTCCTAAATCTAGTGTATATTCAACTCTATCTAAAGTAATTATTACTGACCATTCGAGATGAATTTCTCCATTTTCTTTCCATTGTGTTGAGGCAGTAACTTTTTCTCCATTTCCATTTACGAAACCTTTGAATACTTTATTATCTGCATTTTTTGCTTTTGCTAAAGCATTTTGTAATGATTTATCAGTACTACTTGACCAACTATCACCTTTGTTTAGTTCATAACGAACTCCATTAAATGTAACATATACAACTTCTTTTCCCTCTTTGGTTACGTATTTAACTCCTGCAATATTTGGAACTTCTCCTTCATAATCTTCTGGAATTACGATAGATGCTCCATTATTAGCACGCTTTACAACTTTTTCTGTAGTAGCTGCATCTGGTTCTACTAATGCACTTGCATAAGAATTAAAACTTGTACTTCTTGGGGCTGTTAACCCTTCAATTATTAATTTTGATTGTGGAGTTACATCATCTCTATCTCCTGGTTGACCTACATAAATATGTCCATTTCCAGTAACAGTAACATTTTTTACTGTCGTAGTTGCTGGACTTGAATCAGTTAATGTCCAAATACTAGTCCAATTACTGAATACTGTAGGCGCTTTTATGGTAGTTTCTTCAATGGTAGCAGTACCATAATTTTCAATTGCTACAGCACCAACATTAGAACTTTTATCTTCATACATTTTAAAATATACCTCAATTGTAGAATTTTTAACTTCTAATGCATTAGATTCATTTTTTACTGCAATAAAATCACTTGCAATAGCTACTCCATCAATTGTCATTTTTGTAGCATCACTTTTATTGGCAACACAGCTATTATTTCTATTAGCACAATAAATTTGCCCTTTTGTTTCACCAGAATCCTTAATGGTTAAGGTACCATGATTTTCAATGGCATAACCTTTTCCATCTGTAGGTCCAGTAATTTTGTGTCCATTTAAATCAAGAGTAACGTTCTTATCAGTTGCTACATTAAATGCAGAATCTAATGTTACATTATCAAGTAACTGAATAGTAGAGTCACTATCACTGCTAATCTGTTGTTCTACTTCTTCCCATGTTGTACATTCTACATCATCAACTGTAGCTACATTACCATCAGCATATACATTTGGAGCAACTAATGTAATTGCTAATACGGCAACAAAGCTTAATAATTTTGAGAATTTTTTCATTTTCAACCTTTCCTCCTTTTTAGATTTCGATAAGTTCTCTTCTTATCGAGGAATTATCCTAATTGAAAATCAAGAAAATGTCAAGTTTTTTCACTCTTTTTTTAATTTTCCCTAAGAAAATTTTAAAAATTGGGGAATGTTAAATCTAACATAATTTTTTTACTTTTCTAAACTTTTTTTCTTTAATAAAGCTAATCCAACTATGATTGTTACGATGCTGAAAAATGACATCCCAATAAATTTCATTACATTATCTAAAGTACTTGGGTTTTCAATCGATGGTTGTTCTACTGGTGGATTAGATGGCTGTTGTTCTTCCGGTTCTGTTGGTATTGGTTCTTGTGTTGGTTCTTCTTCATAAATTGCTTTTATCGTTATATTTTCTGTAAGAGGTGTTTCTTCTAAAACGGTTTCATTCGTTTCATGATTTACAAATTTTAAGAAAGTTTTTCCCTCTAGATTCTTTAACTCTTCTACTGATAAAATAGGATGTTCTAACTGTTTTAAATCTGCTAAAGAGATTCCTTCTGGCACGATCACACTCCAAGTTTTATTGTTTGCATCTATAAAAGTAATAGAAATACAATAAACCGCATGAATGATCGTATTTTCTAAAACACTAGTATTTTCATCTACAAGATTTCCCTCTTGATCTTCAAAGTGAGAGAAAATTTTATTTTCTGCTTTTTGAATTGCTTCTAAAGAATCTTGATACTCTCCTAATCTAGTTCCTTCTGGTACAATAATACTAAAATGATCTCCATTTGGATATACATAAGTGATTTTTACTTTAAATACTGCCTTGATGGTCGTATTTTTTGTAAGAATGGTATCTTCTGTTACTTCATTTCCTTCTTGATCTATTAATTTAGAAAATATTTTATGTTCTTTTTTCTTGATTGCTTCTAAAGAATCTTGGTACTCTCCTAATCTAGTTCCTTCTAAAATTCCTGTAATACGAAATTGATCTTCTTCTCCAGGGTAAACAAAAGTAACCGTTATTGTATATAAAGAAGTAATAGTGGTATCTTCTTGAAAAGCTGTTTTGTTTGTTACTTGTTCCTTTTTTTCATTTACAAATTGATAAAAAGTTTTTTCTTCTACTTTTTTAGATTTGGATAAAGCTTGTTGCAAGGCTTTGGCATCCTTGGAACTTCCGTTCCATGTTTCTCCTTTATTTAAGTGATACTCTTGTCCTTGGAAAGTAATGACAACTTGAGCTTGTGCTTTCGTCTGTAACTCTGTTTCTAACTCTTTTACACTTTTTTCATCATAAATTACTGTTACAGGAACTTCTTCTTGATCTTTTAAATCGGTCCCATTATTCAATCCATAAGATATTTTTTGAATGATAGCTGGTTCTTTTACTGAAACATTTACTTCTTCTACTTTTCCCGTACAATTTTCATCTTCTGTAGATTCTCCTCCTACATAAATTTGATCCACTTTTCCATCTGTTACTGCAATGGTAGCTTTTGTGATTTCTCCACGATTAATACTATGTAAAACTGCAATTTCTCCACCTTTTACTTCCACTGTTGATTCATCGGTCCAACCATTGGAACCACTAGCAATCACATGATCTATTTTTCCCCCAATTATTTCTACTTCATTCTTTTGAGTATAACTCTTTCCTTCTCCACCGCCAAAAACAGTACCAATTTCTCCATCCATAATCGTTATTTTCGCACTAAGTACTGTTGCGCGATCATTTTCTTTATCTGTTGCAGATAAATCATCTGTCCAGTGTTCATCAGGAATGAAGCTTGCTGCTCCTCCACCATTGACTCCCCCTGTTACTTTTCCACCATTTATGGTTACGACTGTTGTATTTACATCACCATGTAATCCACCACCAATGATATTTTTTATTTCTCCACCATTCATTGTAATACTAGAGGATTCATAATTTTTATTATGTCCTCCCCCTACTATAGTTACTTCATTTTTTAACTTTACTTGTTTGGTTTCTCCATTCCAAGTATAACTAACTACTGCTGTAAATTCATCTTCCTTTAATTCTGCAATCGTAATTGGTGTTCCGTTTGCTAAAAAAATATTAGAATCCCCTATACATCTTTGATTCAATTCCTCACAGGTTGCAAACTTAGGTTCTTCTCCTGGAATTACTTCTAATGCAGATACTGGAATTGTTGAGATAATTATCAATAAAATTACCTCTAACCATAAAAATTTTAAACTTTTCATCTTCCTTTTTCCTCCTATCAATTGAAAAATTTATCATAGATTGTACTATAATATTATGCACTGTACTTTCTACTTTATACTAAGTCTAACATTTAGAAAGATAAAAATTTGTTGAATATTGTTGTGAAATAAAAAAGTAATAAAATTTATTTCTTTTATTACTTATTTTTTTAATATTTTTAAATTTCTAAACTCTGGAAATTGGTATTGGTAAATATTAATTTCATTTTCTGATTTTTTTACGCTTTCCTCTATATCACTTTTTAAAAAATCGTAAGATAATTGATGAAGAAGGTCTCTTGATACTCTATCTTCTTTTTTTAAATTTCCATTTTGTTCATTCCCATTATCTTTCTGATAATTTTGATATTGCATATTTTTATTCCTTTCTTTATTTTCCTGATATTTATAATCTGAAGAAGGATTTATTGTTTTTGGGGAACAATTACTTTTTTTCCTCCCATATAAGGTTGTAAGGCTTTTGGTATTTTAATTGTACCATCCTCTTGATAATTATTCTCTAAAAAGGCAATTAATCCTCTTGGAGAAGCTAGTACTGTATTATTTAAAGTATGAACTAAATAAGTTCCTTTTTCTCCTTTGGTACGAATTCCTAACCTTCTTGCTTGTGCATCTCCTAAAGTAGAGCAACTTCCTACTTCAAAATATTTTTGTTGTCTTGGGCTCCATGCTTCAATATCGCAGGATTTTACTTTTAAATCAGCCAAATCTCCACTGCAACACTCTAAAGTTCTTACTGGAATATCTAAGCTTCTAAAGAAATCAACAGTAAATTTCCACATTTTATTGTACCATGCCATAGAATCTTCTGGTTTACAAATTACTACCATTTCTTGTTTTTCAAACTGATGTACACGATATACTCCTCTTTCTTCAATTCCATGAGCCCCTACTTCTTTTCTAAAACATGGTGAATAACTAGTTAATGTCAAAGGTAAATCTTTTTCATCCATCATTTGACCTTTAAATTTTCCAATCATAGAATGTTCACTAGTTCCAATTAAGTATAAATCTTCTCCTTCAATTTTATACATCATTGCTTCCATTTCATCAAAGCTCATAACTCCATTAACTACATCACTTCTAATCATAAAAGGAGGAATACAATAGGTAAAGCCTTTGTCAATCATAAAGTTTCTAGCATAACTAATCATAGCAGAATGTATTCTAGCTGCATCCCCCATTAAATAATAAAAACCATTTCCAGTTGTTCTTCCTGCACTCTCTTTATCAATTCCATTGATACTTGCTAAAATATCAGCATGATATGGTACTTCAAAAGTTGGCACTACTGGTTCTCCAAATTTTTCTATTTCCACATTCTCTGTATCATTTTTCCCAATTGGTACTGTATCATCAATTATATTGGGAATAACCATCATTTTTGCTTTTAAAATAGTTTTGGTTTGTTCTTCTTCTTTTTCTAATACAGCAAGTCTTTCATTGATTTCTCCTACTCTTCTTTTTAACGCTTCTGCATCTTCTTTTTTTCCTTCTCGCATCATCGCTCCAATTTGACTAGAAGCTTGATTTTTCTCATTGCGAAGTTGATCTCCTTCTAATTGAAAACAACGTGCTTTTTCATCTAAGGCAATCACTTCATCTACCAATGGTAATTTTACATCTTGAAATTTCTTTTTGATATTTTCCTTTACTTTGTCTGGATTTTCTCTAATAAACTTAATATCTAACATAGTTTTTGATTCCTTTCTTGATTTACTTTTTTTAATTTCATTAATTGTTTTCCATACTTTTCAGAAAACCATTCTTGTTTTTCTTTTGGCAATTCTTGTAATCTATCTTCTTGAAAATTATCACTCATATCTACTTCTTTTAAAAGACTTGCTTCTCTTCTTCTACTATTTATCACATTCTCTATTTCTTGTTCATACAGCAACAATTTTTCTTTTTTCGAAAGATGAGAAGAGTCTCTCTTTTCTTTGGTTACAATAAAAATCACTTCTATGATTTCTAGTGGAAATCCTAATTCTAATAAATCTTTACAAGTAATTTCGGTATCTTCTATGATATCATGTAATAATCCTGCTATTTGTAAGTGATCTTCGAATCGATTCGATACTCTTTGTAAATGTTCTATATAAGGATGATTTTCCTTATCTCTTTTCTTTTCGAATAACCTTCTAACAATAATAGCTGCTTTTAGATAATGATCCTCACAATCTTTTATCTTTTGACAATCAGATTCTGTAAAGTAATTTCTAAAATGATTCTCTTTCGATATTTCCGAAAAATCATCATACTGGAATATATCAAATAATTCTTCCTGTAAAATAATAGGATTCATTCCTTCTAATTCATCATATAACATTCCTTCTGGAATATCGTGATACAAAAAGATAGGATGATTGCATAAATAAGAATCGTAAATTTCTAAAAAAGTAGCCCCTCCTATATAATTTGGGTAAACCACTCCATCTTTTATCTTGTCTTTATTGAGTACAAAGATGGCATCACTATTTTTTACTTTTTCTTGGCTTTGTAGAAATGAATTTCGACAAAAGGCAATATGATCTTCTTTGGTAAATTCTTTTTTGATTCTTTCTTCCATCATTGAATCTTCTATAAAATTTGGTAAAATCACTTGATATCCCATCTGCTCTAATCTATTTTTGATGCTTTCAATATATAAATAATTCCATTTACTACAGGCAATATAAATTTTCTTCATCATAACCTCCAAAAAAAGATGATACCGCTCAAGGAGTGTTTGAAACACGGTACCATCCTTTTATACTTTCTTTTGATAACGGTATATTACCGGAACGGATTAAGTTCTCACAAGAGAGTAGATAAATAGGTTCTATCTTAGTTTTCACCAACCACTAAGTCTCTTCTCATAGAAAATCTATTATTAGTTCTCTTTTCGATTTCTTATTTTTATTATACTCTAAAATAAATTTTAAAATCAATAGTTTTTATATCTTTGTTGGAACTTTTCAATTTAGCTTAATCTCTTTATTTTAGGCTCTGATTTTTGTTCTTGTAAATTTGATAAATCGGTAACAGGATATTGTTTCCAATTATCACTTGGAAATATGGTAATCATTTGATCAGAATTTTGAAGGGAAAAAACTCTAATATAATCTAAAGATGTTGTTTGATCCATGCCACAGTGTGGATAATAAAAAATATATTCATTTTTAAAAATACTAGATAGGATTTTTTTCTCTTCTAATAATGGAAGCATTTTTTTAATATGAAAATAAATTTTTTCTAATGGAAAATCCTCTAAAAAAAATGATTTTTCCTCTGTATTTTCCAAAAGATGATTGGTTCTGATATGATCTAATGTTGTTTGATCACTATATTGAATTATTTGATCGATTGTATAGGAATGTCCTTCTGGTACTTCCTGTAATAAATTTAATTGTTTTTTTAAATAAAATTCTATAAAATTAAGGTCTTTTCTTTCTTGCTTAAAAATCTCTTTATTCTCTTGAAACAATTGATAACATTCTTCAAACTTTTCTTGAAATCCTAACAGTTTCATTTTTGTATAGTAAACTTGATAAATGTCCTCTTTTTTTGTTGATTCCAAAATTTGAACCTGATTTAAAATTTTTTCTGCTTCTTCTAATTCTCCGAATTCTATTAAGAAAGAAGCATATAGAGTAATCGCTTTGCAGTCATAGGGATATTTTTCTAAATAATGACAACAAACTTTTCTGAATTGATGATATTTATGTTGTTGTTTTAAAGATAGAATATGATAAAATTCTTCTTCATCAAAATAAAGATATTTTTTTAATTGAGCCATATGACCAACTCCACTTTTCAATATTCTAGCAAAAAAATAATTCTTTTTCAAGAAAAAAAGCTATGAAATAGCTTCTACGATTAATTTAATAGCTGTTCTTTCTTCCCCATCAATTGTGATATCTGTAAATGCAGGAATACAAACTAAATTTTTTCCACTGGGAGCTACAAATCCTCTCGCAATTGCGACTGCTTTAATTGCTTGATTTAGTGCTCCTGCTCCTACTGCTTGAATTTCTACAGAGCCTTTCTCACGAAAGACATTTGCTAATGCTCCTGCGACACTATTTGGGTTAGATTTTGATGAAACTTTTAATGTTTCCATAATTATTTTATCATTCCTTTCTACAATAAATCTTATGTAGATAGGAAAAAAAAAGACCTAAAGTCTTTTATAATTCTTCTACTGATGTAGAATTCTCTGTTTGTGTATTCTCTTCTGGTGTCTCCGTTTGAACTGGTGCTGGTTCTGTTGGAATTTCTACTGATGTTTCCGTTTGAACTGGTGTTGGTTCTGCTGGAATTTCTACTGGTGTTTCCGTTTGAACTGGTGTTGGTTCTGTTGGAATTTCTACTGGTGTTTCTGTTTGAACTGGTGTTGGTTCACTTGGAATTTCTACTGGAATTTCTGAAGCTTCAACAGGTATTTCTATAGTAGGCTCACTTGGAATCTCAACAGGAGTTGGCTCTACTACAGGATTCTCTTCCATTTTTACTTCTGGACTTTCACCACCATATGGTTCATGATGCTCTTCTACCGGTGGAATATTTTGTGTTTTCTCTAATGGATCGTTTCCACCATAAATCGTTACTGGCTTCTCTTCTGGCATCTCAATATGCATTGCAGGATTTTCTCCTCCATAAATAGTAGCAGATTCTACAGGTGCTTCTGTTACCGGTGCTACTGCATCCATAGCAGGCATTTCAAATGCTGGTGCTGGTTCTGAATTCGTTGATCCTTCTTCTACAGGAGTTGGCATTACATTGATACTATTGTCAGTAACAATTGAATTCGTATTATCAACTGGAACATCCGTAACAGGATTAACATCCGCCATATTAGTAGTAGTAACTGAAGTATCCACTGTTGAAACTTGTGGTTCAGCTGATGGAGTCACTGGATTTACCGTTTCTCCTAAATGATTGTTTTCTACAGCTGGTTCTGCCATAGAATTTTCATTTTTCTTTTCTTTCTTAGATTTTTTAGAACCTGCTATAAATAAAATGATTGCGATTACTAATAAAATAACACCACATATAATTAAAATTCCGGGTATTGTTTTTATAAAGTCCATCATTTCGTTCATCTTTTCATCTCCCTTATTTTATTCTATTAAAATCATAACAAAAAAAAACAAGAAATGCAATTCTTTTTCAAAAAATAAGTTACATATTTCTTATTTTTACTAAAATTTATTTTATTTTCGCTATGTTGTAGTTTTTGAGGGATGAAAGTTATAATCCTTATATACTTCAAAGAAATCAAAAATACTATAAT
>CANPVK010000024.1 GCA_947581715.1 uncultured Bacilli bacterium
GTAGAAGCCAATAAACCTGCTTCTCATAAAGATATCGGATGGGAACAATTTACAGATGCTGTGATTCAAAAGATTAATGAAAAAAATACCCCTGTTGTTTTTATCTTATGGGGAAGCTTTGCTAGAAGTAAAAAAACTTTCATTACCAATCCGATTCACTATGTGATAGAATCTTCTCATCCATCTCCCTTCTCTGCTTATCATGGTTTTTTTGGAAGTAGACCATTTTCTAAAACTAATCAATTTTTAGTATCCAAAGGATTAAAACCAATTCATTGGGAAATTTAGTAGAGATAAAAAAAGAAATCTCTATTTTTCTTTTAAGATTTCTAGTGTTTCTATTTTTTCTTCTTTAAAAAATTCTTCTTTTTTGTAGTGAAATAGTTTTGCTACGATACTAGAGGGAAAACATTTTACTAACTTATTATAAAACACGATATTATCATTATAATATTTTTTGGCTGCATTTAAATCATTATCAATTTCTATTAAATCTTCATTAATATTTTTTAAAGCCTCTATTTCCGATAACTTTTTATCTAAATCTAACATTCCATAATATTCTCGTAAGGCAATCGTTAGTTGATGATTGAGTTCAAAACGATCTATTTTTTTATTTTTGATTTTAATTAAATTATCTAGCAAAATTTCCTCTTTATATTTTTTGTTGGAGTCTTTGATAATCGTTGTACAACGTTCTAATAAATTTTTTTCTTTTTCAAATAAGATATCCATATTATTTAAAGCTTCACTAATTTTAATATGATAGACTTGAAATTTATTATAATAATTAATTTCTAACATTAAAAAAATCATGAATAATGCAACAATTCCAACAATTACATAGTACATTTTATCACCTCTTATTTTATTCTCATTTTATCATTTTTTCCATTGGAAGTAAATAAGTCTGACATTACTTTTATTTTTCTTCCTTTTTTCGTATAGTTTTTTCTCTACTTATGATAGAATATTAGAAGGAGTAATGAAAAACGGAGAGATTTTATGAAGCAGGCATATCAATATTTATGGAATTTATTAAAAGAAAATGATGTTGTGGTTGTAGGGGTATCGTTTGGACCTGATTCCATGGCTCTTTTACATTTACTAACTGAGATTCGTAAAAAGAAAAAAATATTTTTAGTTTGTGCTCATGTAAATCATAATGTTCGTTCTGAAAGTAGGGAAGAAGCAATTTTATTAGCAGAATGGTGTCAGCAAGAAAATATTTTATTGGAATCTATGGTTATTGAGAAGTATGGAGATGATAATTTTCATAATGAAGCAAGAAGTATTCGTTATCATTTTTTTGAGTCTCTAGTAGAAAAATATCAAGCACAATATTTGATGACAGCTCATCATGGGGATGATTTAGTAGAAACCATTTTAATGCGTTTGGTAAGAGGATCTACCTTAAAAGGATATGGGGGATTTTCTCAAATGGTAACAAAGAATGGATATCAAATCATTCGTCCTCTTATTTCTACTACCAAAGAAGAGTTACTTGCCTATGATCAAAAATATCATATTCCTTATGCGATAGATGCTTCTAACCAGAAAAGTGTTTATACGAGAAATCGATATCGTAAAGAAGTGTTACCTTTTTTGAAAGAAGAAGATCCAAAAGTACATGAGAAATTTTTCAAATTTAGTAAATTAATACAGGAAGCCGATGATTTTATCAATCATCAAGTAACAAAAGTTTATCAACAAGTATATCAGAATGGAATGTTAGCATTAGATTCTTTTCTTCTTTTTGATTCTTTCTTACAGAAACAAGTTCTTTATCAAATTTTAGGAGAAGTTTATCAGGATGATTTAATTTTAGTTAATGATAAACATATTGACTTTTTAATGAAGTTGATTCATTCTAATAAGAAGAATTCTTATATTTATTTGCCAAATCATTTGAAAGTTATCAAATCTTATCATACATTAGGATTTTTGCAGGAAGGAGAAAAAGATAGTTCTTATTTTATCGAACTAAACGATTATATTCTTTTACCCAATGGGAAACATCTGAAAATGGTGGATAGTTGTAGTGAGAATGGGAATGATATTTGTAGATTAGATAGTACTAGTATTTCTCTTCCTCTTTATGTCCGTACTAGAAAACTAGGGGATAAGATATCTTTAAAAGGTACCAATGGACATCAAAAAATAAAAGATATTTTCATGAATCGTAAGATTCCTATGAGGGATAGAGAACTTTGGCCTGTTTTAGTCGATAGTAAAGATGAAATTCTTTGGGTTCCTGGTTTAAAAAAGAGTAAATTTATGAAGCAAAAAAATGAAAACTGTGATATAATAATTAAATATTATTAAAGGAGATGCAAAAAATGAATCGAAATACATGGAAAAAGGGGATATTACCGTATTTATTTCTGCTATTACTAGTTTTTGGTATTTTTTACTTATATGATATTTTAAATCAAAAAGTAAATGTTTTCACTTACCAAGAATTAACAGAAGCTTTAGAAAAGGGTACTGTTACAGAGATGGAAATTACTCCTAAGTCTAGAGCCTCTGTATATGAAATTAGTGGAAAGTTAAAAGATTATAAAGAAAAAGAATATTTCTTTATTCGTGTACCACTTACCGATAGTGTAGTACGAGATATTTTAGAGGCTGGAAAAGAAAATACGTTTGAATTAACAACCGTAGCAGATCCAGAATCTAGTTCTTTCTGGTTGATTGTGATTAATGTGTTACCAATCTTATTGATTGTTGGTTTTGGATTCTTCTTCCTAACTAGACAAATGAATGGTGCTAATAAATCTATGGATTTTGGTAAAAGTAGAGCAAGACTTAGCAATGATACCAATAAAGTAACATTCCAAGATGTTGCTGGTTTAAAAGAAGAAAAAGAAGAAGTTCGTGAATTAATTGATTTCTTAAAAAATCCAAAGAAATTTACCAAATTAGGTGCTAGAATTCCAAAAGGAGTATTATTAGTGGGTCCTCCTGGAACTGGTAAAACATTACTTGCAAAGGCTGTTGCAGGAGAAGCCAATGTACCTTTCTACTTTATTAGTGGTTCTGATTTTGTAGAGTTGTTTGTTGGTGTCGGAGCTAGTCGTGTTCGTGATATGTTTAAACAAGCAAAGCATACTGCACCATGTTTAATTTTTATTGATGAAATTGATGCTGTTGGTAGACAAAGAGGAACTGGTTTAGGAGGAGGACATGATGAAAGAGAACAGACCTTAAACCAATTACTTACAGAAATGGATGGTTTTGGAGTTAATGAAGGAATTATTATCATGGCTGCTACCAATCGAGCAGATGTGTTAGATCCTGCCCTTCTTCGTCCCGGTAGGTTTGATCGACAAGTTACTGTAGATTTACCAGATGTTCGAGAAAGAGAAGATATCTTAAGAGTTCATGCTAAAAATAAAGTATTGGCTCCTAGTGTAAAGTTAAATTTCTTAGCCAAACGTACTCCGGGATTTAGTGGAGCAGCTTTGGAGAATTTATTGAATGAAGCAGCACTTCTTGCTGTTAGAAGAAATAAAGAAGCGATTACGATGAGTGAAATTGATGAAGCAACAGATCGTGTGATTGGAGGACCTGCAAAATTATCTCGTAAGTATACCGAACATGAAAAAGAAGTTGTTGCTTATCATGAAGCAGGGCATGCTGTGTTGGGAATTAAACTTCCGAATGCTGATGATGTTCAAAAAATTACGATTATTCCTAGAGGGCAAGCTGGTGGTTATACTCTTATGATGCCAAAAGAAGAAACTTATTTAGCTACTAAGACAGAATTACTAGAAAGAATTACTGGACTTCTTGGTGGTAGAGTTTCTGAAGAAATTCATTTTAAAGAGATTACTACTGGTGCACATAATGACTTTGAAAAAGCAACCAAAATTGCTCGTGCTATGGTAACGGAATATGGAATGAGTGATTTAGGACCAGTGCAATTAGAACAACAAGAAGGTGGAGTTTTCTTAGGAAGAGATTACAATAAAACTCGTAATTTCTCGAATGAAATTGCTCATGAAATTGATCAAGAGGTTCGTAAGATTATCGATGAATGTTATCAAGAAGCAACTCGTATTTTAAAAGAGAATCAAGATTTGGTGAAATTAATTGCAGATGCTTTATTAGAATATGAAACCATTACCAAAGAACAAATTGATTGTTTGGTAGAAACTGGTCATATGCCTGAAGAAGAGAAAAAAGAGGAAGAATCTCTTACGGAGTTAAGAGCGAAAGCTAAAGAAAAGGGAATCAAAGGTTATACCAAAATGACTAAAGAAGAATTAGAAGAAGCTATGAAAGATTAGTTTCTTTTTTCTTATAGAAGTAGTGGTAAAATTGCTTGTTTTGTAGTATAATGTAAGCAGGAAGTGAAGTTTATGAGTTTTTGTTGGATGTTGATTTTTATTGTTTTAATCTTGATTGAGTTATTTACGATTAATTTAGTATCTATTTGGTTTGCAATTGGGGCACTAGCATCTTTTGTAGTTAGTTTATTTTTAGAAAATGTAACGATTCAAATTCTTGTATTTATTGTCGTCAGCGGAATTTCTTTATTGCTTACTAGAAAGTTCGTTGCCAAGGTAAGAGGAAGAGAAGTAGAAGCTACTAATTTAGATAGAGTCATTGGCCAAATTGGAGTTGTCACAGAAGAAATTACGAAATTAGAACCAGGAGAAGTAAAAGTGGATGGGAAAAGATGGAGTGCTGTTTCCACGAAAAAAATTCAGGTTGGTAGTAAAGTAGAAATACTTTCTATAGAAGGAGTAAAATTACATGTTAAAGAAGTAAAGGAGGAGGATTAACATGATTTGGGCCATTCTAATTATCATATTAGTTTTAGCAGTATTAGGAGTAAAAATTATTCCACAGTCAAGAGCAAAAGTAGTAGAGAGATTGGGAAGTTATCATGCTACGTTGCAAACAGGAGTACATTATGTGATTCCCTTTATCGATCGTGTTGCGAATGATGTTACCTTAAAAGAGATTGTGAAAGATTTTGCACCACAACCTGTTATTACCAAAGATAATGTAACAATGCAAATTGATACCGTAGTTTATTTTCAAATTACTGATCCAAAATTATATACTTATGGAGTAGAAAATCCAGTAAATGCGATTGAAAATTTAACAGCTACTACGTTACGTAATATTATTGGAGAATTGGAATTAGATCAAACTTTAACGAGTCGTGATATTATTAATTCTAAAATGAGAAGTATTTTGGATGAAGCAACAGACCCTTGGGGAATTAAAGTAAATCGTGTAGAAGTAAAAAATATTATTCCGCCAAGAGATATTCAAGAAGCAATGGAAAAACAAATGAGAGCAGAACGTGAAAGACGTGAAAAAATCTTACAAGCAGAAGGAGAAAAGAAAGCTGCTATCTTGATTGCAGAAGGAGAAAAAGAGAGTGCTATTTTAAGAGCTGATGCCAAAAGAGAAACCCATATTCGTGAGGCAGAAGGAGAAGCTCAAGCTATTTTAAAAGTATCAGAAGCAAAAGCCGAATCTTTAAAATTATTAAAGGATGCGAAAGCAGATGATACTGTACTAAAATTAAAAAGCTATGATGCTATGGTAGAAGTAGCCAACGGACAATCTACGAAAATTATTGTACCAAGTGATTTACAAAATTTGGTAACTGCAGGAACAGTTTTAGCAGAAAGTTTAGAAAAAACAAAAAAATAAAAAATTAGAAGACTCTTATGAGGAAAGTTTGGTAGAAATACTAGACTTTTTTTCTATTTTTCGTATAATATAATTTTGTTTTTAAATCATGGATGTAGTAAAGGAGTGAGATCAATAGTGTCAGCTATTCATATTGAAATTAGAAATGATATTATGTTTGATATTTTTAACCAAAAAATATATTTTCATAATAATCAATATAAAATAAAAGAATATTTGATACCGGATGACTATGAAATAAAATATTGGAATGAAAAATCTATTCATATAGCTTCTAAAAAGATAGTACCACCAACAGAAATTCCAATTGGATATGATTCTTTACAATATACATGCTATGGATTATATGAGGTAACATCCAAATCAGAAGATATCCTAGTAAATGGTTTATCTACTCCTGATCGTATAAAAAGTTTATATTATATTGATACAAGTCTTATAAAAGAAGAAAAATTTAAAAAATTAGCAAATTCTTTTTCTATTCCAGAAGCTATGATTCCTGATAGTTTTTGGTATTTTCCACAATTTCGAGATTATCCGCTTTCTTTACCAATTGAAAACCATAATTCTAATCGAAATTTGCAAAATTCAATTCTTTATTGTCATCAATTCGATTTAGAAAATCATAGTACTTTAATTAATCAAAATCAATTGTTGGCAATTCTTTACCAGGGAATTGTGGAACAAAAAGAATTACGTGATAATGGATTTCTTGAACATGTTTATACATGGGATAATGGAATTTTTATTAGCTTTCTTGCACCGCCATTAGATAATTGGTATTTTCCAGCCAAAGTGGCAGAAAATCAATATGTTAAATTAGGTTATTTTGCGATGGATGAAAATCATGAAATTTTTGTATATGAAAAATTATATTTAGATAGTTCTCAAGATGAATGTCTTCTTCCTATTCCTGTTATTTATCAGAAAATATAAAAACTATTTTGTTTTCAGCCTATATTACTAATAAGAGATCTTATCTCAGTTGTATAAAAATTATCTAAATGTTCAACAATTTCATATTTGATAAGAAATTTCATTTGTTAATTGCTATAGTTTGAACTGTTACGTCATATTGAATATTTTTGAATATATTGGATTGCTTTTCATTAGGAAATCTCGTTTGGATATCCAAATCAAAATTTATATATAAATAGGATTTCAACAAACTAATTCACATTTTGAATATTTTGCATTCGCATATATTATTTAGTATAATATTTAATATATTAAGTTTATGAATAGTGAGAAGGGAAAAGAAAAATGAAAAAAAACTTTTTATTAGTTATTTTAATGGTTATTGTGTTGATTGGAATTATAGGTTGTAAAAAAGATGTTGATCAAGCAAAATTAAATGAGGTAAATGATAAAATAATTGAATATTTTTCATCTGATTATGTCGAATATGATAATTTGAGTTTTAGTTATATTGATGAAGCAAATGGAAAAGTTGTAGTTGGGTTATTAGATAATAGTAAAGAGCAACGAGATAAATTTAAAAAGCTTGTTGTAGATTCTGATCTAATTGAGTTTATTCAAGGAAAAGAACTAATCAATTACACTAACAATAACTAGATGGACAAAGTAAATTTGTGACCGCCATTCGTGTGCTGATTTACGTATTAAAAAATGTAATGCATAAGGAAAAAAATTATTGAGAAATTAATTTCCCAACAGCCCCACTTTGTCTTTTTTGGCTTCAAATAATTTTCAATTTTATTATGTTTGAGGAGGAGTTCTCCATTCCTTTCCATATTTTTTTAAATAATCATAATAGGTTTGAACAGCTTCTAAATTGTATTCAAGTACATCATAAAAGAAACCAACACGCTCAATTAACTCTTGTGGACCCAGATATAAGTCAAAAATAATATCTAGATTAAAAATTTTTTTCCTTGCTTTTTTATCTTTTCGATTATGTACACGAAAAATCCAATGTTCTGGTATATGTTCATCTATTACAGTAAAAAATTCAGAATCAATTAATTCAAGGTAGCCACCAATTGGATCATATTGTAGTAGATAACAATAACGTTTTTTGTCTTTTACAATTGCTATCACATCATATGTTTTTTGACTATTACAATCTATTCCACCATAAAATTTTGCCTTACTATGATATCTGTTTGCATACTTTTTTCTATCTAACTTTACTCTCATTATTATTCCTACTCTCCTTTCATTTTAATTTTGTAATCAGAATAAATTTTGAAAAAACGATTATAATTTGCATCTAATATTTCTGTAATATTATCTTGTACATTTTTGATACAATAATAAACTTCGTCATTATAATAAAACCAATTAGTCCCATTAAATTATATCAATAATAAATGATATCATTTTTTTATTCATAAATAATATTACTATTTTCTAAATAGTATGTTGTTTTATACTATTTACTATTTTAGATGTTCGAATATCATCTACATCATATTGATAACTAGTATCTAAACCCTTAGAACTATCACTATAATTGTATAGACTTCTATCGTTTATCCAATTTCACTTGATACTATTTCATCATAAGTAATATCCCTACCATTGTAATTAGTTAGTTAATCTTTCTAATTATTATTAGAGTACTGATAAGTATCTGTGTTTATTATAGCATTTGTATCTAAATTTGTTTTAGTTTTTGTTCATATATTTACTAAAATGTCATAATTATACTTTATATTACCATCCTTATCTGTGTAAAGATTGTATTTCCTTGTTTTCTTTTGGAAATAATGCTAAAATATATTATCGAAATCGTGACTTTAAGGGGAGGAATTCTATGTTTCAGTTAGTATCTAAATATCAACCGTCTGGGGATCAACCTCAGGCAATCGAAAAATTAGTAAATGGTATTCATGATGGTAAAAAGTATCAAGTTTTATTAGGAGCAACAGGAACAGGGAAGACTTTTACCATTGCGAATGTGATTCAAAAAGTCAATAAACCTACTTTAGTATTAGCACATAATAAAACTTTAGCAGGACAACTTTATTCCGAATTGAAAGAATTATTTCCAAATAATCATGTCTGCTATTTTGTTAGTTACTATGATTATTATCAGCCCGAAGCTTATGTTCCTTCTACCGATACTTATATTGAAAAAGATTCTTCCATTAACGATGAGATTGATGAATTACGTCATTATGCCACCAGTTCCTTACTTTCTTATGATGATGTTATTGTGGTAGCAAGTGTTAGTTGTATTTATGGAATTGGAGAAGTAGAAGAATATCGTAATAAAATGCTAAGTTTAGGTGTAGGGGATGTTGTAGAGAGAAATACCATTATGACTAAGTTGGTAGAAATGATGTATGAAAGAAATGATTTTGATTTTAAGAGAGGAACTTTTCGAGTAAAAGGGGACGTTTTAGAAATCATTCCAGCAAATCAAAATACCAAAGGATATCGTATTGAATTTTTTGGGGATGAAGTAGATCGCATTACCGAAATTGATACCTTAACTGGTGCTGTTCTTCAAAATAAGAAAACAGTTAGTATTTTCCCTGCTAGTCACTTTGTTACTAGTGACGAAAAACTAATAGAGGCAGTAAAAAGAATTAAAGAAGAATTAAAAGAAAGAATTCAATATTTTAAAGACAATAATAAACTACTTCCTGCCGAAAGAATTGAACAAAGAACCAATTATGACTTAGAGATGTTAACAGAAACCGGATTTTGTCGTGGTATTGAAAACTATTCTAGACATATGTCCTTACGTGGGGAAGGAGAGACTCCTACTACTTTGATGGATTTCTTTCCCAAAGATTATTTGTTAGTAGTTGATGAATCTCATGTTACTTTACCACAAGTAAGAGGAATGTATAATGGCGATAGAGCTCGTAAAATGAATTTAGTAGAATATGGATTTCGTTTACCAAGTGCTTTGGATAATCGTCCTTTAAAATTTGACGAATTTGAACAAAAAATCCATCAAGTTATCTGTGTTTCTGCTACCCCTGGTGATTACGAATTAGAAAAAACGAATCATACTTTTATTGAACAGATTATTCGACCAACTGGATTATTAGATCCAACCATAGAAATTCGACCAAGTGAAGGACAGATTGATGATTTAGTTGGAGAAATTAAAGATCGAATTGAGAAAAATGAAAGAGCTTTGATTACTACTTTAACGATTCGCATGGCGGAAGAGTTAACGAATTATTTAAAGGATATTGATATTAAAGTTGCTTATTTACATAGTGAAGTAAAAACATTAGAAAGAATGAAAATTATTCGTGATTTGCGTTTAGGAAAATATGATTGTATTGTGGGAATCAATTTACTTCGTGAAGGATTAGATATTCCAGAAGTTAGTTTGATTGCGATATTGGATGCGGATAAAGAAGGATTTTTACGTAGTGAGAGAAGTTTAATTCAAACGATTGGACGATGTGCTAGAAATGCCAATGGGCACTGTATTATGTATGCTGATAAAGTCACCGATAGTATGGAGAATGCTATGAAAGAAACGATGCGTCGTCGTAATATTCAAGAAAAATATAATCAAGAACATGAGATTGTTCCACAAACGATTCAAAAAGAAATTCGTGAATTAATTAGTAATGTTAGTGATGATACGAAGACAAAATCAAAAACAAAACAAGATCAGAAAGAACGATTTAGAATGATTGAGGAAATTGAAGAAGAAATGAAGAAGGCCGCTAAAGAATTGGATTTTGAGCGTGCCATGGAATTAAGAGATGCCTTATTTGAATTGAAAGCAGAGATATAGAATGAAAAAATTTAAGAAAATTTATATTGAAATTACGAATATCTGCAATTTATCTTGTTCTTTCTGCAAACCAACAAATCGCATAAAAAGATATATTACTCTTGTAGAAATGGAAGAAATTTTAAAAAAGATTGATCCCTATACAGATTATCTTTATCTTCATGTAAAAGGGGAACCACTGTTGCACCCACAATTCAAAGAAATTCTAGATTTGTGTCAAAAATATCATAAAAAAGTAAATGTAACAACGAATGGTACTCTTCTTCTCGAAAGAAAAAAAGAATTAAGTCATCCAGTGATTCGCCAAATTAATATTTCTTTACATAGTGAAAACGAAAAAGAACATTATTTAGATGATATTTTTGATGTCGTAGAAGGATTAACAGATAAAGTTATTGTTTATCGGTTTTGGACTATGCAAGAAAATAAGTTGGATCAGAAATCCACAAATATTGTGGAAAAAATCAAAACTTATTATCAATTATCCCCAGAAGTTGTGGATGATATTAAAACCAAAAACCATATTTGCATTCGGCATTCTATTTATGTGGATAAAGCGAATGAATTTGTTTGGCCTAGTATGGAAAATGATTATTATCATGATCGTGGGTTTTGTTATGCATTAAGAGATCAGTTAGCCATTTTGGTAGATGGTACCATTGTGCCTTGTTGTTTAGATGGGGATGGAATTATCCAATTAGGAAATATTTATCAAAATACTTTAGAAGAAGTCATGTGCAGTAGTCGATATCAAAAAATAAAGCAAGGTTTTCAAAATCGAAAAGTATCAGAAGAACTCTGTAAAAGATGCAGTTTTAAAGATGCTCTATTGACAAATATCCCAAAAATATAGTAAGATAACTCTCCTAATGAAAATTAGGATGGAGGTAACTTATGGGAATTTATCATCATATTTATATTGGTCATGTTAAAACTATTAATTTGGAAGCTTATGGGGATACTTCTTTGATAGAATCCAAAGTAGTAGCTCTTCGTTTGGTTGGAAGAGATCATAAACACCTACCAAAATATCAACCATTAAGACCATATAAAGAGTACTATCGTATTGAAAGGGTAGAACCTATTGCTGGTTTAGTAAGTGATACGGGGATTAATAGAGCTTTAAAACAAACTGGAAAACCAGAAGTAAAGCAATTAAAGAAAATATTTTAAAATATAAGATAAAAATCAAAAGCTGGATTTTATTGTGAGATTTAAGAAGATTCTAAGGTTTCTTTTTCGTTTATTATCGTATATTTTAATTTTAGTAAAAAGGATTAAAGGAAGCTGTATTAGTTTCTTTTTTCTCATTTTTATGTTATTATCTATAATGATTTGAGGGATAAGATGGTATATATAGGAAACGTTGAAATAAAACATAAAACAGTGTTAGCTCCTATGGCAGGAATAGGGAATTCTAGTTTTCGAAAAATAATCAAAAAAATGGGTGCTGGACTTATTTATGCAGAAATGGTTAGTGATAAGGCTCTTTTTTATCAAAATAAAAAAACAATCGATATGCTTTATATGGAAGAAAGTGAAAGACCGATTGCGCAACAAATTTTTGGAAGTGATAAAGAATCGTTTGTAAAAGCAGCACAGTTTATTTATGAACATATGCATCCGGATATTATTGATATCAATATGGGATGTCCAGTACCGAAAGTAGCAATCAAGGCTCAAGCAGGTAGTGCTCTTTTAAAAAATCCAGAAAAAATTTATGAAATTGTTTCCAGTGTAGTAAAAAGTGTTCCAATTCCAGTAACGGTGAAGATTCGTAGTGGTTGGGATATGGAACATATCAATGCAGTAGAGGTAGCAAAAATCTGTGAAAAAGCAGGAGCAAGCGCTATCTGTGTTCACCCTAGAACTCGTAGTCAAGGTTATAGTGGAAAAGCAGATTGGAATATTATTAAGCAAGTAAAAGAAGCGGTATCCATTCCAGTCATTGGAAATGGAGATATTATCGATATAGATAGTGCGAAAAAAATGTTAGAAGAAACAGGATGCGATCTCATTATGATTGGTAGAGGAGTGCTAGGAAATCCTTGGTTAATCAAAGAAATTAATGCCTATTTAGAGCAAGGTATCATTTTAGAAAAACCTTCTTTTGTGGAAAAAATAGAAATGTGTTTAGAACATTTACAGAGTTTATGTGAATTAAAAGATGAAAAACTAGCTGTTTTAGAAATACGAAATCATATAGCTTGGTATTTAAAAGGTT
Source organism: uncultured Bacilli bacterium (assembly GCA_947581715.1). Classification (GTDB taxonomy): domain Bacteria; phylum Bacillota_I; class Bacilli_A; order RF39; family UBA660; genus Alloscybalousia. The sequence goes on from CANPVK010000024.1 coordinate 12,636, forward strand.
TACCAAACTCTAATGAAATCAAAAATAAAATATTTCTAAAAAAAGAGATATCTGCTATAATGGAGATATTAAATGAATATAAAAATGATATTCAAAAAATAGAAAGAAAAGGTGAATAATATGCCAAGAAAGAAAAAAGAAGAAGTACGAGAAGCAGTAATAGTAGATCAAAAAGAAAAGAATCCCCAAGAAAAAGAAGAGACAACAGTGGTGATAGAGAAAACAGAAAATAAGCCGTATTTATTTCCGAGATTAATTGCTTATATCATTGATATCATAATCGTTTCTACTGTATGCACAACTGTTTTATTCTTTCTTCCAGAAAATAAAAATTATGATAAATACCTAAAAGAATATGAACAAATTCAGACAGAAGCAGTGGAAAAAAATGCATCCTTTTTGGAAATCATGGAGCGTTCTAATGATGTATTATATGATTTGGATTATGCTAATGTATTTCCTATGATCATACAAGTCATATTCATAATTCTTTACTTTATTGTTTTTCAGTTTTATAATAAGGGACAGACTCTTGGTAAAAAATTAATGAAATTAAGATTAATTAGTGAAGATGAAAAGGAGTTAACAATCAATCAAGTTGCGATACATTCCATATTAGTAAATTCTATTTTAACGAATATTCTCGTATTGGCAGCTTTATTAATCATTGGTAAAAGCTATTATGCTTATATCAGTTTTGGAATACAAATGTTAGATTATCTTTTGATTTTTGTGATTTTAATGATGATTTTATTTCGAAAAGATGGTAGGGGTCTTCATGATGTGTTAGCAAAAACAAAAGTAATACAAGAAAAATAGGAGGTTTATCATGAGAAGTTTTACAGAACAGGAATTAGTCAGAAGAGAAAAAATAGATAAGATTAGGGAATTCTGTAATCCCTATCCAGAAAGATATGAAGTAACACATTCTTTAAAGGAAGCAAGTAATTTAGAAGATGGAATAACCGATGTTCATGTGGCAGGAAGAATTGTCTTTTTAAGAAAAATGGGTAAAATGAGTTTCTTAAAATTACGTGATATAGAAGGAGAACTACAGATTTCTATCAAAATAGATTTAGTAGGAGAAGAAGCTTATGAGTTCTTTAAAGCAAACGTAGATATTGGAGATTTTATTGGGGCAGAAGGAGAAATTTTTACAACTCATACCGGAGAAAAAACACTAAGAGCAAGTAAATTTACCTTTTTAGGAAAAGCTTTAAAACCACTTCCTGAAAAATTCCATGGTCTAACTGACTTAGAAGCATGTTATCGTCAAAGATATGTGGATTTAATTATGAACGAAGATACCAGAAAACGTTTTTTGATTCGTATTCAGTTTATTCGTGAATTGCGTAATTACTTAGATTCTCTTGGATATATGGAAATCGAAACTCCTATTTTAAATAATAAACCAAGTGGAGCAACTGCTAGACCGTTTAAAGCTCATCATAATGCTTTAGATTTAGATGTTTATTTAAGAATTGCTCCAGAAACCTATTTAAAAAGAGCCGTTGTTGCAGGAATTCCAAAAGTATATGAAATTGCTCGTTGTTTCCGAAATGAAGGAATGGATGCTGCTCACTTGCAGGATTTTACAATGATTGAAGGATATCAAGCTTATTTCAATTATGAAGACAATATGAAATTTATTCAAAAAATGTTGCAAACAATTATTCAAAAAATTTTTGGAACTTTAATCATCCCATTTGGTGATAAAGAAATCGATATGAGTGGAGATTGGCAGAGAGTAAGTTTTCGCGAATTATTAATTCAATATGCAGATATTGATATTCAGGTTTATGATACGAAAGAAAAATTATTAGCGAAAATTATAGAAAATAAAATTGAAGTAGAAAGTGAAACTCCATTAGAAAATTTAGGATTTGGAAATTTGGTAGATGTGTTATATAAGAAAGTTGCAAGACCAAATATGATTGGACCAGTTTATTTGACAGAACATCCTACCAGTTTATCTCCTCTTGCTAGAAGTAATGATGAAAGACCAGAAATTAGTGATCGTTTCCAATTAGTAATCAATGGTGCAGAGATTGTGAATGGATACTCCGAATTAGTAGATCCGCAAGAACAAGAAAGAAGATTATTAGAACAAGCATCCTTAAAAGCAAATGGGGACGAGGAAGCAATGGAAATGGATTATAATTATATTAATGCAATGGAATATGGAATGCCTCCTATTTCTGGTTGGGGAATGGGAATTGATCGAATTGTGCAATTATTAACCGGTAGTGAAAGTATTCGTGATGTGGTAATGTTTCCATTAATGAAACCATTAGAAGAAGAAAATGAGTAAAAAATGTAAGCTATTGAGTGATCAATAGCTTTTTTCACAAAACTTTCACGTAAAAAGCTTTGTTTTTTGGAAATAATTATGTATAATGAATATGGGAGGGTTAATATGAAAAAACATAATGTTTTAAAAATTGTTTTATTATCGATATTGGTGGTAGCGTTATGTACATGGATTTTTCCTACAGCATCTTACCAATCTGAATTATTAATAGGCGAAAGGAGTCAATTGGGATTATTTGATTTTGTTTCTTATGTAACATTATTATTTAATTATTTTGGCTATGTCTTTTTCGTTGTTTTAGCAACTGGTATATTTTATGGAGTAAGTTATAAAATTCCTGCTTATCGTGTTATTCTTGATAAAATTGTAAAGATGTTTAAAGGAAGAGAAGCTATCTTTTTAGCTATTACAATGATTTTGATTGCAACGTTGGTGTCTATTACTGGATTTTCTTTTGGAATTTTATTTATATTTCCATTCATTATTTCTTTGGTTTTACTTATGGGATATAATAAATTGGTTGCAATTAGTGTGACTGTTGGATCTACAATAGTTGGTATTATGGGAGCAACTTTAGGTACTAATATTACTTATGATATTAATGGGTTGTTAGGCCTTGATATATATAGTGAGATATATACGAAGATTATTTTATTAGTTATTGGGTTAATATTACTTGTTTATAATGTTTTGTTGTATGCTAAAAAGACAAAAAATGGAACTGATAGAGTTTTAGAGTTTGTACCAGAAAGTAATAAGATAGCTAAAGAAAAAGCAGATATTTCTATCGAGAAAGAGGATTTAAAGACAGTAGCAAAAGGGCAAAATAAACTTACTAAAAAATCTACTAAAAAAACTTCTAAAGCTAGTCATGCACATTTAAAGAAATCAGATGAAAGTAAAGATGAGAAAAAATCTACAAAAGAAACTGCTAAGAAAGGAAAGAGTGCTAAAACGAAGGCTTATGATATGATAGAAGAAGAAGTAATTAAGGTCAAACCTAAGAAAAAGATTCTTATATGGCCATTCGTTTTCATATTTGATTTACTTTTTGTTGTTTTGTTGATTTCTATGTTTCAGTGGTCTTTATTTGGAATTAATTGGTTTGATACTTCTTTAACTGCTGTAAAGGATTTTCAAATTTTTGATTTTCCAATATTTGCCAAACTGTTAGGTACTAGTCCTTATGCATGGACTTTTCAATCAATAGGGAATTGGTCCTTAGCATATGAAATTCCAGCTTTTATTGTCTTAGCTTCTTGTTTCTTAGCCTTTATTTATGGTTTAAAGTTGGATGATTTCTTTGATGGTGTAATGAATGGAATTCGTAAAGCTTTGAAGCCAGCAAGTTATATGTTAATTGCTTGTATTATCATTATCATTGGTGTTTACCATCCATTTCAGTTAAATATAGTTAAATTCTTTATGGACCTTACAGATGGTTTTAATGTAATTTTTATGACAATTATTGCTGCTATTTCTAGTGTTTTAAACATTGAACCACTTTATGTTGCACAAAATACTTTACCATATATTACTTCTGTTATTACGGATAGTGAGTTGTATCCTGTTCTTGGGGTTATATTTCAATCTGTTTATGGACTTGTTATGTTGATTGCACCAACTAGTTTATTACTAATAGGAACTTTGACTTATTTAAATGTTTCTTATGGTCAGTGGTTAAAACATATCTGGAAGTTATTTTTACAATTGTTGGTTGTTCTTGTAATTGTTTGTTTAATTATTTTCTTAATTTAGATTGTTTCAATTAAAAGAGGATGATTGTTTTTATAATCATCCTCTTTTTTAGTTTTTAATTTACTTCCTTAGAAACCACACAATGATAGAAAAAGACTTGTCAGAAAAGAGATTTTCAAGTAAAATGAAGATAGAAAAATAGAAAAAGAATCAGAAATGATTTTGGAAAATGATGGATAAAATTTCGATAAAATAAATTTTTTAAGTTTCTAAGGAAGTAAATTGAGGATAGGTGAAAAGATGAAAAAAAGGGGATATACATTAGTAGAATTAATGGCTGTAATTGTTATTATTGGGCTTTTATTATTAATTGCAGTACCAGCAATTAGTCGATATATGAAATATGGAATGAAAGAGTACTATCAAAG
>CANPVK010000025.1 GCA_947581715.1 uncultured Bacilli bacterium
GAACCCCAGCCTTCCAAGCTGACTACGTGGGTCCGATTCCCATCATCCGCTCCAGTGACAAATCTGTTCGAACTTTTCGAACATTGATATATAGAAATCAATCGAAAGATTGGTTTTTTTGTTAAAAAAATCCTCTTAAGTATTTTGATTTATTGTCAAAATACCTAGGAGGCTAATCATTTTGTCATTAACAAGATAAACATAAAATTTATTTAATTGATAAAATTGATGAGAAATGAGACACATCATCCAAATTAAAAAATCAAACCTTCTAAGTTAAATCAACACAAAACATCTATTTTTTTAAGCAGTATATATTATTTCAACATATTTTTGCAAGTCTTTCATTATTTAAAAACTCCTGATTATTTATTGATAAGTTTTCCATAATCCATTTTATATCTTCAATCGATTTATCCATATTAAATCTTCCATTCCCTACTGAATAATAAACAGAATAAAAGTTATATTTTTTTTCATTTATTTTCTTCTCAAAAAGTTGTTTTCTTACTTTGGAAACTGATATTTTTTCATTTAATACAATAGAACTTACTTGATTACCAAATAGTATAATTGATTTAGGCTGAATGATTTCCAATTCTTTTACTAACAAATGCAAATATTTTTTATATACATTATCAGGTAATTCTCTAGCATCTACTTGGGTACATTTTCCTAAATTTGTAATAAAGTATCTATGTTTTTCTACATCTTGATAAACTTTTTGAGCGAATTCTTCTGACCAATCCGTACCCTTTATAGATTTTATTTTTTGATAAATATCTTTATCCATCAAATTTAATTCAAAAAATAAATCCCATATATTTTTTGTTCCAATCCAAGGAGATTTGATTCCTTTCCAGTTCTTAGAAGATGCTATATTTCGTCCAGTTGGATTCATAAAGACAAAGCATATATCTGGATTATTTTTACAACCGCCACTATATATAGAATCTAATTCTCTGGCACCATATTTCAATTGAAGTTTATCATATTCACTTTTTAAATCCTCTAATTGCATGATAATCACCAATTTCATTTTATCATAAATTTACTATCATTTTAAAATACTTCAGAAAACAAAGACCAAACTCTACAAATATAAAATAAACTATGAAATAATATCAAATAAGATTAGATTTTTTATCATCTAATCTTATTGAATACCAAATTCATACTTCTACTTTAATTTTTGAATCGTAATTGCTACTGCTGGATTGGCTAAAGGAGAAGTTATTGAGAGTTCAGAAGTTGGTGGACTTTCTACGATGAGTGTATTCTTTCCTAAATTCGATAATTCTATCCATTCTTTATCGTTGGTGAATTCAATAATTCCTTCTCCTGTTACCATGGTTGGAAGAGCAGGGTCCCCTACTATGGTAACTCCTATATATAGCACAGGTTCTCCTACTTTGGTAATTCCAATGGTGATTACATTAGAACTATCTTGGGGTCCAGCAGAAACAGAAGGGCGTATCATTGCCATAAAATCTATTTTATAAATTCCTGCTTTTAAAATGGTGATGGTATGGTTTCTCGTACTTAAGTAAAAATCCGCGTTATCCCCTATCTTTTTGGAAAAAAGAGGAAGGTTTGCATCTGATTCTACCGTATAACTTCCATTTTCTAAATCATTGTTAGTTGTAATAAAATAAGCGGTGGAAATAGGAAATGTTCCGGGAGGACCTTGTGGTCCTGGTGGTCCTTGGTCTCCCTTTTCGCCTTTTGGTCCTGCGATACCGGGATTTCCTTGTTCTCCAGGAGGACCGATCGGTCCAATTGGTCCTGTTTCCCCTTTTTCTCCGGTTGCCCCTGTTGGTCCCATTTCTCCTTGCGGTCCACGAATCACCCCAACATTTTTCCATTCTTTATTTTCCTCTGACCAAACATATAAATGATCTCCTACTAAGTAAGAATCTCCTATGTTTCCAATCGGATGATTCTTTTTTAAATCTTGTTCTGTATCAAAATATCCTAAAATCGTAATACTATTTCCATCTGCTCCTCTTTCCCCAGTAGGTCCCGTTGCTCCTATTTCACCAGGTTCCCCTTGTGGTCCAGTAGGACCAATTTCTCCTGGAGGTCCTTGTAATCCTGTTGGTCCCATCACTCCTACTACCCTTATTGGACATGGTTGATTTTCATCCCACTTTTCTTGACATTTTTTTCTTCTTTGTTGGTTTCTTTGATAACTATCCATCCGTGTACCTCCTATTAGTATCTTATGTAGAAGAGGAAAATTTGTAAACTATTCTTAATGACGAATTAAATCTAAAATATCCTTTTTTAAATATTTGGAAATTGGTAATTTTACTAAAAAATAAAAGTAAAGAAATAAAATACCGATAATGATAATCCAAATCATAGGTGGTAAAAAGAAATAAAGATGCCATTTTCTATATAAAATAAAAGAAAAAATATGATAAAGAAGAATTCCTAACAGAATGGCTACTAGAATTTCTAATAGATAATCTATTAAATAAATTCGTAGAATTCTTTTTTGTTTTACACGAAATAACTGGAGATATCCAAATTCTCTTTGGCGATAAGATAATTCTAGAGTAATTTTATTGACTACAAATAAGAAAATGAAAAACATCGAAAAGATTAAAATAATCCCAAATAGGAACAAAATCGCATAAATGGAAGAATATTCATTCGACAACATATTTTCCCATGGCAAATTATATTGTAACCAATCATTTTCTAAAGAATTTATATTTTCATAAAAATCTAAGGCTTTTTCTTTGGAAATGGTAACTACCGTATATGGATTTTCTTGTTTCGTTCCGATTTCTTTCATTTTTTGATAAGGTACAAATACGGCAGGACTAATAGTATCTTTATATAAAATTCCTATTTCTTTATAATAAGCATTATTTTGATAAACATGATAATCTTCATATTCTCCACTCAAAATAATACCGGAAATCGTAAATTGATTATTTACTAGCATAATTTCTTTTCCCAAAACATTCGGATATTCTAATCCTGGAAATATCTTTTGTACAAATTCTTCGTTTACCAGTACTTCGGAATCATTTTTGGGATAAGTTCCATACTGTAAGATGGAAGGATCAGTTAAAATACAGTCTTCTTCCTCCAATAAAATATAGGCTTTATAATTTTCTTCTTGTATCTGATAATTCTCATATTCTTTTTGAATATATGGTTCTAAATAATTGGTTTCTGTTTTTAAAATAGACATCACATGTAAGGGATAAGTTTTTGATCTTACTTTCAAATATTCTCTTTTAAAATTTAGTACTAAGGAAATAGAACACAAAATCAGAAGAAATAAAATCGTGGCAAAGAGACATAATATCAATCTTTTCTTTTTTCTTTTCAAAGCAAACAAGAAATCATTTTTCCAAGTATTTTCCTTTGGATTGGTTTCTTTCTTTTCTTCTGGTTCATCTTGAAAAACTAATTCATTCTTTTCTATTTTGATTTTTCCATAATCTATTCGAATGATTTGGTTTGCTATCGTATCATAAATATTTTTATGGGTTGCGATAAAAATAATCTTATCTTGTCTTTCAACTTGATTGAAAAAGGTTACGAATATTTCTGAATTTTTAGGGTCTAGGGAGGAAGTGGGTTCATCTAATAAAATCATTTTACTATCTAATAGTAAAGCACGAATGAAAGCAATTCTCTGTTTTTCTCCTCCCGATAAGTGTTCTGGTTTTTGATTTAATAAATGTTCTACTTGAAATTGTTTCGCATATTTTTGAATTAATGTCAAATCATTTTTGATAAATAATAAATTTTCTTGAATTGTTAGTTTTTGAAACAAATAACTTTTTTGAAAGACATAAGAGATTTGATTGACGGTTTTAATTTGTTCCTTAATAGACATCTCTTTCACATCTTTGTTATTCCATAGATATTTTCCTTCATAATTACTATCTAATCCTGCTAAAATATTAAATAATGTTGTTTTGCCACTTCCACTAATTCCTTTTAAAATATAAATATTTCCTTCTTTGAAGGTTAAGTTCACATGATCTAATACGACATGATCATATTTTTTGGTAATTTTTCTTAATTCAATCATAATAAATCACTTTTCTCTTTCAACATTTGATACCAACCATCTTTCTTACGAATATAATTTAAATAAATTCCTTCTAACATCGCAACAAATCCTAAAATTAAGATTAAGAAGAAAATCCACTTTCCATCCACTACAAATATAGGGAATGGAAGAAGATGTTTCCAAACAACGATTTGATTGATGATCATAGAAAGAATACTAGAGCAAGCTACAGAAAGAATTAATAAAAAGATAATATAAGTAACAAAATAACCAATACTTGCATATTTAATTTCTTTATGACTATATCCATAATATTGATAAATACAATAATAATGATCAGTATAAGCATTTTGAGTTTTATGAATTTGTAAGTAGAAAATCATAGCTAGCACTAAAAAGGTGATGCTAATACTGAAACAGACTATTCTAACAGTCTCCATATTTAATTCATATTCTACAAAATTACTAACTGGGTTATAAAGGCGAATCAAATCCTCTTGCAAAGTCTTATTTTCATAATCATGATAGAAATCTAAAAAACTATATTTATTTTCGAAAAAGACTGTTAAAGCAGTAGAGCGAGTTCCTGGATTTAGTTCATCTTGCCCCAAAACATCATCATATAAATATTTTTCCAAATAACTTCCATTTACATAATAGTAATTATCAAATGGATAAACACCTAAAACAGATTGAAAATAATACGAGGTTTCTTGATCCAATGGTTTTAAAATTCCTACAATTTCAAAAGTATCTTCACCATCTGGTAAAAGAAATACTTCTTTTCTTCCCATTAATTCCTCTAATTCTACTTGATATTTTTCTGCTAACTTCAATGCTTCTTGATATCCAACAATCATTTGATTTGGGTTTGAAAAATAAGTCCCATATAATAATTTATCATGTGCTTGATAAAAATCTTTTTCTTTCGTTGGTAAGGATAAAATTTTTAATTCATAATGAAAATCATCTTTTACGATAGAACCCTCTACTTCTTCACTAGTAGGAGCATTTCTGACATAATGGTAAACTACTTCTGATACATCATATTTTGACAAAATATCTTGACAATAATTTCCTGTATCAATCGAACAATCAATTCGAATTGCATTGGTATGATAAACATTTACTAAACTAGAAAATAATTTCGATTGAAAATCCGTACAAGCAAAACAAAGTAATAGTGCTAAAGTAAAAATAAGAATATACAAAAATGATATTTTTTCCGCATTTCTTTTCACTTGTTTCCATAAACTTTGAAATAAAAGGGAACAAGAGAAAATTGAAAAAGCATGTTTTTTGTCTATTGAAAAATTAGAATGATTTTCTTTTATCGTTTGATATTGTTCTAAATGATTAAAATCAATGATATGATTGGTGTATTCAAATACCATTTCATCATGAGTTGCACAAATCACCAAGACTTTCTCCTTTAATTTCTGAATGATTTCAAAAATAATTCTCTTATTATTTTGGTCCAAACTAGAAGTTGGTTCATCCATAAGAAAGATTTTCTTATTCTTTAAAAGATTCCCTAAAATAGCAAATCTTTGCCTTTCTCCTCCGGATAATTGATTCGGCAATTTTTCAAGAAGGTTTTCTATTTTTAATAATTTTGCAGTATTTACGATGGATTTCTTATCTTTTTTCGTTTCTAACTTGATATTTTCTTCCATGGTAAGATAATCAATAAAATAATTATCTTGGGAGATATAAGCTATTTGTTCCTGCACCTCATCAAAAACAACTTGATTGCGATATTCCTTGTTTCCATATCGAATACTTCCTTCAAAAGGAGTAATTCCTAATAAAATCTGCAATAAAGTTGTTTTACCACTCCCACTTGCTCCATATAAAACATAAAAGCCAGTTTCTTCGAAGTGATAAAAAAAATTTTGGAAAATGGGATTATCATAGCTTTTAGAAATATTACTACATTGAATCATATATACTTCCCCTATTTTTTCGCTTCATATTGATTTAGTAAATCAAATAATGGTGTATAAAAGCTATTTGTTTTTAAATCAGGATAGCTATCTTCTATTGCAAAAGATTGTTTCTCGATGATTGTTTTTTCCATATTTTGCATATTTTTGTAAAGTTCTTGCTCTTCCTTACTTGCTGTTTGGCTTTCCATTTTATCGGTTAAATATTCTTTCGTTTCATTGATATAATCCATTCTAACTTCTTGAATCAATCCATAATTTACCATTACCCCTACTTGAAAATAATTGTTACTAGAATCATTTTTTAGATAATTACAAGCTACTAAATTAGGATATGGTCCAAATTCTTTTTGATGTAAATATTTACTATCATCCGATTGATTCCATAAAGTAACAATATCATCGGGATCAAAATTAACGAATTCTATTTCTTTTAAATCATCTGCTGTAAGTTTTCTAGGAATTTGTTTTTGTTGAAAGAATTGATTCAATTCTATCAATTCTTGTTTTTCTGTTTTCTTTCCATTTTTAGAACGATAAGAAGTAGATAAAGAAGGAGGAGTTTTTGGCATAGTTGATAAAATTTCACCAGTAGTATTATCTGTTATAGTAGCGTAATTATCAGCTAAGGTTTCATATTTTAAATTACATCCACCAAAACTATAATAATATTGATATTGTCCTATTTGCAGTTCCGTTCTATTCTTATCTAGAAAATAATACCAGCCATCCTCTTTTTCCATGATTTGTCTTTGAAATACCGTTCTAGCACCCTTTTCTTTTTCAGATTTTTCCTCCAGATAATTCTTCATAGCCATTACACTACATACTACCATCATTACCATACCTATTATGAGTAATACCATATATCTTAAGCTTTTTTTCGATTTTACTTCTCTTTCCATATCATTCTTTCCTTTTTCTATCTAACATCTATTTTTCTTGCATCACTTTGATGATTTCCTGCTCGGTTACTCCTAGTCCTTTTAGAACTTCTATTTGTTTTTTTAAATTTTTGATTTCTTCTTTCTTTCTATTTTCTAACACTTTATCTGTTTGATCAGAAATATAAGTTCCTTTCGTAGAGAAAGAAGTAATAACCTTTTTATTTTCTAAAATATCATAAGCTTTTTTTACTGTATTGGGATTAATCCCTAACGTAGTAGCTAATTCTCGAATCGATGGAATTTGTTCTTTTGGTTTTAAAATTCCTACAGCAACATATTTTTCAATAGTATTAACAATCTGCTCATAGATAGGAGTTCTATCTTGATAATCTAAATTAATTAATATCATCGGTATCTACCTCTAATAAATCATCAAAGATATCCATAAACTCTTGGATACGATTCGTATAGTATAAATAAGGCTTTCCATCTAAATATCCCGTAATTCCAATATAACTTTTTGTGATATCAAAAGAATCTTGATCATATTTTCTAATAAACTGCATCAATTCCATTTCTTTTTGATAGAAAGAAATGGTAGAAAAGAAATGATTATAATCGATATTGGAATGATCTTCTATCATATAATAAGAACTTAACAATATCGTCATATTTTTTTCTTTTAATTGCGTACGAGTTAATTTTTTTAATTTTTGAGCAACTTTCTGACTTTCTTTCTCATAAATATCTTGTACATATTCACTTAAAATACTAGAAGTACAACTATCTACCACAATAGCTTGATTACATCCTTGACTATATGCATATAAATATCCTTTTTGATTTAATTTATATTTGGTATCACAACTTCTGTTTTCTAAAAGAGATTTTTTTGCTTCCTCTACAATTTTAGCATTCTCTGTTACAAATTCTAAATCCCCATATTCAAAAGAGAAAGAAAAAGCATACATTTTATTTTTCAGTAAAAGAGAATTTGGATTTGGTACTTTTTCTGTTTTTTCGATTTGCTCTCTTACTTTCGTAAAATCTTCTTTGTTCCAATAAGCCAATATATGATATTCTTTCTCTTTTGTCTTTAAAATTACTTGATGTTGGATTCCTGTTTGATTTCCTTTTTCTAACATACTGGTAATCATATCAATGGTTTCTTGATTTTGAACCTCTACATAATTGATTGGATTAACATCTTCCGTATTCAAAGATAATTGATATCCTTTGATATCTTCTTTTAAGATTATTTCTTCTCGATTATTACGATTTCCTACATCTAATAAGATAGCAAGTGGAAATAAGAAAATAATCGATATACAAAAATGAATCAATGTTTTTTTCCAATCCGCAAGAGTTCTTCGGGTTAGTAGATCATAGATATAGTAATAACCGAGAAGGATTAGTAAAAATCCTACTTTTAAGGTGATAGAATTGTTTTCTATCGCAAGATTTCCCAAAACCACTGCAACAGGAATTAAAGTAAGCGTTTTGACAAAATTGTGAATTCTTAAACTAGAAAAAGTAATCTCATTGTGTTCCATTTTTCTTTTTTGAAAGAAGAATAATCCTAAGAAAAATCCTCCGATTGAAAGGATGACCATTTTCCAAGTAGCAATCACATCCCATAATTGAAATGAAGTTCCAAATAAATTTTCACCAATCATTCGATAAGGAGTGGTGAGATTCAAATGTTCTACGGAAGTTGCTAAATAAGAATTCAATTGGTTTTCTTGTTGGTTTTCTTCTTGAATCGTAATCGGATAATAACCTGTACCATATCTAGGATTTAATTTCATATAACTAAATTGAAGTAAAAAAGGAAGAAGAAAGAATAATAAGATGGTTACAATTACTTGGGTTATTTTATTTCCGGATATACTCATTGCTAGATTGGCTAAGATAAAACAAAATAAATAAGTACAAGTCCATACTACAATATAATCCAAAAGCATTCTTCCTGGTAAAATAAAATCCATCAATAAATTGATTAGCCAAATTCCAAAGGCACTCAATAATACCATGGCCATCAAAAGAAGTGATCCTGCAATCGTATTCGTGATAAAGATGGTCTTTCTCGATAATGGCATAGAACCAATAAAATCAACACTTCTTTTTTTATATACATAGTCAAATAAGGAAATGGATAACAGTAATGGAATCAAAAAGATACCTACATAGTGAACAGCTGAGATGGATTCTAATTGAATACTTAATATATTATTATGACTTCTTAAGACAAAATAAATAAAAGTACTAACAATAGGAACAATTCCGATTAAGAATGCTAACACTGCTTTGGATTTTTTTAAATTTTCTATCATATAGTTTCGATTAAAGAATTTCATTAAATTCATAGCCTAATGCCTCCATTTCATAAATAAATACTTCTTCTAACGTAAGAGGTAAAAAATCTAAAATAAGTGGTTTCATCTTCTTTAATTTTTGATATGCTGTATTTTCCGAATCTTTGATAATCATACTAGCAACACTTCCTACTTTATGAAAGGATAAAATCTCAAAATCTGGAAATTTTTTTTGATCAAAATCTTCTGAAAAAGAAATTTGTACTTTATGCATATTGGTTTTAATGGTAGAAATATCACTTTCAAATAAGATGCCACCTTTATATAAAAGTCCTAAATTATCACAAACATCTTCTAATTCTCTTAAATTATGACTTGTCATCACAATCGTGATATCGTCTTCTTCCATTTGTTTCGCAAGTTGTTTTTTAAAGAAATTTCGAACTACGGGATCTAAACCATCAAAGGTTTCATCAAAGAAGAAATATTTTGCTCTCGTTGCTAAGGCTAAAATCAAAGCACACTGTCTTTTCATTCCTTTAGAAAAACTACTGATTTTGGCCTCTGGATTTAATTTTAGTTTACTTACTAATTCCTGCAAATATGCTAGATCAAAAGTTGGATATAAAGCTTGATAAAAATGAGCCATATCTGAAATCGTATAACTTGGATAAAAGAATAAATCATCTGGAACAAAAACCATTTTTTGTTTGATCTTTTCATTATCAAAAGCGGATTCTTTCTCTACTAAGATTTCTCCTTCTTCTTGTTTTAGGATTCCATTGATTAGTCTTAACAAGGTACTCTTTCCACTCCCATTTGCCCCTACTAATCCATAGATGCAATGGTGATGAATTGTGCAATTCAAATGTTCTAATACTGGTTTTCCATCAAAGCTTTTCGTTAAGTTTTTAATTTGAATCATATTTCGCTCCTCCCTTGTACTATCTGCAATAGTACAATTACATTTTTATCATAACATCACACTTTTTCTTTGTCAATCCTAAAAAATAAAAAAAGAGTTTCCTCTTTTTAATCATCTAGCAGTAAAATAATGGTTTCATCTGCGGCAAGTCTTTCTCCAGCACTAGGACTTTGACTTAATACTTTTTTTCCATTCCCAACATATTCTATTTTCCAGTTTTTTAATAGCTTTTTTGCTTCACTTACCTCCATCCCTTCTACCTTAGGAACTTCGTAATAAATTTTATCCTCCCATGTATAATCTTTTTCAATTTGCCCTTCCTGTTTAGGAATATCTAATGCATCAATAATATCTAACAAAATACGTCTTGCAATCGGAGTTGTAGTATAACTAGAAAGTAATGCAGTATTTTTGGGATTATCTAAAGCAATATATAAAACAGCTTGCGGATCATTTGCAGGAACTACTGCCATAAAACTCATAATATAATTCCCTACCAAATATTTTCCATTTTCTACTTTTTGAGCAGTTCCAGTTTTCCCTCCAATTCGATAGCCATCAATAAAAGCTGCTTTTCCTCCTCCCAATGCAACAACACTTTCCAAGGCTCTTCTCATCTTTATACTAGTATCTTCCGAAATTGTTTTCCGAACAAGAACTGGATCATTTTCTTGAATGATAGTATTAGTTTCTGGTTCTAATAATCTTTTTACCACATACGGTTGATACAAATTACCCCCATTGACAATGGAAGAGACAGCCGTTACTTGTTGAATAGGCGTTACACTTACTCCTTGACCAAATGCAGTAGTAACTAACTCTAGTTCTCCTACTTTTTCTAAAGGAAAAATAATTCCTTCTCCTTCTCCATTTAAATCAATTCCTGTTTTTTTTCCAAAACCAAATAAATCTAAATAAGAAAATAACTTTTCTTTTCCAAGCATTTGTCCTAATTTTACGAATCCTGGATTACAAGAATTTTGTAATACTTGTAAGAAAGTTTGATCACCATGTCCACCAGCTTTCCAACATCCAATTCTAGCTCCCCCAATATGAACACTACCAGAATCATAAAAATGATCATGATCCATATCAATTAAATTTTCTTCTAATGCCGCAGCAAAAGTCGAAATTTTAAAAGTAGACCCTGGCTCATAAGATGCCCAAATCGGAAGATTCCTACTTAATACTTCCATCGTATAATTTTGATAATGATTCGGATCATAAGTAGGACGAGATGACATTGCCAAAATTTCCCCTGTATTCGGATTCATTACAACTGCTAATGCCATATCTGGATTAAAGGCTTTCACTGCATTATCTAATTCCCTCTCCAAAGAAACTTGGATGTTATAGTCAATCGTTAATTGTAAGTTCATTCCACTAGTCGGAGCAACATAAATATCCGATAGTTCTAGTTTATTTCCTTTGGCATCAGAAAAATATTTAATAGCTCCCCCTTCCCCTGTTAAATATTGATCATACTCCAATTCTAGTCCACTCAGTCCCTGATTATCAATTCCCACATACCCTAATACATGAGATAACATCGTTTTATATGGATAATATCGTTTCGCTTCCTTCACTAAATAAACTCCAGATAATTTTAAATTACTAATCTGATCAGCAATCTCATAAGAAAGCCTCCTTCCTTCTGGATGTACTCTTTCAATAGAAGTAACTTTATTTACATGCTGATCCATCTCTTCTTTGCTAACTCCTAAAATTTCTGATAATTGTTGACTAGTAGTATCCTTGTCTTTAATCTGATTTGGAATGAGTACTAAAGAAGTTGTCGTTAAATTATCTGCTAAAATAATACCATTTCGGTCCAATATTAAACCACGATTTGCCTCAATTGGTAAATCTCTACTCCACAAATCATTTGCCAATAAAGAAAGCTTTTCATAACTGATTAATTGAATAAAAGCAACTCTAAAAATAATAAAAAGAAATAAAAAGAAAATGATAAAAAAAACTAATTTTATTCTAGAATCAATTTTTTTAAAAAACAAAAGACTCACCCCTCAAGGTAAGTCTATGTCAACTTTTCTTTTTTAAAACTATTTTCTATGACACGCTTATCATTTACAGTTATACGGTCATTAATTCTTCTTCCTTTTCTCTTGTTTTATCCTCTACTAGTTTATTATACTGATTCACAAAATCTTGTACTTGATCCATTAAATTCTTTTTTTCATCCTCAGATACTTCTAATTTTTCAATCGTATCGTTGGCATCTTTTCGAATATTACGAATTGATATTTTACTATCTTCTGCCATTGTTCGTACTTGCTTTGTTAGTTCTTTTCGACGTTCTTCTGTTAAAATAGGAATAACAATACGAATCGTCTCGCCATCATTATTAGGAGTAAAACCTAAATTCGATTCAAAGATTGCTTTCTCAATTGCTCCTAAACAACTTCTATCAAATGGCTTTATTAATAATTGTCTTGCTTCTGGTACTGATATGGTAGCAAGTTGTTTTAAGGGAGTAGGCGTACCATAGTATTCTGCCATAATTCCATCCAAGCTAGATGGATTAGCGCGTCCTGCACGAACAGTTGCAAAGCGATGATCCAAATTTTCTAAAGCTTTTGCCAGCCTATCTTTTATTTCAGTAATAATTTCTGAATTCATTTTTCTTTCTCCTTTATTTCTATTTATTTTATTCTAACATGATTTCATAAGAGAAACAATAGAAAAAGAAGATTTCTCTTCTTATCCATGAATTTGATTCATTACTTCTTCAGCAAAGTTTTCTTGTTTCTTTTCGATTCCTTCTCCTACTTCATAACGAACCATATTGATTATTTTTCCACCATGATTTGATACATAATCTTTAACAGTTTCTTTATTTTCTGCCTTAATAAATATTTGATCTTCTAAACATACATCCGTATAATATTTATTTACTTTTCCAACCAAAATATGATCAATTCTATCAGCTGGTTTTCCTTCTTTTAAAAGTTGTTCTTTCATAATTTCTTTTTCACGATCTAATACTTCAGCAGGTACCATACTAGCATTTAGATAAGCAGGATTCATAGCAGCAGCGTGCATTGCTACATCTCTTGCTACTTCTTCATTTGCTCCTTCTAAAACAACTAAACAAGCAATTCTACCTCCCATATGTGAGTAACTTCCAAATACTTGTTGATCTGTTTTAGTAAGTCTTTGAAATCTTCTAAAAGAAATTTTTTCTCCAATCGTACTAATTGCTGACTTAATCAAATCAGAAACAGTCTCTTCTCCTGTAGATAAAGCTAAAGCACTATCCATATCCGTTACATTACTCTTCATAATTGTATTAGCTAATTGATCGACAAAAGCAATAAATTTTTCATTTTTAGCAACGAAATCAGTTTCAGAATTTACTTCTAAAATAATTGCTTGATTTCCATCTATAATCATCTTGGTAGTACCTTCTGCAGCAATTCTACCTTCTTTTTTAGCAGCTTTAGCCATTCCATTTTCTCTTAACCAATCAATTGCTTTATTCATATCGCCATTTGACTCTTGTAAAGCTTTTTTACAATCCATCATTCCGGCACCAGTTCTTTCACGTAAATCTTTTACATCACTAGCACTAAACATAAAATCCTCCCAAATTTATTATTTACTTAAAACACTAATTAATTCTGCTTTTTTCATAGAAGTATATCCATCAATATTAGCTTCTTTTGCCATTGCTTTTAATTCTGCTACTGTTAATTTGCTAAGATCAACTTCTTCTGTTTTTTCTTTTTCTTCTTTTTTGGCTTTCTTTGTTTCTTTTTTAGGAGTTTCTACTTGTTCTTCTACTGCTTCCATCACAGGTTCTTCTATTGTTATTTCTTCATCTTTCTTGCTTTCTTTTTTAGCTGGTTTTCCTTTATCTTCATCTGTTAAGTAATCAATCATTTCAGTACCATTCGCTTCACTAATTGCGTTAGCTAATACTCCAATCATTAACTTTACACTTCTAACAGCATCATCATTTCCAGGAATCACATAATCTACCATATCAGGATCACAATTGGTATCTACTACTCCAAATACAGGAATTCCTAAAATTCTTGCTTCTTTAATCGCAATTTCTTCTTTACGAGGATCAACAATTACTAAAGCTTCAGGAATCTTTTTCATTTCACGAATTCCACGTAAATTTTTATTTAATTTTTCATATTCTTTTTTAATCTGAATAACTTCTTTCTTTGGTAAAAGATCAAAAGTTCCATCTTCTTCCATCTTTTCGATATCTTCTAATCTTTTGATTCTAGAACGAATGGTTTTAAAGTTTGTTAAAGTACCACCTAACCATCTTTCCGTAATAAAGTACATATTCGTTCTTACAGCACTTTCTTCTGCTGCTTCTTGTGCTTGTTTTTTCGTACCAACAAATAGAACTTTTCCTCCAGCTTCTGCTATTTCTTTTAAAGCTTTATAAGCTTCTTCAATTTTCTTAGCAGTTTTTTGTAAATCGATAATATAAATATCATCTCTACTCGTGAAGATATATTCCTTCATCTTAGGATTCCATCTTCTTTTTTGGTGTCCGAAATGTACACCAGCTTCTAATAAATAATTCATTGAAACTACTGTCATATAATTTTTTCTCCTTTTCGTTTTTCTTCTATTAATTTCTAAAATCAACCACCATAAGGCACTCGGTTCATCAATTCATTAATATGTTTATTTTTCTAAAGCAGCAATTAATTCTGCTTTTTTCATAGAAGTATATCCTTCTATTTTCTTTGCTTTTGCTTGCTCTTTTAATTCTGCTACTGTCAATTTACTATAATCTACGTTTTCTTTTACAGTTTCTTTCTTTTCTTCTTTTTTAGCAGGAGTTTTTTTCTCTTCTTTTACTACTTCTTGTTTTTGAATTTTTCCTGCTTTTCCATCTTGTGCAAGTTTTACAAATTCGGTAAATGCTTTCGGATCATTAATCGCAATCTCAGATAACATTTTTCTATTTACTTCTACCCCTGCTTTCGTTAATCCTTCCATAAATCTAGAATAACTAATTCCATTTTCACGACAAGCTGCATTAATACGAGTAATCCATAATTTTCTAAAATCTCTTTTCTTTTGTTTACGATCTCTAAATGCATATTGACCAGAATGCATTAACTGTTCTTTTGCAGTTTTATAGACTCTATGTTTACTACCAAAATAACCTTTGGCTTGTTTTAAAGTTTTTTTATGACGAGCTTTTGTTGTAGCTCCATTTTTTACTCTTGCCATATTCTTTTCCTCCTAAAATTATATCATTTCTTAAATAATATTTTTAAATCTATTCTGATCTGCTTTACTTAAACCAGATTGTTTTCTTCCCTTTCGATTAAAATTTGCAGACTTACTACCAGTATTATGCCTTGTTCCTGGATGTCCAATGGTAATTGTCCCACTTTTTCTAACATTTAATACTTTTTTCATTCCTTTATGTGTTTTTAATTTTCCCATAAATTCAAAATCCTCCTTATCATTTTTCTTTTTTTGGTGCTAATAACATAATCATATTTCTACCATCCAATTTTGCAGCTTGCTCAACAATAGAAATATCGCTTAACCTTTCCGCAAAATTTTCCAATACTTCACGTCCAAGTTCAGTATGAGCCATCTGTCTTCCTTTAAAACGAATAGATAATTTAATTTTATCATTTTTTTCTAAATATTTAGTCACTTGCCTTAATTTTGTTTCGAAATCACCTACATCAATTACAGGAGATAAACGAAATTCTTTGATCTCAGAGTTATTGGCTTTTTGCTTCTTTAATGCTTCTTTTTCCTTTTTCTGCTTTTCATAACGATATTTATTATAATCCATTACTTTACAAACAGGTGGATCACTATTTGGATTTAACATTACCAAATCAAAACCGGCATAACTTGCCAAGGTTAAGGCATCCTGAATCGATTTTACACCTACTTGCTCTCCATTTGGTCCAATAACTAGAACGTGACTTGCTTTAATCTGCTCATTAATAGGTTGATTATTATTTTTATTACTTGTTATAAAAAACACCTCCATAAAATAGAAAAAGATGGATGAAAATCCACCTTAAAAAACCTTTTCAATAATACAATCTATTATTCAGGCTTTTTACCTACGGCTATTCGCAAACGTCAGGTGGATTTCAAATCACTTTCCTTTTTCATTTCTATAATATTATAGAAATTTAATTGTTTTTTGTCAATATATTTTTATTATTTTGTATACCCTGTTGTATTCTCATCTTCAATAGGAGTTGTTCCCCCATTCACTAAAGATTCAAAATCTTCTATTGACATACTATCTAAATAAGCTGAAATCATTTCTGGTGTGATATCAGATGCACTTTCCTCTACGACACCACCAACATTAATAGATTCCTCTAAATTAGTAGGATTTGGATCAGTACTAACATCCCCTAAATCTACATCCTCAAACTCAGGATTAATTTCTATCTCTCCCCCAAATTCTGAAACAGAACCATTTTCAGATGCTGGAGGTACAGGATTCTCACTTTCAGATGGTATAACTTGATCTGGAGCAGGTTGAGCTTGTTCAGGAACAGACTGAGTTTGCTCAGGAGTAGGTTGAGTGGATTCAGAAGTTGACTGTACTGATTCAGAAGAAGATTGCATATTTTGATTATCTGAAGCATTTGCATTAATATCAACATCACCATTTTCAAATCCTGGTGCTGGTGTATACTCT
>CANPVK010000026.1 GCA_947581715.1 uncultured Bacilli bacterium
AAAGGGACTTTTATTCCTGCGGATCAATTGATGATTATCATTGCTAGAGATATTCTTCCTCATAG
This sequence comes from uncultured Bacilli bacterium, assembly GCA_947581715.1. GTDB lineage: Bacteria > Bacillota_I > Bacilli_A > RF39 > UBA660 > Alloscybalousia. Next base: position 66 of record CANPVK010000026.1, read on the forward strand.
TGCTAATAAAAGATTTTTATATGATGTGAAATGCACGAAAGCTTTACCAGAAGAAATTGAAAAATTGGGAGGAACTCCTGTTATTTGTCGGACAGGAAACTCTTATACAAAATTAGAAACCAGAGAAAAAGATTGTATCTTTGGTGGAGAATATAGTGGTCATGTTTATTTTCGTGATAAATTTTTAGGATTTGATTCGGGATTATATGCTGGTCTTCGACTTTTAGAAATTTTAAGTCATACCAATCAAAGCGTTACGGAGTTATTAGCAGGAATCCAGCATTATGAATCTACTCCTGAATTAAAAATTCTTTCTACGGATACGAAGAAAAAAGAAGTCGTAGAGAAAATCAAACAATATTGTCACAACCAAAATTACCAAACAATTGAATTAGATGGTGTACGTGTAGAATTTCCGGATGGTTGGGCTTTGATTCGTTATAGTAATACAGGACCTCATATCACCGCAAGATTTGAAGGAGCTACCAAAGAAAGAATGGAGACGTTACAACAAGAATTTATGCATTTGATTCAAGAATATAATTCTTAATTTTTTCGAATAAAAGAAAGAAAAAGAAACTGTCAAGTATTTGTCTAATTTCTTTTTTTTCTTGATTTTATCTGTTATAATGAAAAAGGAGAGTGAAGACAATGGCAGTGAAATATGATGAAAGTTCAATTAAGATTCTAGAGGGTTTAGAAGCCGTTCGCAAAAGACCAGGAATGTATATTGGTTCTACGGATAAAAGAGGTCTTCACCATTTAGTATGGGAAATTGTAGATAACGCAATTGATGAAGCAATTAATGGTTATGGGGATTATATTAAAGTAACCATTCATAAAGATCGAAGTTTAAGTGTAGAAGATCATGGACGTGGAGTTCCAACTGGAATGCACGCATCTGGAAAATCAACTCCAGAAGTTATTTATACCGTACTTCATGCGGGAGGAAAATTTGAAGAAGCTGGATATAAAGTTTCTGGAGGATTGCATGGAGTTGGGGCTAGTGTTGTGAATGCTTTATCTAAATGGATGGAAGTAACCATCAAAAAAGATAAAAAAGAATACCAAATCAGGTTTCATAACGGAGGAGAAGTAGAAAAACCATTAAAAGAAATTGGAACCACTTCTAAAACCGGAACTACCGTTCGTTTTTTACCAGATGATTCTATTTTTTCTACGACTACCTTTTCTTACACAACCATTTGTGAAAGAATGCAAGAATCTGCCTTTTTATTAAAAGGACTTACGATTGAAGTCGTTGATGAAGAAGATAATAAAAGTGAAAAATATCATTATGAAGATGGATTGGTTGCTTTTGTTAACTACCTCAATGAAGATAAAGTTCCTCTTCATAACGTTATTTCCTTTGCTGGCGTAAAGGATCGTATGGATATTAGTATAGCGATGCAGTATACCGATACTTATAATGAAAATATTATTTCCTTTGTTAATAATGTTAAAACTAGTGATGGAGGAAGTCACGAAGTAGGATTTAAAACGGCTTTGACGAGAGCTTTTAATGATTATGCCAAAGAACATAATTATTTCAAAGGAAAAGATAAATTATTTGAAGGACCTAATGTCAGAGAAGGATTAACTGCGATTATTTCTTTAAAAATACCAGAAGATTTATTACAGTTTGAAGGACAAACCAAAGGAAAATTAGGAACTCCACAAGCTCGTACTGCAGTAGAATCTTTGGTAGGAGAAAAACTACAGTATTTCTTAGAAGAAAATAAAAAAATTGCGACCGATATTATTGAAAAAGCCTTAAAAAGTAAAATGGCTAGTGAAGCAGCTAGAAAAGCAAGAGAAGAAGCTAGGAAAGGAAAAAGTAAAAATCCGAAAGAAAGAGCTTTGTCTGGTAAATTAACTCCTGCTCAATCTAAAGATAAAGAACATAAAGAATTGTTTATTGTAGAAGGAGATAGTGCCGGTGGTTCTGCGAAACAAGGAAGAGATCGAAGATTTCAAGCGATTTTACCATTACGTGGAAAAGTATTAAATACTGAAAAAACTAAAATGGAAGATATCTTTAAAAATGAAGAAATCAATACGATGATTTATACGATTGGTGCTGGAGTAGGTCCTAATTTTGATATTGAAGAAGCCGAATATAATAAAGTTATTATCATGACCGATGCGGATGATGATGGAGCTCATATTCAATGTTTATTGATGACATTCTTTTATCGTTATATGAGACCTTTGATAGAAGCAGGTCGATTATATATTGCCTTACCACCATTATTTTTAATTAAAAATGGGAAGGAACATATTTATGCTTATTCTGTAGAAGAGATGAAACGAATTACAGCTGGTAAAAAATGTGATGTACAACGTTATAAAGGATTAGGAGAAATGAATGCTGATCAGTTGGCAGAAACTACCATGAATCCAGGAACGAGAAGTTTAATTCGAGTGACCATTGAAGATGCTTTACTTGCGGAAAAAAGAGTTAGTATTTTGATGGGAGATAATGTAGAGCCAAGAAAAAATTGGATTGATGAAAATGTAGAATTTTCTTTGGAAGATGATTATCAAATCGAAATGAAATCCTAAAAGAAAGAAGAATTCTGTGATGATAAATCAAAGCGGTTTCGAGTTTATCAATCAAAATAGTATTGCATTATCGATTCTCCTTCGGCAAAAGAAAATCAAAAAGAAGCAAATATTTCAAATTCTCCAGAATGGCAAAACAGAGAAAACTTTGTTGCCTATGCAAACAAAGAATGAAATCCAAAATGTTAGTTTTCAAAAATTATATACTAAGAAAAACTGTTATGAAGACTTTTTTACTCAAAATGCAGCTAAATTTCCTCACCTGCAAGCCATTTATGGAATTGTCAATATTGATGATATGATTAATCAAGTGGTTACCAATCCAATTTATGAGAAGAAAAGAAATCTTTATTATTTCGATTTGTTGATTGATTCTTTAGTAGAAGAATTTTATGATTATCAAAGTATTCAGTTTTTAGCAGAAGCAAAACAGGAAATGATAGAAAGAAATCAAAAATTAAATCGATTCATTGAAAAAAATATTCGTTGTTTTTATATCCGAAGGATAACGATTTAGAAAGAGGATGAAGTATGGCAAAGAAAGAAAAAGAACCAACAATCATTGAAAAAATCTATGATTATACATTAGAAGAAATTATGGGAGAACGTTTTGGAAGATATTCCAAATATATTATTCAAGATCGTGCAATTCCAGATGTCAGAGATGGTTTAAAACCCGTTCAAAGAAGAATTTTATATGGTATGTATCGTGGACATCATACTTATGATAAACCTTATGTGAAGTCTGCTCGTTCTGTGGGAGATATTATGGGTAAATATCATCCTCATGGAGATTCTTCTATTTATGATGCGATGGTTCGTATGAGTCAATGGTGGAAGCAATCTACTCCTTATATTGATATGCATGGTAATAATGGTTCCATGGATGGAGATAGTCCAGCTGCTATGCGTTATACGGAAGCAAGACTTGCCAAGATTAGTAATGAATTACTAGAAGATATGGATAAAGAAACGATTGTATGGGCACCCAATTTTGATGACTCTGAGGTAGAACCAACCGTTCTTCCTGCTCGATTTCCAAATTTGATTGTGAATGGAGCTACCGGAATTAGTGCAGGTTATGCAACCAATATTCCTCCTCATAATTTAGGAGAAATTATCGATGCAACCATCAAAAGAATCGATTCTCCAAACTGCTATTTAGATACCATTATGGATATTGTGAAGGGTCCTGATTTTCCTACTGGTGGTATCATTGAAGGAATGGAAGGAATTCGCAGTGCTTATGAATCCGGAAAAGGGAAAATTATTGTGAAAGCAAAAACTACTTTTGAAGAAGAAAAAGGAAAAGTCGTTCTTGCGATTTCAGAAATTCCATTTGAAGTCAATAAAGCCATGTTAGTTCGAAAAATCGATGAGATTCGAATTGATAAGAAAATAGAGGGAATGCTAGAAGTTAGAGATGAATCGGACCGAGATGGATTAAGAATCGCCATTGATTTAAAGAAAGATGCCAACCGAGAATTCATTTTAAATTATTTATTGAAAAATACGGATTTACAAGTCTCTTATAATTTTAATATGATTGTGATTGATCACAGAAGACCAAAACAGTTAGGATTATTAGCCATTTTAGATTCTTATATTGAATTTAAAAAAGAAGTAATTACCAAAAGAACTCAATTTGATCTTCATATGGCTCAGTCTAGACTTCATATTGTGGAAGGACTTATTAAATGTTTATCGATTTTAGATGAAGTGATTCGTGTAATTCGTGCTAGTAAAAATAAGCAAGATGCCAAAGAAAATTTAGTGAAAGAATTTGATTTTACGATTCTTCAGGCAGAAGCAATTGTTACCTTACAACTTTATAAATTAACTAATACGGATGTAACAGAATTAGAGAAAGAATTAGAAAATTTAAGAAATTTAGTTGCTAGTCTGGAAGAAATTTTAGCTAGTGAAGAAAAATTAAAAGCTGTCATGAAAGAAGAATTAAGACGAGTGAAAAAAGAATATGCAACCCCTAGAAAAACAGAAATTAAGGAAGAAGTTACCGAAATTAAAATTGATACTTCTGTCATGATTCCAAAAGAAGATGTTTTGGTGATGATTACGAAAGATGGTTATATTAAGAGAACCTCTTGGAGAAGTTATCAAGCATCTACGGAAGAAGCCTTGTTAAAAGATGATGATTATACGATTGGACTATATGAGTTAAATACGTTAGATACTATTTTATTATTTACAAATTTAGGAAATTATCTTTATGTTCCTGTTCATATTATTCCAGATTTAAAATGGAAGGAAATGGGAAAACATATTAGTAATGTGATTAAATTAGAAGAAACAGAAGAAATTATGAGTGCGATTCCTGTACAGAATTTTGAAGAAGATATTGACGTAGTAATAGCTACCCAAAACGGAATGATTAAACGAACTCATTTAAAAGAATTTCAAGTCAGTCGTTACTCAAAGCCAATGCAATGTATGAAATTAAAAGAACAGGATATGGTAGTAAATGCCTTTTTGACCAAAGCTTCTGAAATATTTATCGCAACGAATGGTAATTATGGCTTGTGGTTTGATAAAGAAGATATTCCTGTAGTAGGAGTAAAAGCTAGTGGTGTAAAAGCTATCAAATTAAAAAATGATCAAGTAGTATCTTGTCTTTCCTTTGATGCTACTACCTCAGAAACTCTTCTAGTAGTAACGGATAAAGGAACCGGAAAGAGAATGAAATTAGAAGAATTTGAAAAAGCTTCTCGTAGTCAACGTGGTTTATTATTACTTCGTGAAGTAAAAACCAATCCTTATCATGTCAAAAAAGCTTTTATCACTTCTATCAAAGATCATATTGGAATTAAAACACCAGATATTCATTTATTAAAAGCAAGTGAATTCCCAATTTTAGATCGTTATTCTACTGGAAGTACCATTTCGAAACATGATATTTTCGATGCTTTCCAAGTAACAGAATTACTTACGAAAGAAGAAATTTCTTCTTTCCCTGATGCTCCTGATAAAGGTTCTTTGGTAGAAGAATCATCTGTTTCAGAAGAGAATCTTACTGCTAAAATTTTAGAAGAGGTTCCGATTCAAAAGAAAGAAAAGAAAATAGAAGAAAAAGAACCACCAAAGAAAAAATCGGAGAAAGTATCGTTAAAAGAAATTGATGATCGTTTAATGACTATTGATGATTTTTTAGGAGATTTTTAATATCATTCAAAATGAAAAAGAAAAATAGGAAACAAAAGCCTATTTTTTTCATATATATAACTAGGTGGTAAAGATGGCAAAGGAAGATTTTAAAAGGTTTGTAAGAAGTCATCCAGAGTTAGTAACACATGTGAATCAAGGTTCTATGACTTGGCAAAAATTTTATGAAATGTATGATCTTTATGGAGAAAATAATACGATTTGGTTAAAATATCAGTCTACTACAGAAGAAGCAAAAGCAAAATCTCCTACTGTTGGAGATACTTCTTTAAAAGATCTTTTTAACATGGTTAAGAAAATTGATTTAGATTCTGTGAAAAAAGGAGCAGAAGGATTGCAGAAGGCAATTGCTTTGGTACAAGATTTAGGAAGTAGTACTAAGACAACTAATAACTACCAAGCAAGACCTTTATATCAGCACTTAGAAGACTAATGGATATTCCTACCCAAATTAAAATTCAAAATAATCCCTATCTCTATCGTTATTTAAGGGAACATTCCAGTTGGTATAAGAATCTAAATCGAAATCCCAATAGTATTAAACAAATGGAAATAGAAATGAGAAAAGCTTATCAATTAAATCTATCGGATCGAATTGATCGCTTTAGCCAAAAAATAGAAATGATTCGTTCTTTTATGGATATCTTAAGTTAACCAGTAGACATTACTGGTTTTTTCTTTTATAATAAAATTGTGATTATGATGAAAGAAAAAATAGAAGAAAAGTTAGATGAATTATTGGAATTATTAGACCAAGAACCGAAAATTGTTGCTTATCAAGAAAAAAAGAAAGCTTTGCTTCATCATCCGGATTTCTTAGAAAAAATGAAACAATTCAAAAGTTTAGATACCTATACGAAAGAATACCAATCATTGAAAAAAGAACTTTTTCAAAATCCAGATTTTCGGGAATATAAACAATTAGAAAATGAAATTGATTTATTTCTTTTAGAAATGAATCAACGATTTCAAGTATTCGTAAAAAAGGGTGAAAGATCATGCGAATTATCAGTGGAAAATATAAAGGAAGAAAAATAGCAGGTTATGATATTTCTGGTACTAGACCTACGCAAGAAAGAGTGAAAGAAAGCTTGTTTGCTATGATACAAAATGAAATTTCAGAAGCAACTGTTTTAGATTTATTTGCTGGTAGTGGGAATTTAGGAATCGAAGCATTAAGTAATGGGGCAAAATTCTGTTATTTTGTGGATTCTAATGCAAAATGTTGTGAAGCCATCACCAAAAATTTAAAAGATATTCCCAATGATACTTATCAAATCGAAAAGAAAGATTATGAGCAAGCTCTTTCTCTTTTGATACAACAGAATTTTACTTTTGATATTATTTTTTTAGATCCTCCTTATTCCTTATCGTGCTTTCCTAACATTTTAACCATACTAAATGATAGTCCTCTTTTAAAAGAAGGTGCAATCGTTATTTGTGAATATGAAAAGGAACAATTTCAAGAAGAGTATTCTCATTTGGAATTAGAAAAAGAGAAAAAATATGGATATAAAAAAATTAAAATTTATCGAAAAAAGGAGAAAAAATGAAAATCTATTTGGTAAGGCATGCAGAAACAGATGCCAATCAAAATAAAATTATGCAAGGAAGAAGTCAAAACTTACAAATTAATGAAAAAGGAGTTCGTCAAGCAAAAGAATTAAAAGAAAAGTTAAAAAATGTTCCTTTTACCATCTGTTATACTTCCCCATTATTAAGAGCTTGGTCTACTGCTATCATTTTAGTAGGGGACAGAGTAGAAATTCAAGAAGATCAACGGTTAATTGAAAGAGATTTAGGAAATTTGGAAAATCAATCGAGAGATTTATATGATCAAAAGAAATATTGGGATTACGAGTTAAATTCTCATGAGGAGAATGTAGAGACAATTCAAAGTATTTTTGCAAGATGTAGTAGTTTTTTAGATGATATCCAGAAAAATTATCAGGAAAATGATACGATACTAATTGTTTCACACGGTGCTGTAACGAGATGTTTGCATCATTTATTAAAAGGAACAAATCGCAAGAAAAATTTATTGGGATTTCCCGTAGAAAATTGCTTTTGTCAAGAATATGAAATGAAAAAGGAGAATAGAACATGAATTTTATAGATGAAACAAAATATTTTTATGATATTACCCCAGTCATGGATATGCAAAACTTTGTAATGTTATTACTGGCTGATTTAGCAAATAAATCTCCAGTTTTTTCCCAAAATATAGCTTGTTTACCTGTAGATTATAAACAAAGAATGCAGGAAATTATGTATGAAGAAAATGGTTGGGGAATCCGATTTTCTAAATTGATACCAATTGAAATATATTATGAAAATCAAAAAGAATATGAACAGAAATTAGGACTAGCCCTTCAAGAAGCGTTAAGACAATTGGGAAAAGAAACGGATTATGATTTTGTATCAGATTGTCTCAAAATATCTTTTACTCAAGGAGAAATTGAACAAATTAAAAATAGGTATGATCCTGAGACCTTAGAAATCATGGATCATTTTTCTAATTTATTGCAGGATTATTCTTTTAGTAGAAATGCTCGATTAGAGCAAAAAATGGGGAATAGATTTCAGCAGAAAGCACAAGAAAATTATCGGCATTCTCTCATCTTGTCACTTCGCTCAAGAGGAATTAAATATCCGGAAAAATATCTTTCCCAATAAGCAAATTCAAAAATGCAAAGCGAGTAGGCATTTGCTTTTTTTGTTGTCGCTTTAATATTTTTAAAAAAATTAGCAATCTTTCTTGACAATTGCTAATACTAAGAATATAATGATATTAGCACTTGAGAAAATATAGTGCTAACAGGAGGTAGTGATGCTAACCGAAAGACAAGAAAAAATTTTAAAATTAATTGTTACAGAATATATTAAACTAGCTAGACCAGTTGGTTCTAATTTAATCTGTGATGAATTAAAATGTTCTAGTGCTACTGTTCGAAATGAAATGGCAGAATTAGAAGAATTAGAACTCCTAGAAAAAACACATACCTCATCTGGTAGAATTCCTAGCGAAAAGGGGTACCGTTATTACGTAGACCATTTAATGAAACCAAAAGAATTAAATGGGGAAGATATGTTAAAACTACAAATTATTTTTAATAACCAACAATTAGAATTATCGGATTGTTTGAGTGAAAGTTTAAAACTAATTTCCGATATGACTACTTATACATCTATTGTGTTAGGAGAGACTTCTCATGAAAATAAATTAAAAGAAATTAATGTTGTTCCCATTGATACTGAAAACTTAGTAGTCATTGTGATTACAAATCAAGGACATGTAGAGAATAAAAAGATTTCTTTAAAAAATGTTTCCTTAGAGGAAATTCAAAAAACAGTTTCTCTGATTAATGAATTAATTGTAGGAACCCCAATTGATGAAGTAAGTACCAAACTAGAATTCGAAATTAAACCAATTATTAGTCGATATGTGAAAGAACATGAAATTGTTTACAATACTTTTTATCAAGTATTTCAAGAGTTTTCTAATAAGAATTTAAATGTAGTTGGAAAAAATAATATTTTAAAACAACCGGAATTTAATAATATTGAGAAAATACAAGATATTTTTGGAAAATTAGAAAATAAAGAAGAAATGATTAATAGTATAAAAGAAGAAAACAATGATATTAAAATCTATATTGGAAAAGAAAATCATTTAGATGATGATGTCGCAATTATTAAAACGAAATATCATACGAAAGAACAAGAGGGAACCATTGCGATTGTTGGCCCTAAAAGAATGGATTATGATAGAGTTGTGACCCTTCTAGATTATATCAAACAAAAAATAGAACAGTAGGAAGGAGAAAACATGAAAGAAGAAAAGAAACAAGAAGAATCTGAAAAAAAATGTTGTAAGGAAAAAGAATGTAAAAATCAGAAAGAACATTGCCACTGCAATCATCACGAGAAAGAAGAAAAAAAGAAAAATAAAAAAGAAAACGAAGAACTAGAAGAGGCAAAGAAAACAATCTTAGATCTACAAACAAAATTGATGTATACACAAGCAGATTCTATTAACTATCGAAAAAGAAAAGAGGAAGAAACTGCTAATTTATTAAAATATGCGAATCAAGACTTATTGTTAGATTTAGTCAATATGATAGAAAACTTAGATCGAGCAGCTAGTATCAAAACTGAGTCTGAAGAAAGTAAAAAGATTCAAACGGGTATTCAAATGGTAAGTAATCAGTTTAAGGATATCTTGAAAAAATATGATGTAGTCGAAATTGAAGCTCTTGGTTATCCTTTTGATGCCGATTATATGGAAGCTATGATGGTTGGAAATGATCCAGAAAAGCCAGATGAAATGGTATTAGAAGTCTTGATGAAGGGTTATAAATATAAAGATAGAGTGTTAAAACACGCGGTTGTGAAAGTCAACCAAGTAGAAGAAAAAGAAAATGAGAAAGGAAATGAATAATTATGAGTAAAATTATAGGAATCGATTTAGGAACAACCAATAGTTGTGTTGCTGTCTTAGAAGGAGGTAGTGCAACGGTTATTCCCAATCCAGAAGGAAATCGAACAACACCATCTGTGGTATCTAGTAAAAAAGGAGAAAGAATTGTAGGAGATGCTGCAAAACGTCAAGCTTTAACCAATAAAGATACCATTTCTTCTATTAAAAGAAAAATGGGAACTAGCGATAAAGTAGAAATGGAAGGAAAGAGTTATACTCCCGAAGAAGTATCTGCTATGATTTTATCTTACATGAAAGATTATGCCGAAAAATATTTAGGGGAAAAAGTAACAAAAGCAGTTATTACTGTCCCTGCTTACTTTAATGATAGTCAACGTCAAGCTACGAAGAATGCTGGTAAAATTGCTGGTTTAGAAGTAGAAAGAATTATCAATGAACCAACAGCTGCTGCTTTAGCATTTGGACTTGATAAACAAGATAAAAACCAAACAGTTTTAGTATATGACTTAGGTGGAGGTACTTTCGATGTATCTATTCTAGAATTAGGAGATGGAATCTTTGAAGTAAAATCAACAGCTGGTAATAACCGATTAGGTGGAGATGATTTTGATCAATGCTTAATGGATTATATCGTATCTGAGTTTAAGAAGGAAAATGGAATTGATTTAACCAAAGATAAATTAGCGATGCAAAGATTAAAAGAAGTATCTGAAAAAGCAAAGAAAGATTTATCTGGTATGACTTCTACTCAAATTTCAGCACCATTTATTTCTCAAGGAGAAGATGGACCACTTCATATCGATATGACAATTACACGTGCTAAATTTGAAGAATTAATTCATGATTTAGTACAATCTACGCTAGAACCAGTAAGAAAAGCTTTAAAAGATGCTAAATTAGAGAAAAAAGATATCGATAAAGTAATCTTAGTTGGTGGATCTACTCGTATTCCTTGTGTACAAGAATTAGTAGAAAAAGAATTAGGACAAAAACCATCTCATGAAGTAAACCCAGATGAAGCGGTAGCAATTGGTGCTGCGATTCAAGGTGGAGTATTAACAGGAGAAGTAAACGATATCGTGTTATTAGATGTAACACCACTTTCTTTAGGAATTGAAACGTTAGGTGGAGTTATGACTGTATTAATTCCAAGAAATACAACAATTCCAACTTCTAAGAGTCAAGTATTCTCTACGGCTGCTGATAATCAACCTGCTGTTGATATCCATGTACTACAAGGAGAACGTAGTATGGCCGCAGATAATAAAACTTTAGGAAACTTCCAATTAACAGGAATTCCAGCTGCTCCTCGTGGAGTACCACAAATTGAAGTAAAATTTGATATTGATGCGAATGGTATCGTTAATGTAACTGCAAAAGATTTAGGAACCAATAAAGAACAAAAAATTACGATTACTTCTTCTACGAACTTAACTGATGAAGAAATCGAAAGAATGAAGAAAGAAGCAGAAGAACATAAAGCAGAAGATGAAAAAAGGAAAGAGGAAGCAGATACCAAAAATGAAGCAGAACAATTAGTATTTCAAACAGAAAAATCTTTAAAAGATTTAGGAGATAAAGTATCTGATTCTGAAAAAGCAGAAGCAGAAAGTTTAATCAAAGACTTAAAAGATGCTTTAGAGAAAAATGATTTGGATGAAATTAAAGCAAAAAAAGAAAAACTTCAAGAAAAAGCAATGGCTTTAGCAACCAAAGTTTATGAACAAGTACAAAAAGAACAGGCAGCAAATCAAACGACAGAAGAAGCAACTCAATCTTCTCAAAACGATGATGATGTGAAAGAAGCAGAATACGAAGAAAAATAAAAAAGAAAACTAAGTTCTAATCTCTTTAGAACTTAGTTATTTCTTGGTAAAGGAGAATTTATGGAAAAAGAAATACTACGTCAGGAACAAAAAAAAGAAGATACTTGGAATTTAGAAAGTATTTATGAAACCAGAGAAAAATATCAAGAGGATTATGAAAAAGTAGTTCGCTGGATGGATGAACTTTCTCATTTTCAAGGTCAGGTAGGAGAAAGTAGTAAAAACTTATTAGCAGTACTGAATCTAGACCAACAAATAGAACGTCAAATTCAGAAAATGTCCAATTATGCTTATCGCAAATACGATGAAGATTTATCCAATATTTCTAGTCAAGAATTAGTTGGTTCCTTCGATCAGTTATATGCAGAGTATAGTAAAAAAAGTTCATTTCTAGTTCCAGAAATTTTAAAGATAGAAGATGCAAAGATGCAAAAGTTTTTAAAAGAAGAGTCTGATTTAGAAGAGTATCATTTATTATTACAAAGAATTTTTCGAAATAAACCTCATATTTTATCAGAACCAGAAGAAAAAGTTTTGTCTTCTTTACAAATGGTTTTAGCAGAACCTGAAAAAATAGCAGGAATTATTCGAAATTCTGAACTGCAATTTGGAACCATTTTAGATAGCAATCAACAAGAAGTAAAATTAAATAATGAGAATCTTACTCTTTATTTAAAAAGTCCCGATCGAAGAGTCAGAAAAGATACTTTTGAAACATTTTATCGAAATTATGCCCAGTATAAAGAAACGTTAGCAGAAACTTTACAAGGACATGTGATGGCTCTAGCAACCAGTGCTAAATTAAGAGGATTTTCTAGTAGTAAAGAAGCTAGTTTATTTCAAAATCGAGTCAATCCTAAAGTTTATGATAACTTAATTACTGCTGTGCATGAAAAAATGGATATTGTTTACCATTATTTTCAATTAAAAAAAGAAGTATTACAGTTGGATGATTTTTGTCTTTATGATACTTATGTCAATTTGGAATCTGCTAATGATAAAACTTATTCTTATGAAGAAGCAAAAAAGATTGTTTTAGATGTCGTTCAAGTATTTGGAGAAGAATATCAAAATAAAATCAAAGAAGCTTTTGAAAATCGTTGGATTGATGTTTATCCTAATAAAGCCAAAAGGGGAGGAGCTTATTCGGCAGGAAGTTATGATACAATTCCTTTTGTTTTATTAAATTATCAAGGAGCTTATCATGATGTTTCTACGATTGCTCACGAATTAGGACATTCGATGCATACTTATTATTCGAATCAAAATAATCCTTATTTATATAGTGGGTATAAGATTTTTGTTGCAGAAGTAGCTTCTACTGTTAATGAAATGTTATTCAATTACTATATGTTGGAACATGCAAAAACCAAAGAAGAAAAGAAAGCTATTTTGAGTGAGATGATGGACTTATTCAAAAGTACGATTTATCGTCAAACCATGTTTAGTGAATTTGAAGCATTCATTTTTGAAGAATATGAGAAGGGACATGTCTTAACGAATGAATTATTGTCTAACAAATATTATGCCTTAAATCAAGAATATTTTGGAAATGATGTTATTATTAATGATGAGATTCGTTATGAATGGGAAAGAATTCCGCATTTCTATTATGATTTTTATGTTTATCAATATGCCACTGGATTATCTGCTGCTTGCTATATTGTTAATAGAATTCGAAAGAAAGAAGAAAATGCAGTTACAGATTATTTAAATTTCTTAAAAACAGGAGATTCTATGGATCCTATTGAAGAATTAAAAGTTGCTGGTGTAGATATGTTAGATCAAAAAGTAATAGAAAAAGCTTTGGATATGTTCCAGGAATTAATCGATGAATATAGATCCTTGATGTAGGAGGTGAAAAGATGGAGAAAAAAGATTATTATGAAGTCTTGGGAGTCAGTAAAACTGCTAGTCAAGATGAAATTAAAAGTGCTTTTCGACATTTAGCAAAAAAGTATCATCCAGATGTTAGCAAAGAGCCAGATGCAGAAGCAAAATTTAAAGAAATTCAAGAGGCTTATGCTGTGTTGTCGGATGAAGAAAAAAGAAGACAATATGATCAATTTGGTCATGCCGCATTCCAAAATGGTGCTGGTGGTGCCGGTGGATTTGGAGGATTTGATTTCTCTGGATTTGATTATGGAGATATTTTTGATAATATTTTTGGAAGTTTTGGGGGAGGTTTTTCTTCTCGTTCAGGAGGAAGTAGAGCTCGTCGTGGAAGTGATTCCTTAATGCGAATGAAATTATCCTTTGAAGAAGCCGTTTTTGGATGCAAAAAGGATATTCAGTTAGACACAACAGAAAGATGTCCAGATTGTGATGGAGCTGGTGGCTTTGGCGAAAAAACTTGTGACCAATGTCATGGAAGTGGAACGATAACAAGTGAGCAACATACTATTTTTGGAAGTTTCTTATCCAAAACAACTTGTCCAAAGTGTAAAGGAGAAGGAAAGAGTTTTGAAAGAACTTGTTCGAAATGTCATGGAAATGGGCAAGTAAGAGTGAATAAAGAAATTGAAGTTAAAATCCCAGCAGGAGTAGATACCGGAAGTCGATTAAAGCTATCTGGAAAAGGTGCTGCCGGTACGAATGGTGGTCCTAATGGAGATTTATATATCGAATTTCAAGTTTCGGAGCATGATTACTTTGTTCGTGATGAAAATGATATTTACATTGAAGCTCCTATCACGATTACAGAGGCTGTATTAGGATGTAAAAAGGAAATTCCTACCTTATATGGTAATGTCACATTATCAATTCCAGCAGGAAGTGAATCTGGAGAAAAACATCGTATCAAAGGAAAAGGAATTAATAATGAGACCACTCGTAAAAAAGGAGATATGTATATTGTTTTAAAGATTGTTACACCAAAGAAACTTTCAAAAGAACAAAAAAATTTATTAGAAGAGTTATCTAAAACAGACTTAACAGACGATGATGATATTCAGAATTTTACGAAGTTTGTTAGAAAAAATGAAAAATAAAAAGAGCTAGTAAATCGAATCAAAAATTACTAGTTCTTTTTTTCTTCCTTTAATTTTTCCAATTTTTCTAAAATTTGTCTTAACATTCTTTCATTTGGGGATGTATCTTGCGGAATATAATACTTTTTGTGTAATAAATTATCTGGTAAATATTGCTGTACTACAAAATGATTTGGATACTCGTGAGGATATTTATAAATAGTAGAATGAATTTTAATGGTATCAGGAACATCTCCACATCTTCCAGTTTCTACATCACTAATAGCAGAATCAATTGCCATAATTGCAGAATTTGATTTTGGAGATAGAGCCATTTGAATCACAATTTCTCCGAGTGGAATTCTAGCTTCTGGAAGTCCTACTAGTTCGCTTGCTGAAATAGCTGCCATTACTCTAGGTCCAATTTCTGGATTAGCAAGACCAATGTCTTCGTAAGCAATGACACTCATTCTACGATAAATACTATCTAAATCTCCAACTTCTATTAATCTAGCTAAATAATGTAGAGAAGCATCTACATCACTTCCACGAATCGATTTTTGAAAGGCAGAAAGCATATCATAATGACCAGATTCATCATGGTCAGATACGAAAACAGGTTTACTATTAATAGATTTAATCAGATCAATATCTACTTCCTTTTGATTACTAGAATGATAAGCCAGTTCTAATAAATTATAAGCATATCTTAAATCATTCCCAGCTAAAGAAGCAATATAAGAAATCGTTTCATCATTGATTTGAATTCCTTTTAAATCTTTATATTTGATAGCTCTATTGAGTCCTTCTATGATATCTTCTTTTTCTAAATCTTTTAATTCAAAAATATGACATCTACTACGAATTGCAGGATTAATTTTAAAATAAGGATTAGAAGTAGTCATACCAATTAAGGTAATTAAACCACTTTCTAATTGTGATAATAATAAATCTTGTTTATCTTTGTTTAAACGATGAATTTCATCCATAATTAAAACTAAACCATCATACATTTTTGCTTCTTCTACTACGACATCAAAATCTTTTTTTGTATTCATCGTAGCATTTAAAAAACGATAGCGAACTCCTAAGTCTTTTACGATAGCATTTGCGATAGAAGTTTTTCCAATTCCAGGTTTTCCGTATAAGATCATAGAAAATATTTTTTTATTTTCTACTAAATTTCTTAATATTTTCCCTTTTCCTAATAAATGTTTTTGACCAATTACTTCATCAATGGAATTCGGAGCAAGTTTTAAAGCTAAAGGTTTTTCCATTTCATATCACCTGTATTTATTTTATCAAAAAATAAGATAAAATACTATCTCTTATCTAAAAACTATGCTATACTTAACTTAATAAAATAAGGTATCTAAGTTCGATACTTAGAAACTAATAAAATTTTAAATT
>CANPVK010000027.1 GCA_947581715.1 uncultured Bacilli bacterium
AACTTCTTAATACTAAAGATATTGCTCTATTGTTAAAGAAAAACACATGATTTAAATTTTCATGCGTTTATCCTGTCATTCTTCTATTTGTCCAAAACTGTAAAGTTTTCAGTTTTTTCAACTTTTTTCCTATTTTTTAAGAATTTTTCAATTTTTTCTAAATAATACTATCAGAAGATAAAAATATTGTTCTTCTAAAAAAGAAAGGAGTTATATGAATGAATCAATTAAAAGAAAAAATAAGATTTATCAAACTCTGTAGTGATACTACCTTTAAATACCTTTATAAAAATCCTAAGTTTAAACCTTGGTTTGATGAAATTATCTTAGAAAAGTGTGGTCTTGATTTATCCGGTTTTGAACTTGTGGATAATGAAGCGAATACTGGAAATCAAATCAAAGATTATCGAATGGATTTAGTCTTAAAGAAAGATGATACAATCGTTATTATTGAAATGAATGACTCTTACTATCAACATTTAAGAATTAAAAATTATAGTTACTTATATCGTATCGCTGGTAACAGATTTGAAACAGGAGAAAACTATCATCCATTGGAAACGAAACTCATTCTATTTAATAACTATTCTTATCAGAAAGTTCCCAAAGTAAAAGAAGTTCATTATCTATTCATGGAACCAAATCTTCAAGATATCATAAAAGATATTGAAAGTTTTGAGATTTATTTACCAGAATTTCAAGATTTATGTTATGATAGTAATGAAATTGATATCAGACTTTCTTTATTTCAAAAAGAAAGTTATGAAGAGATGAGAAAAGCTACGAAGAATTCCAGAGATTTAGAAATTATCGAAGAATTGGAGAGATTAGCGATGGATGAAAAATTTATCTATGCCTATGATCATGAAGCGGTGAGAAAAAAAGAAGAGAATTCCATACGAAAAGATTCCTATGAAGAAGGTTTAGAACAAGGTATTACACAAGAAAAATTGGAAATTGCAAAAGCTATGTTAAAAAAAGAACTTGATATGAAAACAATTTCTGAATGTACCAGTTTATCACTACCAGAGATTCAAAGTTTAAAAGAGAAAGAATGTTAGAAACACTAACAAACTTTCTCTTTTTGCTATAAAAGTCAGATGAAAACAAACAAAATATTTTTAAGAAAACATAAACTTAGTTAATACGCATATCCTCTTAAAAAAGAAACATGTCAATCATGCCTCTTCTGTTTCTATTTCTTTTAACTTTTCTTCCAAACAAGATATTTTTTGGTTTACCTTTTCTTCATCCATTTCTTCTAACGTATACCATCCGTATTCAAACATCAGATTATAAGCTTCTCTAGCAGCATCTTTGGTATCTTCTAAAAGGGTAAAATAATCTTCATATAAATAATCATTACTTGCTTCATTTAAAGCAATAGAGTAATTATTAGACATATTTTTTTCTAATTCTAAAATTGAATTTAAATAATCCCTATCATTCATTTCTTTTCCACTAGAAACTTCTTTTTTAGGATTTTTGATTTCTTTATTCATCCTCTTCCTCCTCATCCTCTATTTCATCATCATACTCTTCTTCCTCTTCTTCATCATCATCTTCCTCACATTCGCATTCTTCACAATCACATTCTTTATATTCTTCTTGTTTTAAAATTGAAATGATAAACTCCATATGATCATAATGCATATTTCTAAAGCTTTCTAATAAATCTTTAATATTTTCATCCTCTACTTCTTCCATAAAGTGATTGATTTGTTTCCATGCATTATAATTCCATTCAAACATATCTGATAAGTATGCAAAATCTTTTGTTGATATCATTTGTGGTACTGTATCCATATTTTCATCTCCTCTAACTATATATTGAAACTTTTTTAAAAAAATTATACAAAAAAGAATCTAGTTTTTTCGTTTTCTAGATTCTTGATATTCTTCTTTAATTTCTTGAATTTTTTTTCTTCTTTCTTTTCCAAGAGAATCAAACCCATTTAAAGTTTTTTGAATAGAGGAAATAATCTTTTCTCCTTTTGGTAAAATTAACTTTACTTTAGGAAAAGCATGAAATAATTTTTTTAAATAAAAAGAATTATTAGATAAAATTTTTTTTACTTCTTGATCAAGATAAGAAGTAGAATCTTTTTTCAAATTCTGAAGATTGATTCTTAACTTTGTCATAATAGAAAAAGAAACAATCGTATCAATCGTAAAAATAATGAACAAAATAGAACTAATAATGATTAATATTATTTCTGGAATTTGTTGAAAGAGATATAGAAAGATAGGATTTATGATATAGATAAATAAAACTCCTAAGACTCCAAACAAGAAAGAATTTCTGAGACAGATTCTTCCATCTAAGTTATATTTCATGCTCGAATAATCCCACCATCTAGCCTTAAATATCTTTTCCATAAAATAACTAGTAAAAAATTCAATCGTGGATGTACCAACAATTGCCATAATAAATAAAACAAGAAAATCGCTTTTATATTTACTTAAAAAGAAATACATATACATTGCACCATATCCATATATAGGACAATATGGTCCTACTAAAAATCCACGATCAAATGTTGGTTTTTTTCTTTCTAATGTACAACAAATACATTCTACTAACCATCCTAATACGGAATAGCAGAAAAACATAAGAAAATAAAAACAGATTTGGTACATATATATCTCACCATCATTATCATATCATATTTTTATTTTATTGGAATAAAAAATTCCAATTTAATTTCCTAAATAAGTAATTTTTGCATAACCATTTCCTGTATTTCCGATCATTGTTTGAGAACCATCATAAGTTGGCATTTCTTTATTTCCCGCAATCATAATGGAATCAGTAAATATAAATCCGCTATAATGATTCGGTTGATCCGTATGAATAATATGATCTTCTGTTGATTCTTCTGAAATAGCATCACATCCCGGATATCCAGAGATAAAGGAAGAACCACTTCCACCAACTCCTACTGTACCTGTTCCATGTGGAGCAGCACCGCCACCATAATATCCAGATCCACCTGAATTAACTCCACCACCTTGTCCGCCTTTTCCAAAAGAACCGGAAGTAGAATAGGTACTATTGCTTCCGCCACCTCTTATTCCACCACTTGTTTGTGTACCACCAGTAGGAATGATACCATCACCTCCATAAACTTTCCCATTTTCACCAATTAATTCTCCTCCAGCAACACCATGATCTGGATGATAATAATTAGTTGCACCACTCCCACTAGAAGCTACCATAATTCGACTTTTTAAACTATCAAAACGAGCCCAACTACCAGATACTAACCTAACATCCGTTGCACCTCCTCCTGCCATTCCACCTTTTCCAGCATTAATATTTCCTGTAACAGTTCCTCCATTATACGTCACAGTTTGATTGTCATTTCCCTGTTCTCCTACATAAACATATAAAGAAGTATTAATATTTAATTTTATATTTCCTGAAGTATATGCTCCCTTTCCTCCTATATAAGTATCGATACTTCCTCCTTGAGCACCCCATAATTCTACTTTGTATGTTCCACTACATTGGGTAGTAAAAGTTTGGCTATCTCCAATATAGGTAAAATTTTTTGTTTCTCCAACTCTACAATAATCTAATAATGTCAAAGATTTTCCTTTTTTCAAAACCAAATTTTGATTGATAAATCCCCCTTCTACTCCAAAAGTTACCGTAATCGTCTTTGTTGAAAGATTTTGAATTCCTATTTTTATTTTCTTTCGACCGTTTGTTGAAATCTCTCCTTTTGGTAAATCTTCTGTTACTTCGAAGTAACCAATTTCAAAACCATCTACCTCTTGATCTAACAAATAATATAATTCATACTTAGAATCTATCGTATTGAAGGAATCTATTTCAATTTCCAATTCATAAATACGATTAGGTTCCACGAGAATTTGATTATTTTCTAAATCTTTACTTTCGATTTGATAATCTAAGGTTCCAGCAACTATATTTAATTTTCCATGTTCTTCTATCTGATGAGTAAAAAAAGCATAAGAAAAGCAAGTGATTGAAATAAAAATGATAACCAATATTAACAAACTAAAATATATTAACTTTTTCTGATACATAACTACTAACCTCCTAGTTTTTAAGTATTTTACTTTAAAATCTTTTAGATAAAAGGATTAGTTTTGAGAATATTTTTCTTCTAATAAAATTTCTAATACCTGTCCTTCTTGATAAACAACATCCATTATATTTTGGCTAACTCCATATCCAATTCCTTCTACCCTATATGGAATATTTGCTTTTTGTAAAAATGTAATAATATCTTTTTTACTCCATCCCTTGAAATTAGGAATTGTAATACTAGAACTATTAGTAACTAAAAAAATTTTATTATTTTCCACTAACTTAATTTCCTTTTGAGGATATTGATCAATTACTATATCTCCATCACCAATTACAATCACATCTAATTTTTCATTTTGCAAATCTTGTTTTACCTTATCTACCTTCTGATTAATATAAGAAGAAATTACAGATGTTGTTTCTTTCTCCTCCACTTTAGTTTCATCATAAATATTATAATATTTACTAACATTTTCTACAATACTTTTAATAGCTTTTTCGAGTGGTTTTGAAGAATTAGGATTAGGTCTTTTTAAATTAGCATAGATGATTATTTCAGGATCATCTTTGGGAAACATTCCTGCAAATCCACGAATAACATCACTAGCACCCGTTAAATAACCAGTTCCATTTGTACTAGCAATCTGAGCAGTACCAGTTTTAGCAATTAATCCATACCCAGGCATATTATAACCACTACCCGTTCCTTCCAAAACAACAGATTCCATTAAATCTTTCATTTTATCAGTAGTTTCTTTACTGGCTACACGATCTAATTCAGTCTTGGTATGCTCTTCTATGATATTCCCATTTGCATCTACTATTTTATCTACTAAATAAGGTTTTAACAAAACACCATCATTTGCAATTGCTGTTAGAGCTTTAATATTTTGAAGTGGTGTTACCATAATACCTTGTCCAAAACCTGCATTATATAATTCAGTTTCATAATAAAAATTTAGTTTTCCTGCTGTTTCTTTACTTAATTCAATTCCTGTTTTAGAACCAAATCCCAATTTCTGAAAATAATTCATTAAAATATCTCGATCTAAATAACGATTAATGATATTAATTACTCCAACGTTACTAGATAAAGCAAATCCTTTATCAAAAGTAATAACACCCCAACCATTTCGATTAGAATCTCCAATTCTTGTTCCATCTGTTGTAGTATAAACTCCAGATTGAAAAGTATCATTACCATTATATTTTCCAGTTTCTAAAGCGGCCATATAAGTAAAAATTTTCATTGTAGATCCTGGCTCAAAGGCAACAGAAATATTAGGGTCCAGATAAGTTTTAATATTTTTGATATTCGGATCAAAAGAAGTACTAGAACCTATTCCTAAAATTTTTCCAGTTTTAGCTTCCGCTACAACAATATTCATTTCATCAAATTTATAATTATTTTTAGCATCTTCTAAAGCCTGTTCTACAAAAAACTGAACATTAGAATCAATTGTTAAATAAATATCATTCCCATCTTGAGCAGGTTGAACTTTTTCTTCCGTGTTAGCAATTTTATATCCTTTTAAATCCTTTTGATACTCGCGAAAACCATCTGTACCTGTTAAAGAGTCATTAAATAAAGATTCTATTCCCATCTCACCCGTAATTTTTCCATCTTCACTACTTTTTGCATAACCCAAAGTATAAGATAAAAAATTTCCTTTTGGATAATATCTTTTTTGTGATTCTATAAAATCAATTCCATCCAAATTTAGTGCTCTAATTTTATCTTTCATTAATTCAGTTAAACCTTTTCCACTTGTCCCAAATTCTGTTTGATAAAGTGGTTCTCCAGCACTATTTGTGCTATTTAATAAAGCTAAAATTCTCTCCTCACTTAAAGGAATCACTGTAGCAAGTTTTTTGGCGGTTTCTTCTTTATTTTTAACATAATTTCCTTCTCCACGAGAGGGAGTTAAATAAGCAATTAAAGTATAAGAATAAACATTAATGGCCAAAACTTCTCCATTTGCATCATAAATTGAGCCTCTTTTTGCATAAATCGTCTCATGACGAATGGTTCTATTACTTGCAAACTGCTTTAAATTAATTCCATCTACAGTATCCGATAAAGATAAAACACTAATTCGATAAAGAAAAAAACAAAACAAAAAAAGAATCAAAATAAGAGTAGTATTAGCAATTCTAATATTACGATTTACAATTCTTTTTTGCTTTTTCATTTTATTCACCTAACTTTTCATCCTCTGTAACTGTTCTAATGTTATGATTATTATAACTCAAACCTTGTTCTTTCGCAATTTGTTGAATTTTTTCTAAAGAGGCTAATTCATTGATTTTCATTGTTAAACTCTCGTTTTTCTTTTCCTGTGTATCAATTTGTTTTTTTACTTTTTCTACTTCAAAATTTATTTCTGATAATGTAGCCTGTGAAAATACTAATGCAAATGGTGTGATTAAAACCATTACAAAAGTAAAAATATAAAACAATCTCTCAAACTTTGACATTTTTAATCTTTTTTTCAATCTACGCATCATAACACCCCATTTATTTTATTCTTTTTAATACTCTAAGTTTTGCCGAACGACTTCTATTATTTCTTTCTAATTCTTCTGGACTAGGAATAATTGCTTTCTTAGTAAGAATCTCATAATCTGGTAAATAATTTTCTGGAATATGAGGAAGTCCCTTTACGACAGGATCAATTTCAGCTAATTTTTGAAAAGTATTTTTAACAATTCTATCTTCTAAAGAATGAAAAGTGATAACTGCTAAAATGCCATCTTTTTTTAAAATACTTGCAGCATCTTTCAAACTTTTTTCTAAAATTTCTAATTCATGATTTACTTCAATACGAATAGCCTGAAAAGTTTTTCTAGCAGGATGTTTCTCGCGTTTTGCTTTTTCTGGCATTGACTTTTTAATAATTTCCACTAATTCTAAAGTCGTTTCTATTTTTTTTTCTTCTCTGGCTTTGATAATATTCTTCGCAATGCTTTTTGCATACTTTTCTTCACCATATTGAAATAAAA
Source organism: uncultured Bacilli bacterium (assembly GCA_947581715.1). GTDB lineage: Bacteria > Bacillota_I > Bacilli_A > RF39 > UBA660 > Alloscybalousia. Next base: position 7,064 of record CANPVK010000027.1, read on the forward strand.
TACGAGCTAACTCTTGCTCTGAATAAGAATTTACAACATCGTAAGCAGAAAATGGACTACTTTGATCCATTCTCATATCTAATTTCGCATCATGATGATAACTAAATCCCCTTTCTTCCGCATCTAATTGTGGACTAGACACCCCTAAATCAAATAAAATTCCATCTACTTGAGAAATTCCTAATTGCTCCAACTTTTCTTTTAAAAAAACAAAATTACTTTTCAGGATGGTGAATTGAGAGCCAATTTCAGATAATTTTTTTTGGGAAGCATGAATCGCTTCCTGATCTTGGTCAAAGGCGAATAAGTACCCCGTTTTGATTCTTTTTAATATTTCACTAGCATGCCCAGCATAACCTAAAGTACAGTCAACATAAATTCCATCTTCCTTTATTTTTAGGCTATCTATTGCTTCTTTTAACATTACACTAATATGCATCCTATCACCTACAAGTCTAAATCGGTATCAATAGTAAATAAGTTTTCGCTGATATCTGATAAACTATCACTATTCTCAACAAAGAATTTTTCCCAATCTTCTTTTGACCAAATCTCTAAACGATCATTTACTCCTACTATCACACAGTCTTTTGTTAAATTGGCGTAATTGGTAAGAGGAGCACTAATCCCAATTCTTCCTTGTTTATCAAATTCAACAGTAGTAGCACCAGATAAGAAAAAACGGGTAAAATTACGGGCATCTTTTTTGGTAAAAGGAAGTTTTTGTAGTTTAGTAACAATTTTATCCCAAGTGGTAACAGGATAAACAAATAAACATTTTTCAATTCCCCTTGTTACAATAAAGCTTTCTCCTAACTCTGTACGAAACCTAGCAGGAATAATAATTCTTCCTTTTTCATCAATCGTATGATGATATTCACCCATGAACATTTTAATCCCCCACTTTTCACCACTTTTATCCACTACCTGATATTATATTACCACTTTGTTTTCAAAAAAGTAAAGAATATCGATTAAAAAAGAAAAAAATTTTACAGAAATGTAAAATTAATGTAAAGAAAAAAGTAGCTTTCACTACTTTAAATCTTTGTTCATTTTTTTCGTTTCAATTACCATCTTCAAATAAGAGATAAATTCTTCTTGCGATACCGTTTTGGTTTCTTCTCTTCCATGAAGACGATAACTAATTGTTTTGTTATCTCGCTCTTGATTTCCTAAAATCAAAGTAAACGGAATCTTCATTTTTTGACTTTCTCTCATTTTATATCCCAATTTTTCATTTCTATCATCTAATTCTACACGAATGTTTTCCTTTTCTAAAAGTTCTTTGATTCCTTTAGCATAATCAAGATGATACTCAGGATTCACTGGAATAATATTGACTTGAACTGGCGCTAACCAAGTAGGGAATGCTCCCGCAAAGTGTTCTATTAAAATACCAATAAAACGTTCAATAGAGCCAAAAATAACACGATGTAACATAATTGGTCTTTTTTTAGAACCATCTTGATCAATATAAGTTAAATCAAATCGCTCTGGTAAATTAGCATCTAATTGAATCGTTCCACACTGCCAAACTCTTCCTAAAGAATCTTTGATATGGAAATCCAATTTTGGTCCATAAAAAGCTCCATCTCCAGGATTAATTTTACAGTCATGACCGGCCTTATGGCATGCTTCCTGTAAAATTGCCTCACTTCTATTCCATGATTCAATCGTACCAATAAACTTTTCTTCTGGTCTTGTTGATAATTCAATATCATAAGTTAATCCAAAAATACGATAAATACGATCAATAAATGCAATTAAACGAATAATTTCTTCTTCAATTTGATCTTCTCTCATAAAAATATGAGCATCATCTTGCGTAAATGTACGGACACGGAATAATCCATTTAAAGCACCACTGGCTTCATGGCGATGCACTTGCCCTAATTCTCCACAACGAATTGGTAAGTCTTTATAAGAATGTAAAGAATTTTTATAGACTAACATTCCTCCTGGACAATTCATTGGCTTAATTGCAAATTCTTTTTCATCAATCGTAGAAGTATACATATTTTCACGATAATTCTCCCAATGTCCAGATACTTCCCATAGTTCTCTACTAAGCATAATAGGAGTTTTTACAAATACATATCCTTCTTTTGTATGTTCTTGATACCAAAAATTTTCTAAGATATTTCTTAAAATCATTCCTTTTGGTAGGAAAAAAGGAAATCCTGGACCATATTCACTAATCATAAATAATTCTAATTCTTTTCCTAATTTTTTATGATCTCTTTGTTTCGCTTCTTCTAATCTTTGTAAATAAGTTTTTAACTCTTCTTCTGTATCAAAACAAATCCCATAGATTCGCTGCAACATTTTATTTTTGGAATCTCCCTTCCAATATGCTCCACTTACTTTTAACAGTTTAAAATGTTTTAACTCTTTCGTATTTTCTACATGAGGGCCACGACATAAATCCGTGAAATCTCCCTGTGTATAACAGCTAATCGTAACTTCTTCTTCATTCATTCTTTCAATTAAATCCATTTTATAGGGATCTTCACGAAACATTTCTTTTGCTTCTTGCTTTGTGATTTCATGGCGAACAATGTTGTAATTTTCTTTCGCACATTTTTTCATTTCTGTTTCAATTTTTTCTAAATCTTCTTCTTTAATAACTTCTTCCCCTAAATCCATATCGTAATAAAAGCCATCTTCAATCACAGGTCCTACCCAAAATTTGGCATTGGGATATAAATGTTTTACTGCCTGTGCCAATAAATGGGCACAAGAATGATTTAGTTTATTTAATCTTTCATCTTCTTTAATATTCATCTTTATCTTTCCTTTCTTTTTTCCAAATAATTTTCATATACTTCTTGGTCTACATCATAAATTAATTCATCAAACCTAGTACCTACCATCTCATAATAGATACTCTTCTTTCTCATAATGGTCATAATATGATCTAAATCCAAACATTGAATTGCTTTCTGTAATAAATCAACTGTAATAAATTCATTAGCTTCTAACAAACGAAGAGTAAATAGTTCTTGATAAACTTCATGTCTTGTTCCTCTACTATTACATAATAGTTTTGCAACTTTACGCAGTGGAATCAATTCTTCTAGATAACGATTAATAATTGTATTTTTTGTGAGTGAAATGGTTAACTTTACTTGCCTAATCCTATCTCTTAATTCTTTCGTTTCTTGTTCTATTCTTTTTAACTCTAATTGAATTAATTCTTTCTGATTTTGTTCTAAAATAAGAAATAAAAATTCTGTAGGAAAATTGGTTAAATAAGATTTTCTTTTCATACTACACCCCCAAAAAGAAAAAGAAACACATCCTAACAGGAGTGTTTCTAACACGGTACCATCCATTTTCACTTTTTTTGATAACGAACAATCAGTCCGGAAAACCCATTAAGGATCAACTCTAAGAGGAGTAACTTTTATCATCCTTATCTATTTCCACCAACCATAGATTCTCTTGTATGAATTCTGATAAAAATCGTATCTCTTTTCACAGTTTTTCAAAAACATAATACCATCATAGTAATTTTTTAAGATTTTGTCAAGTTTTTTGGAATTTCTTTTTGATAATCCATGAAAGATTGAATAATTTCATTTCTTTCATTATAATAAGTACAAACTTTTTTTAATATTTCTTCTATTCGATAAGCTTCTTGATTAGATACTGGATGAAAATAAAATGGTTCTAATACATATTGCTTCACAATATTATCCATTCCTCTTCTTAAAGGAGCAGTAACATGCGTATAGATAGGAAGACCTAATCCATAATGTCCTTTTGTTTCTGTAGAATAAATTGCTTCTGGATAAAATGATTCTAAAAATCGAATAGCACTCTTTACCTGTTCTTCTTCTTTCGAATGTAAATTTTCTTTAATTTGGGAAAGTTTTTTTAAAAAATCTTGATTCATGACATGAATTCGATTAATACAAGGAAGATGATGTTTCATCATGTGATAAGCTACCATATAATTTGTCATTACCATGCTAGTTTCCACGATTTTACTAGCACTACTTTGTAGAATAATATTTGTTTGAGAAGGATTACTTTTCGTACGATTCACTAATTGATATACCTCATCGACAGAAAACTTTTTGGATAAAATGGAAGTTACCTCTGCTAAACCAATCAAAGTATTCAAACACTTTTTACTCCTGCAAATTCCTTTCTGTAAAATTTCATCCACATCTTGATAAGTCATATTATGTACATAAACAATCGTTTCTAAAAATTCATAATTTTCAATATTACCATTAGGACTAATATCTAAATAATAGCTAGTAGCAAGTCTTGGTTTCCCACTAATTAAATTCATTTTATCTTTGGCTAATATTTCCGGATACATATAAATGGTATTTCCTAAATAAATAGAAGTTGTCCTGCGAAAAGCTTCATCCAAAATAATACTATTTTTCGGAAGTAAACTAGTTGGATCGGCAATATGTACTCCCAAGCGGTAACAGCCATTTTCTAATTTTTCAACGGATAATCCATCATCAATTTCCTCTGCATTGGAAGAATCTATCGTAACAATATAATCAAAAATTTGTTTTCTTTCTGGATATCTGCTAGCTTTAATTTCTTTTTGATATCTTCTTGCTTCCGATAATATTCCTTCATCAAAATGAGTTTTAATATCATGCATATAACATACTTCTGAAAAAGTAAAATCATGTTTTTCTTCTTTTAATCTTTCTTCTAAAAGATTGAGCCAATAAATATATTTTCGTTTGGTTAAAGCATTATAATCATCCGAACAAATCTTTTTCCGATATTGATGAACAAGATTTAGAGCTTCTACACGTTCTTGAAAATCAAACTCTAATTTTTCTTGTTTGAGAAATAAAGTTAAAACGCGATCATAATAAACTAAAGCGGGATTATTCTTTATTTCTTTATTAGCGGTATAGTTTTTCATTTCTTCCAAATATCTTACGATTAATTTTTGAATTAACTTTTCTCCATTTTCATCTACTAAACGAACCATATAAGGATATTGGCGAAAAATATCTTCAATAAAATGATATTTTTTCACTTCAAACAACAAATATTCCATTAATTTTAAACTATCGGCTTGATAATCTGGAATCATATCGTAAAATCCAGCAATCAATAAACTTTCTACTTGATTAATTAATTTTTTTAAAAGGATAAAATTAGGGTTACTTTTACTAATTTCTCCAGGTTTTTGCAGGATTAAGATTTTTAATTTCTCTCGCATTTTTTTTAAGGTTTCATATAAATTTACTTTGATTTTGGTCTTCAATTCTGTTGTAGTTAAGAGATAAGAAACTATGGGAGAAATTACCATACACTCTTGATAATTATCTACAAAATTATAGTTTTCCAAAACATTTTCCAAATAAGTTAAATATTCTAAAATAGAATAATCATATACTTTTCTTTCAGAAGGATAAAAAAGAACTTCATCTATTTGACTTTCCAAATAAATTTGATTTAAAAACTCTTTCATTTTCGATTACTTTCCCCTACTAATTCGAATTCCTTCGTTAAATCTTTGATGCGTTCTATCATTCTTCTTCCTTTGATTTCTTCTTTTGCATTTGCAGTAATACTAAAATGTTCTTCTAACTGTTTCAAATTTAAATTAGAAGTAAAAAAGGTAGGTAATTCTTCATCCATACGATACTGTAAAATTGTCCCCAAAATTTCATCTCTAGCCCAAGGAGTTAAATACTCTGCACCAATATCATCTAATAACAATAAAGGAATTTTTTTAATGTAATCATAACGATCTTCAAAATCATTTTCTGCTTCATTTGCCATAGAAGACTTTAACATTCTCAAAAAATCCGGTACATAAACAATAGCACTTTTTACTTCCTTTTTTGCTAATTCATTAAAAAGAGCTGCTATTAAATAAGTTTTTCCAGTTCCATAACTTCCATGTAGATAAATTCCTTTAGGATTTTTTCCATGCATATAATCAAAAACAAATTCATTCACATATTTCATGAATTCTACTCGATTTCTATCATTTCGATAAATATCTTTTAAATTCGCTTCTCGAACTCGTTTCGGTGATGCAAATAAGGCTACATTCTTCTGGTATTTAGTATCTTTTTCATACTTTTCTTGATAACTGCAAGCACGATAACTAAAAATAATTTCATCTTGTTCCATCGAAGGGGTATAAAGATAACCTTTTAAATGATTCTTACATTCGGTTAATCCTTTACAGTTTTTACAATTTCGAAATTCTTTACTAGCATCTTCTAAAGAAGAAGTATATTTCATTAAAACTTCTTCTCCCACGTTTAAGGTACAAACCAATTCCCGAAAATCATGATCTTCTAATTGTTTTCGAAAATTTTTTTTTAATTCATTTTCCTCTTCTTTGGTTAATTTTACCATAGTAGCAATATTTTTCATATTCTTTCCTCCCCTTAATTCTATTTTACTCTGTTTTCTATTCGAAGGGCAAGAAAAAAAGAAAAAGATAGAATCCAAATCGATTCTACCCTATTCTTTCTATTTCGATATTTCCAATCAATAACTTATTCATTGCACCATTATCAGCATCATAATCTAACCACATCTTAAAATCATAAACAACTTCACTACGTTTTGGAATAGTTGTTTCATAAAGAATGCCATCATCGTTTAAGTTTTGGGGCTCTAAATATGCTTGTTCCCCTTCTTTTAATGTATAGCGTAAATAATGATTCTCTAACGCTTCTTTTCCTTGTTGATTGATTTTTTCAAAATCTTTATGAAAAACAATTCGATAAGTAATCTCCTGATTAGTTTGATTCACTACCTTAAATTGATATGGGTCTTGTTGCAAGCCTTTTTCATCTTTCACACAAGAGGTATTTTTCAACAAAATACCACTAGATAAATCTTCCATATAAAAGCTATTCACTTGATGTAAAAATGCCAAGGAAGAAACAAAGTTTTCTTGTTTAGGAAAATAAACAAAAGTAGTAGATAAAATTAAAAATGTTGATACAACCAGAATAGAAATGATGTGTTTTTTCTTCTCATTCCAACTCATAAAACCCCTCTTCTTTCTTAGATGGGGCTTATTATACCACAAAATCCATTAAAAGTAAAGAAAAATTAATCGATACAGTTCTCCGTTGGGAAGGAAGAATCCCATACCAAAATACCATTCGCATAAATATTTTTAATTTGGGAAGGAACTAAGAGAGTTCCAAATCCATGATCATTCAATTGATTTTTGTTCTTTCGTTCTTTTCTTGTTCGGTAGAAAGTCATCTTAAGTTCCGTTTTGGTTTGATCTTCTATGAGCCCATTGACATTTAATCCATCTAATGTTTCTACGTCTAGTAACAAAAAATCTTCTTGGTATTGGCAAACGGTTACTTGAAACTCCTCTCGTGCTAAGGGAATTTTCATATCCCAATATTCTGTTAAAAGAGTATGTCCTACTACAAAGGATAAAAGACTCATTAAAATTGTGATACAAATTACTATAACCCCTACTTTTAAAAAGAAAAATATTTTTCCTATCTTTTTTTTGGTTGTAGCAAAATGAATGATAAAATTTTCTTCTAATTTCTGTTGGTACTTTTCTTCTGTTAACCTTTCTCCGCTTAATAACTCATTAATCGTAATTCCTAATTCTTGCGATAAAGGGATAAATAAAGATAAATCTGGCATACATCTTCCATTTTCCCATTTGGATACTGCTCGATCTGTTACTCCTAGTTTTTCTGCTAATTGTAATTGTGTTAAATTTTGCTGTTTTCTTAATTCTTGTATGAATTTTCCAATTTTTTTCTGATCCATAAAATCACTCCTTTTTTTCATTTTAGCAAAAAAGAAATGATTTGTATCCCAACTAGAAGTAGAGTTTCCTATTAAAATACAAATTTAGAATTTGGAATCAGAATACGAAAACTTCCCTCAGCATAAGGAGCGACTTGATAAGGTTCAAAAAAAATTAAAATGCCATCTTTGGTCATCACAAAATGCTGAAAATTATCACTGATTGGTTGAGTTCCCTCTAATAACATTTCTTCTCCTAATTTTGTATGTTCTATTTTCGGATTCTTTCTTAATAAGTTTCTACTTTCTTCTGATAAGATGGATAATAAATTTGAATATTTCTGTTCTAAATCCGAAATTGTTAGAATTTTATTTTCCTCTTTTTGATAAACAAAAGTTTGAATTGTATGATTAGGATGTGCTCCTCCTGTATTCATAGAAGAAAAAAAGGCATAAGACAAATAAGGATCATTGGTATATTTTTCATAATAAGAATCTAAGGAATAAGAAAAACTAGACTGCAAAGTCTGCTCTCCTAAATCTAAAAATTCATCTAATAAAGAACCAATATAAATTTTTAGTTCTTGATTTAACTTTAAAAATTCTGTTTTTGGATAAGTAACACGAATTTCATTTTTCATATAATCACCATTATAATTTATGAAAAAAAAGAAAAAATGCCTACTTTTTACATACTTTCATATCACCATAAAAAAAGCAACTTCATGATATGAATAATAAAGTTGCCTTTTATTTTTAAAATTTATTCTTTATTTAATATTTTATAGTAGGAGTAATTCATAAACAATTTCCTTATTTTTTCTTTCATTATCACCTTCTTTTTATCTTAGTTTAAAAAGAAAATGTGATATTTAAGTGAAAAAAAGGTGAAAAAAAAGAAAAATATGAATTCTTATTTACTTATTTTCCTTAGTTTCTTTTACTTGATTTTTTTCTTGTTTTCTTTTTTCACGACAAGACTTACATCTTTTTGGTTCATTCGTAAATCCTTTTTCTTGATAAAATTCTTGATCTCTTGCCGTAAAAATAAATTCTTCTCCACAATCCACACAACGAATTGTCTTATCTTGATATTCCATATTCTTCCCTCCTTTATTAATGATTGGATTTTTTGTTTCAATCCATATTTTCTATTTAGAGAAAAGAGTTGAAATAAATAGTCCAGTGAATCCTCACTTTTTAATCTTATCATAATCTATTTTGATATGCAAGAAAAAAAGAGTAAGAAAAAGCATTTTTTTTGTTACCTCAAATTTTTTTCTAAATGCAACCTTGAAATCAATAAGGGTTGCATTTAACTCAAAAAATAGAGGTAGTTGCATTTAACTCAAAAAAGTTTAAACTATTATGTCGATAGTGCTTATAGTATTGAAAGGAGATTATCATGCATCTTACT
>CANPVK010000028.1 GCA_947581715.1 uncultured Bacilli bacterium
CCCTGCCATTACTATTAGTGCCCATGGAATGTTTGTAGTTTCCGATACCAATGATGCTTTTGAATTGGTATGTTTTAGTAAAAAAACAATCTATCTAGAATCTCCCAAATTAGAAGATACACTTTCTCAATCTTATTTTGTAAACCCAGTCGTTTCTATTTTAATTCAATATCTTGGTTAAATTGTTTTTCCCTTTCTTCCCTATGTCTTTATCATTACAGTTCAAAAAGAAAAAACATATATTAAGATAGAAAGGAGGAACATATATGTGTGGAGAAAATAATAGTGGGAATCGTTTTCAAAATATGATGAGCGGTTGCTACTTAGTGGGACCAGCAGGAAGTCCAGGACCTACAGGACCTACTGGTCCAACAGGATTAGAGGGTCCTATTGGGCCAATTGGTCTTACTGGTGCAACTGGTCCTACTGGTCCAACAGGAATCGAAGGACCTACTGGTCCTACCGGGCCAACTGGTCCAACGGGAGCCACTCCTGCTGGGTTAGCTGCTTATGGTGGATTATATAACACAACTACACAAACTATTTCATTAAATACAGCTGCTCAAAACCCAACGGTAATAGAATTTGGATCTACTTTACCAAATACTGAAACTACTTACGATACAGGAAATAATAAATTAACGGTCGAAGTAACCGGTGATTATGTAATTGATTATTATGCCGTTTTAGGTGCTACTGAAAATAGTACTCCTGTTACGGTAAGTGTTAGAGAAAATAGTCAACCAATAGAAGCGACTACAGAAGCTTTTACTTTATCAAATACTGGTGTATCTGTTTATACTGGTAGTACGATTGCTAATTTAACTGCTGGCAATGATATCGATATGACTGTTACTTCTACTCAACAGACAGGAAATGTTACTTTAACTAGTACTAATAATAGTGTTGTTGCATCTCTTACGATTCGAAAAATTGATGATATCGAGGCAACTAATTAAAATGTATGGAAACTAGGTTAACATGATTAATCATAGTGGAGATTTTACATATAGTATATTGAGTCAAGTTAATGATTACTCCTTGACAAAATAAAATTTATAAAATCTCCCAAAAAGTAATATAGAAAAAAACTATATTACTTTTCTTTTACATAAAATATAAGGAGGTGATGATAGGATGAATAAATACAAAGTATGTGTTTATGCAATCAGTAAAAATGAAGAAAAATTTGTTTCACGATGGGTACATTCTATGGAAGAAGCAGATGAAATTTATGTGTTAGATACTGGTTCTTCGGATCAAACAAGAAAAAAATTAAAAAAATTGGGAGTTCATGTAAAAAGGAAAATCATTCAACCTTGGAGATTTGATGTTGCCAGAAACTTATCTTTAGATATGGTACCGAAGGATACAGATATTTGTGTTTGTACTGATTTAGATGAAGTGTTCGAGAAAGGATGGCGAGAAAAATTAGAAAAAGTTTGGGAAAAGAATCTAACTCGTATTGGTTATACCTACCACTGGAAATTAAATGAAAAAGAGGAACCAATTGTTAGCTTTTACACTGAGAAGATTCATTCTAGATTTGATTATACCTGGATTCATCCAGTTCATGAAGTATTACATTATCTAGGAACCAAACAAGAGGTAAAGATAAATGTAGATGACATTGTTTTAAAGCATTATCCGGATTCTATGAAATCTAGAAGTAGTTATCTTCCTTTACTAGAATTATCAGTCAAGGAAGAACCAACGAATGACAGAAATATGCACTATCTTGGGAGAGAATATATGTATTATGGAAAATGGAATGAAGCAATTGATACGTTAATTCGACATTTAAATCTTCCTAATGCTACTTGGAAAGATGAAAGATGTGCTTCCATGAGATTTATTGCTAGATGCTATAAAAATTTAAAGCGATATGAGGAAGCTAACATGTGGCTTGATAAGGCAATTCAAGAAGCACCTTACTTAAGAGACCCTTATTTAGAAAAGGCTTTCCTTGCATATGAATTAGAAAATTGGCCTGAAGTAGAAAAATTATGTCATTTTGCTTTAAATATTACCGTACATCAGAAAACATATATTAATGAAATATTCAGTTGGAATAATACTGTTTATGATTTACTAGCCATTGCCTCTTTTCATTTAAATAAAATAGAAGCAGCCATAGAAAATACTAAGATTGCTCTTTCGATGGAACCTGAAAATCAAAGATTGCAAAATAATTTAGCAATTATGATTTCTATGCAAGAAGAAAAAAAAGAATAACGATATTTTTCGGTATCCTTTTTTTCCAGTAATATGATATATTTATTTTAGAAAGGAGTAATTATTTATGATTCAGAAAAAAAATATTGTTACTTGTATTCTTCTAAGTATCGTTACATGTGGAATTTATGGAATTGTCTGATTTGTTAGTCTTACTGATGATACTAGAATTGTGAGTGAAGACACAAGATTGTCTGGCGGAAAAGCTCTGCTATTTACTATTATTACTTGTGGTATTTATAGTTATTATTGGGCTTATTTGATGGGAAAAGCTATCATGCAAGCAAAATCTAAAAAGGGATTACCTGCAGATGATAATTCTGTTCTTTATCTTATTTTACAAATATTTGGTTTAGGGATTGTCAACTGGTGCTTGATTCAAAATGATTTAAATGCCATTAGCGATAAAGCAGCAGGCATTTAAGGGAAAAATGAAAAAACATTTCTTTCTTTTATCTTGCTTGATTGTCTATTTTTGGATTGGACAACATTTTTCTTTTTATCTGCCTTGTCCCATTCATTGGCTTACCGGATTTTATTGTCCTGGTTGTGGAATTACTAGAATGATTCTTAGTATTTTTCAAGGAAATTTTGTCCAGGCTTTTCACTACAATCCACTTCTTTTTCTATTGATTCCTTTTTTTCTTTTCTATTTTGTAGATTTGTTCTTAGCAAATTACAAGCAAAAGAAATCCTTTATCCATTTATTGGAGCCACAAATTTGGTATATTTTAATTGCTATTTTTTTGATTTATGGAATTTTTAGAAATATTCCTGGATTTGATTTCTTGAAGCCAGTAACTTTATCATAAAGGGAAAGTTTTTTCTTTTTAGTTTTTACATTTTTCTATGAATTTAGTAGTATTCTAATGATATTGGATATTTATTCTTCAAAGATACATTTCATTTTTCAATGAAGTGTATCTTTTTATGATGTTCCGGAATAGAAACATCATAAAAATAGTATCAACCGATACAGTTGATACTAATCTAAGATTTGGGATAGTACCTAACTCATCAAAATTAGGCATTTCTTATTTTTACTCGAAATCACGAGTTTCTTATCATTCTGGTGCCCGAAGTCGGACTTGAACCGACACGGTATTGCTACCAGTGGATTTTGAGTCCACCGCGTCTACCATTCCACCATTCGGGCATGACTAGATTATAACAAGAAAAAAAAAAGAAGTAAATACTATTTTCTATAATTTATAATTCTTCTATTACTTCTTCTTGATATTTAGATTGATATAAATCCATAGTAGATTCTTCTGGTTGGTTTTCTATAAATTCTTCCATTTTTGGTAAATCTTCTATCGTAGCTAATCCAAAATAATCTAGAAATTCGCTAGTAGTTTGATATAAAATAGGTCTTCCTACCGCTTCACTTCTACCAGATTCTTTTAAGAGTCCTTTTGCCACTAACTTTCGAATCATTTGACTACTACTAACTCCTCGAATTTCATCTACTTCTATTCTGGTAATTGGCTGATTATAAGCAATAATAGCAAGTGTCTCTAAAGCTGCTTGTGATAAAACATTACTTTCTTCGGTTTCAATTAATTTTTGAAAATATTCTCGATGTTCTTTTTTGGTTGTTAACTTAAACGTATTTCCTAAAAAATGAATGCGAATTCCACTGGTTTCTTGATCATATTTTTCTTGCAACTGATGAATTAATTCTGTTGCTTCTTCTTTCTCGATTTCTAAAATTTCCATGACTTGATTAAGTGTTAATCCTTCATCCCCTACCACAAATAATAATCCTTCTAATACTGCTAATGGATTCATCCTACCACCTCACAAATAATATGATCAAAATTATTTTCTTGATAAATTTTTAATTCCTGTTTTTTAGCCATTTCTAACACTGCTAAAAAGGTAACCACAATATATTCTTTGGTGATTTCTTCAAACAGTTCAAAAAAATCTACTTTTTTCTTTTTCTGTAAAATATGACGAATGCGATTTCTTCTTTCCTCTACCGTAATTTCTTTTTTGGTAATCGTAGTAGATAAAGGTTTTTCCATTTGCTTGCGATCTAAAAATTTTTGAAAAGCCTTCATCAAATCATCTAAGGTTAAATCGCCTGTTAAAACCGTATCTTCTTTGGCATATTCCTTTAAACTTTCAGGAGACTTGGTATAAAATTCATGTCTTAATTCTTCTAATTCACGAAAGTTTTTGGTCATATCTTTATATTTTTGATATTCTACTAGTTTTTGAATCAATGCTTCTCTTGGGTCTTCTTCTTCCTCTTCTTGTTCCTCTTGATATCTTGGTAAAAGCATTCTAGACTTGATTTCCATTAATTCACTAGCCATCACTAAATATTCACTTGCAATATTTAAATTGAGTGATTCCATTTTTCGAATATAAGCTAAATATTGATCCGTAATATCCGTTATTTTAATATCCCAAATTTCTACTTTCGATTCTTTAATTAAATGAAGAAGTAAATCCAGTGGTCCTTCAAAAGCATCAATTTTTACTTCATATTCCATGTTTTCACCTAGTTTTCTTATTTTTATTTATCGCGACAAAATGCATCGATGATTTCACTATAGTCTTTTTCAGGTAGAGTAATAATAATAGGATTTTTTCCCTGAATAGGATGACAAGAAATCACTTGATAATCCTTACCTTGATAAATACAACTTCCTCCATCCCAAAGACAAGTTTCTTGAAAATCTTCGGTTAATTTGGGAAAAGAAATTGTTGCATCTTCTAACATCACTTGTTCTAAGTTGATGGGTACCGTACAATATTGGTATACCTCTCTTTCTATTTGATTTTCCAAAGATACACCAATTTTAGATAAAGTACAAGGAGTAGAATCGTTTTTGAATGGTTTGGTATTTTCAACTACATAAAAACAAATACCAATCACAACAATACATAAAAAGAATAAAAATCCTATTCTAATTTTCATTTTCTCCCACCTACTATTTTATTATAACAAAACATGATGCAAAAAAAAAGTTTGAATTTTTTGAATTCATCATTTATGATAATAATAGTTGGTGATAGAATGAAACAATTTACAATGAGAGATGAAAGTTTTATTTGTGAGCACTGCGGGAATAAAGTAGAAAAATTAAATTATACTGCTAGAGATCATTGTCCTTATTGCTTGTACTCAAAACATGTGGATATGCTACCGGGAGATCGTCAAAATTCCTGCCATGGTTTATTAAAACCAATTGGCATAGAAAAATGGAAAGATGCTTATAAAATTCTTTATCAATGCGAAAAATGTGGAGAAAAACATAAAAATATTATGGCAAAAGATGATGATATGAATCTTATTATTCAACTATCTCAAAATATAAACTAAAAACTTGAACACAAAGTCCAAGTTTTAATTTTTTGGTTTAAAAAATAAAGCAAAGATAAAAGTAAAGACGATTGCTGCGGTAATTCCCGAAGCAGTTAAATCAAACATTCCCATTAATAATCCCATCACTCCCATATCACTTGCTTTTTCTAATGCTCCATGAATTAAAGAATGTCCAAAACTAGTAATAGGTACCATAGCTCCTGCCCCTACATGGGCAATAATTTGATCATAAATACTAAAAGTATCTAAAAAAGAACCAACAACTACGAAAATACTAGTAATATGTCCTGCAGATAATTTGGTATTATCTAGAATGACTTGCCCAATTAAACAAATCAGTCCACAGAACAAAAATGAATTGATATAAATCATTGAATAACCTCCAAACTAACAGCATGAGCAATACTTAAAATATTTTCATGTTGATAAACCATGGTTGGAGAAAATAAAGCTCCCGTTGCAACCAACAATACTTTTTTAATTTTCTTTTTTCTTAACATTTCCATGACCAAACTATAATTGACCAAAGCACTGCAAACAGGTCCACTTCCACCCGCTAATACTTCTTTTTGGGTTTCTAAATCATATAACATGACACCACAATCATTATAGTTATGACTCAGATCTAATCCATATTCGGTTTTCATAAAGTCAATTAAGATTTCTTTTCCATAAAGTCCTAAATCACCGGTTAAAATTAAATCGTAATATTCTGGATTTCGATTCATATCATGCAAATGTCTATAAATCGTATCTGCTGCTGCGGGAGCCATTACAGAACCCATATGAAGTGGATCCGTTTGATTGTAATCCAAAATTCTTCCGATTGTAGAACTTTCTACTTTGATTCCGGTATTTTCATTGGTTAGTAACATACTAGCTCCCCCAGTAGCTGTAAAGGTTGCTGTTTTCGGTTTTGGTGCACCATATTCGGTAGGATTCCGAAATTGTTTTTCACTAGACATATTATGGGAAGAAGTAGAAGCAATTATGTTATTTACTTTTCCACTATCAATCAAAGTACTCCCTAAAATAATTCCTTCCACACTAGTAGCACAAGCACTATAAATTCCTAAAAAAGGAAAATTAAATTTTTCAGAAGAATAACAAGAAGAAGTAATTTGATTCATTAAATCTCCAGAAATAATCACATCAATATCTTCTTTCGATTTCTTTGCTTTCTTTAATACGAAATCAATACTTTCTTCCAATACTTTTGCCTCTGCCATTTCCCAGGATTTTTCTCCATGATATAAATTATCAAAAGTTTTATCAAAATATTTTTTTAATGGTCCTTTTGCTTCATATGGTCCAGCAATAGTACTGGTTTCTTCAATAAAAACATTATGATATTCAAAAGTCATTTTCTACCCTCCCATAATTAATAATCTCAACAGTCCAAAAAACCAAGCCGATACTACACCATATAAAATAACACTACCTGCTAATTTAAAAATATTACTTCCTAAACCAAAGATTGGTCCTTCTTTTCGATATTCAATACCTGCACTAGTCATGGAATGAGCAAATCCTGTAATGGGAATAATTAAACCACACTTACAGAAAGTAACCCACTTATCAAAAAATCCCAATGCCGTAAATAAACTTGCTAAAAAGATTAATGTTACTAACATAAAGGTTGCAGCATCTTTGGAAGAAATATCAAACCAAGAAGAATAAACTTCTGTTAAAAGTTGTCCGATAACACCTACTATTCCTCCTGTTACAAAAGCAATAAAAGCATTTTGTCCTCTGGTTTCCGTTGGTTTATGCTTCGCAACAATTTCCTCATATTTTTTCTTTTCCATATCATCACCCAGTAATAACATGAACCAATCTTTGGAAATTATACAAAAAACATACCATTTTTTGGTATGTTTCATTGACAAACGGTTTCGTTACTTTGCTGCAAATTTTCTTCTATTTTCGTAATCGATAATAATAAATGAGAATTAAAGATACTTTGAATATCTTCTTCCAAACTTTTTCCTGTTGCCCCAAACTGAAATGCATAATAATGATCTTCTTCGATTTCTTCGATAAATTCACGTTTTACTTTTACTGTCACTACTTCTTCTCCTTGATATTCTCTCAAGGTGAGATAGCGATATTGAAAATCATTACTCTCACTAACATCTAACACTAAATAATTCTTAACAAAGGAACAAGAATATGGTTCCTCTTTACAAAATCCTTCTCGTTGTTCCATATTACTTGGTCCAAAATAATAATCATGATTTCCCTCTTCTGTATGACACTGTAATAAGGAAAAAGAAGAATTTCTCATAATCGTTACTTCTTTAGAAGTAGAATCCTTTTTTAATTGAGAAGTCACAAAATCCATGGTTACTTGTTTTGCTTCTAATGCTTTATTTAATTCTAAAATCCGATCTTGGTAATCTACTTTTATATTATCTAAACAATATAAATAATAACGATTTCCAGAAGAATCGGTATAATATAAATCCAAATTCCCTTGGCAAGCTTCCTTTTCCGAAATTACTAGTTGAATTTCTTTTTCTACTTTATAATGATTATAAATAAACATGCATATCAAACATAAAATAACTAAAATTAATATACTTAAAAATAGTTGTTTCTTTGGCATTTTTCTCACCTACTGTAGTTATTATACCAATTTTTTGAAAAACAATCTATTATGCAGTGATATTTTCTTTTAATTTCTGTAAAATTTTACTTTCATTTCGCGAAATTTGAACTTGATTTGTTCCTAGTCTTTTCGAGACTTCACTCTGTGTCATTTCTTGAAAATATCTCAAATGAATTATTTCCTTTTCTTCTTCAGATAATTCTTCTAAAGCTAATTTTAAATCTAAAACATCATCTTGATAGCCAATTTCATAATAAGGAACCATATCATAAAGATTTATTTCTTTTCCATCTTCATCTTCCTTTATTCCATAATCACTACTTAGGATCAGTTCTTTTGCATATATGGCATCTATGATATTTGCTTCTGATTCTTCTAAGCAATATGCTATTTCTGAAATAGATGGCTCTTTGTTCCATTTGTTTCTTAATTGTTCATAACAAATATCAACTTTCTTACTTAAAGATAATATTTCTTTACTAAATTTAATGTTTTTATCTTTTCTTAGATATTCTAAAATTTCTCCTTTAATCCAGTAAACCGCATAAGTAGAAAATTTTGTTCTGTCATTGGGTTGATATTTTTGTATTGCTTTTAAAAGACCTATCATTCCCTCCTGTTTTAAGTCTTCAAAATTTGAATAATAACTAAATTTACTGGCTATACTATTTACTAATTTTTCATATTTTAAAATATTTTCCATTTTTTCTCCTATATATTAATTAAATGAAAAGCACTTAATTCATTATTGGTTTTTTCTATTTGAAAAAATAGTGATCGTAAAGATTGATTCGATATCGAGAAACGAGAAACCCCGCAGAGAACCAATCTTCCATCTTGCACAGAAATATCATAATATCGATCTAAGATTGTTTTAATTCCTTTTTCATCTATTTTTTCCAAATTTTCTAAATTTATGATGAAGTACTTTAATTTTTTTTCATGGATCATTTGATCTAAGCAATCGTTTAGTTTTGTATAAGTATTTTGATCTAATTTTCCTTTCAGCCGAATAAATAACATTCCTCTTATAAATTCTAAATTCATTTCTAACATATTTTCTTCTCTCCTTGATACCATTAATATAAACTAATGAAATTATTTAAGATACCTTTTCGACAAACAATTACAAAAACTTACCAAAAAGAAAATGAAAAAAAATGTAAAGTCTAATGCGAGATAAATGAAAAAAGGAAATTTATCTGTTTTCCTTTTTTATACTATAACTTGCTTTTTTATTTTTCAGAAAATAATAAATCTCCTACTATCATATCTTTTAAATTATCTAAAAATAAATTCCAGAAACTTTTTTTCTTTACACTATCTTTTGTTACTAAAGGATAACTTCCTATCTTTTCTGTTCCTTGATATAAATCCAGAGTTCCTACTTGTTGATTTTTTTCAATGGGAAGTTTGATTTCCTCTAGTCTAACCTCTTCTCGATACGTTACATTTCCTTCACTTTTCTTTTTTAAAGCTGTAATATCTTGGTCTAATACAATATCTACTTGTTTCTTATTTCCTCGATCTAATGGTACTGTTTTTACCACATCTCCTTGTTTTTTTACAACTTCAACATCATATAAATTAAATCCATAATCTAATAATTGCGTTGTTTCTGCATTTCTCACTTTGCTAACATCTTCCCCTAACACAATGGCGATTAACCTCATATTATTTCTTTTTGCAGTAACTGCCATGGTATATTTTGCATTATCTGTAAATCCTGTTTTTAATCCATCTGCTCCATCGTAGAAACGAATTAATTTATTGGTATTTACTAACCAAAACTTATTCGGAGTATTGACTCTTAGATAATCCTCATAGACAGAAGAAAATTCTAAAATCTGATCATGTTTTAATAATTCTATTGCGATTAATCCTAAATCATAAGCACTAGAATAATGATTATTTTCATCTAATCCTGTTGGATTTACAAAATTTGTATTTTGTAGTCCTAAAGCTTTGGCTTTTTGATTCATCATTTCTACAAAAGCACTTTCACTTCCCGCAATACGTTCTGCTAAAGCTACTGTTGCATCATTTGCTGATGCCATACTAATTCCTTTCATCAAATCCCTTACGGTCATCTTTTCTCCTGGTTGTAAATAAATTTGGGTTCCACCATAACCAGCTGCATTACTACTAGCTGTTACCTCTTCTTCCCAAGTTAAATTTCCCGATTCAATTGCTTCTAAAATTAAAATTTGCGACATCATTTTCGTTAAAGAAGCGACAGCTACTCTTTCATCTTTGTTTTTTTCATATAAAATTTTACTAGTCGATACTTCCATTAAAATACTATTTCTAGCATTTGGTGTTACCTCTTCTTCTGCACTTACAAACATTGGAATACATAATAAAATCATCCATAAAAAAATCATTAATCTTTTCAAAACATCCACCTCTAATAAAAAATATGTCTAACTTTTTGAGATATGTAATAAAAATTTTTTTTTACAGTATGATAAATTAGGTGATCGATTTGCAAAAAATATTTTGGTATTCTCTACTCATTTTTTTGATTGTTGTGGCTATCACTCTTGTTGTGGTAGTAGATCAAAAACTAGCTGTTTCTACTCCTACTTTTCATGAAAAAGAAGAAAAATTATCCTTACTACATCATATTGATCAAAAAATTGATTATTTTCATTATGACTATTTGGATCGATATCTTGCTTATCAAGAAAAAAATCCCAATCTTTCTGATATTGATATTATTACTCAAGTCAATCTAGGATTGGACCAACCTTTTTATGAAAATACGAAACAGAGTAATCATCTTCATCAAACTTTTATTTTAGTAAATAAATATCTTTTTTTACCAGAAGATTATATTCCTAATAATTTAGTGGAAATTAGTAAAGATTTCTCTAATTCTACTAAAATGCTTGTTTATGAAGCAAAAGAAAATTTTGAAAAAATGTGTCAAAAAGCCAAGGATGAGGGTTATACCATTCGAGCCATCTCTGCCTATCGATCTTATGATTATCAAAAACAACTTTATGATAATTATGTTTTAAAGGATGGAGTTGATTTAGCAGATACTTATTCGGCAAGACCTGGTTATTCGGAACATCAAACCGGATTAGTTGTGGATGTGGATAATGGAAAACAAAATTATGAACAATTTGAGCAAACCAAAGAATTTTCCTGGATGCAAGAAAATGCTCATCTTTATGGATTTATTTTACGCTATCCCAAAGAAAAAGAAGAGATTACTGGTTACCAATATGAATCTTGGCATTATCGTTATGTAGGAAAAGAAATTGCTTCTATTCTTTATCATAATCATCTTACTTTAGATGAATATTTTGTTCGTTATATAGAAAAATAGAATAGACTTTTATCTATTCTACTATATAATCATATTCGATACTAATGATGGTATCATCCTGTAATAAAAAGTGAAGTTCTGTTTTTTCTTTTTGGTAAATGCATAAAGAATCTTTTTGTTCAAAATCTTTACCATATAACTCGAGCATTTTTTCTTTCGTATCTCCTATTTTTAATCCCTCTGTTGTTTCTACCTCATCATCTAAAAAGAAAATAGAATAAATTCTGTCTTGTTCTTGATCTGGATAAGTCGTTACTTCATAGTGTTCATAACGATAAATTTTATCCAATCCATCAAAAGCACAACTAGGACTTTCTACATAATCTACTTCTTTCCCATATTTCTCGGTTGTAAAAGTATCTCCTAATATCAAATTTTTATTTTCATATTGAAAAGAATAAACATCATTCTTTTCTTTTTGATTTCCACAAGCACATACGGTAAGCAATAATAACATGATAATAAAACTACCGATTATTTTCTTTTTCATTTTTTTTCCTTTCTAATTTGCTGCTGGCCAATTGGTTCTATCCCAATCTCTTCCTTTTACATTTGCATATCTTTCTTCATCTGTTGCAAGTAACATACTATAAGCGGTATCCACATGTCTCCAAACGTCATTTCCTGTATTGACGATCACCCAATAATGTGTTTTATCGGTTACCCAAATTAATCTTGCATCATAGCCTTTTTCATTTAATAAACGCTTCACAAAACTAGCCTGTACATAACAGTTTCCTTTCCAATTGGTTAAAACATACCATAACGGATCATCCTCTCCCCAAGATGTATTATAACGAACATGGGATTTGACATATTGGTACACATCCGCAATACTAGAACCAATGCTACCCGAAATTTCTTTTATTTTTTGATCAACATCACTTTGATCATGCTTGACAATGATTTTTCTTTTGGCTGTACTTTTATTTCCTGCTTTATCACTTGCTGTATAAGTCGCATAATAAGTTCCTGCTACAGAGCGATTTACTGCATTTGAATTTACACTTACTTCTACCGTTCCATCTTTGTCATCATAAGCCTTTACTCCACTATAATAATTGATGGATTGGTTTTTAGCAATGGTAATTGTAGAAAGTCCAGAAATAGATGGAGCCTTTTTATCTTTTTGAATTGTTAAACTGGTTTTTTCTTCTTTTTTGTTTCCATAAATATCTATTGCTTCTATCCAAATATCATATTTTCCTAATTTTCCATAAGGAATTTCTGTTATGATTTTCATTTCGTATTCACTGGCATCTTTACTACTGGCAATAAAATTTTTCATTTCGATTTCTTTTGTATCATCATAAATTGAGACATTTTTTAATTTTAATTCCGGAGGAAGCGTATCTTCTACAATGATTTTTGAAGTAAAAGTTTTTCTGTCAATTTCTGCTTCTATTTGATATTCTCCTACTCCACTATCATTTATTTTTTGAATCTGCTCATCACGAATGGCATCGATATCTTCTTCATTGTAAATGAGATCTGTTTTCTTTAACTTTGTTCCTAATTCCAAATGATATTCAGACTTTAGTGCTCCAATATGTAAAACAGGATGTCCAATGGTTTGATTTTTCGAACGATCTTCCACTACTACTTCTATTTCATAATCTCCAAATTCTTGGATTTCTGGTGGATTCTTTATTCTTACTTCTGTTTCTTGATAATCTTCTATTGATTGGATAAAATCATCCTTATCTAACTCATAATTTAAATAACCATAGGCATCTTGAAATACTACTTTTGGGCTGGTCGTGTCTACAATGTGTAAAGTAGATATTTTTGTTTTGGAACGATTTCCTATTTGTATCTCAATTGGATAAGTGCCAAGTTTTGTAAAGTCTATTTCTTTCTGATCTGTTAAAATTTTACTATGCGAAATAAAATTTCTTTGAAAGAACTGTTCTACCGTAATCTCTTTTGCTCCTAATTCTAGATATACATCTTTTCTAATAATATCGATCCAAAATAGGTAAAAATAAAGAAAGAAAATTCCTAATAAAAAGCAAAAAATAGTGAAAGGAATATACCAATATTTTCGAATCCAATTTTTTTGCTTTTTTCTTTTTTCTATTTTCAATTCTTTTTTTTGCATTTTACTGCTCATTTGAATTACCCCATCTCTATACTTTTCTATTATAGTATAATCTTAACATTATTTCAGCTTATTTTTTAAATTTATCTTAATTTATATATTTTTTCTTCTTTTTAATTTTAAGCGTTTATGCTGTTTTTTTAATTTTCTTTGATAAGAAAAGAAAATAGAAAAGCAGATTAAGAAAAAGGAAAGTATTATGATGAGTACTATATGTTCCAATAAGAAAGTAAAAATAGAAAATGTTAATTTTTCTTCTAAAACAACGGGAATTGTATCAATTTCTTGTTGCTGATAATAAAGATGAATCGTTCCTAATGGTTCTCCTACTTTCATAAACGGAGTAATAGTTTCAATTCCTTCATAGCGATAGGTAAAATCTTCTTTTTGATAATTATTGTTTAAATACCAAAGAAAATCTTCTTTCACAGAAATAGGATATTCTTTTTCTTTGGCACTCTTGGTCTTTAAAGAAAGAAGAGTCTCTCCTTTGGAAAATAGTTGTTGATATCCATAATTTTGAAAATAATATTCATAGATTGTGATCGCATCTGTTAGATGATAATAAGCAGGAGTGATGGGTGCTCTGGCGGTTACTAATAAATAGTAGATATCATGGTCTTGATCATAAGCAATACTTGCTAGACATCTACCGGCATCATAGGTATAACCTGTTTTAGCTCCTAAAATATAATCTGCTTTTAAATGATATCTCGTTAATGTAGTTCCTAAAGTAGAATAAAATGTCATACTTTTATCACTTGTCAAATAGGATTTACTTTGAAAAATTTGCCGGAAAGTTTCATTTTTTAGTGCTTCTTTTAACATAGTAGCTACTTCCTTTACGGTAGAATAATGTCCTTCTACATCTAACCCAGAAGTATTCACAAAATGAGTATGAGAAAGACCCATCGCTTGTGCTTTTTCATTCATCCAAGCAACAAACTGTTCTTGCCCTCCTGCTAAAAATAAAGCTAAAGCATTGGTAGCATCTGCTCCACTTGGTAAAAAGGCTCCATATAATAAATCACGATACGTTACTTTTTGTCCAAGACGAAAACCTGCTACCGAAGCATTAGCTTCTACTAAACCTTGGAAGACTTCTCTCGTGAGTGTTACTTGCTCATCCATATTTGGAATATGTTCAATCGCTACTAAAGTTGTCATAATTTTTGTCATACTTGCAATCGATATTTGTTCCTCTTCCGCTTGGGAAGCAATTACTTTATCTTCTTTTAAATTATACAAAATCATATTTTTCGACTGAATTTCTACTTCTAAGGCATGAGCAGAAAACGGTAAAATCAAGTAACAGATAGTAAGCAAAAGAATTGATATTTTTTTCAAAGTCATCACCTAAATCCATTATACTATTTCTTGTTTTTATTGGATTTCTTTTTCTTTATTTTTCCTATTACTTGACAGAACATGACATATTTTTTTAATTTTGAAGTAAATTTGTTTTGAAAGTGGTATCTTTATAAGTAGTTGAATTCATATTGATATACTTGTCAAATGCCTAAAAGGTTCAACTTTTCGAGTATAGCACAAAAGGCAACTTGCCAAAAAGTTGTTTTTATGTTATGGTGAATATGTCAAGGAAACTTGCATAAAATAAAAAAGGATACATTTGATTGTGGGAATCATATATTATCTCTTATTGGATGTCATCTGAAATCAACGATTGTTGAAATCAGATGTTTTTATTATCTAAATAGTAAATGGAAAGGGAAAATATCTGATATATTTCAAATGTATTCATGAGCATTATACTAAACGTTTGTTTTTAGTACAAGATATTGATACAAAAATATTAATGATTTAAAAAATTGCATATTGATAACCAATATGCTTTTTTATTTTAGTCTTGCTCCAATAATCTATTTGATTTTTTCAATTGAATAAAAAATAAAACATGATATTTTTTCAAAATATCATTTGACTAAAATCAAAATATATGATAAAGTTATAAGCGCAAGTTCATTATGTATCAAAGGAGGAAATGAAATGGCTGTTAAAGTAACTAGTAAAAAACCTTTATTTGGAAATAAACGTTCTCATGCTCTAAATGCTACTCGTAAAAAACAAGGAGTAAATCTTCAAACTGTTAGATTAGAAGATGGAACCAGAATTAGAATGAGTGCTAGAGAATTAAGAACTACCAGAAAGGATGCAAATGTTGAAGAAATAAGTGAGTAATCACTTATTTTTTTTCGCTATGTTGTAGTTTTTGAGGGATGAAAGTTATAATCCTTATATACTTCAAAGAAATCAAAAATACTAT
>CANPVK010000029.1 GCA_947581715.1 uncultured Bacilli bacterium
CTACTAATTGAATAGTTGGTTTTTCTAAACTTTTATTTACCGTTACTACTCTTACTACTTGTCCAGTATTTCCACTTCTATCAGTTACCTTGTAAGTAATATAGTAGATTCCTGTTTTTGTAGTATCTACTTCATCTACTACCTGTAATTCTTTATTGGTTCCATCAAAATATTCTATTGTTGTTACTACATTATCACTTGTAAAGATTTCTTGATCATCTTCTATTTTCTCTACTCCTAATTCTTCATACTTATCATTTACTCTTAAACTAATATTAGAAGTTCCTTCTTTTAACGTTAAAATTGGTCTGGTATCTACTTCATAGTGATCTGCTAATTCTTGAATACTATCTACTACTACTTGAGCACTGAAAGTTTTTCCTTGAATCTCATTTCCGGCATTGATATCAATCCATAGTTTGATTCCATATTCATGACTTTCTCCTGGAGCAATATTAATATTTTTAACAAATACTAAATTAGTTTCTAAGTTAGATACTTAGAAACTAAGAAAAATTTAGATAATCCAAACGAAAAAAGGAGTTTATTAGAATGAAAAAATTAAAAAAGAAATATTTTTATCTCATTTTTAGTATTTTATTTGCTTTTCTATTTTTAGGAATTGTAGGAGCTAGTTATTCTTTTTTAACGACTACTGCCAAAGGGAAACAGTATGTGATGTATACTGGTAATTTAGAAGTAGAATATCAAAAGAAAACAGATACCATAAATATTTAAAATGCTTATCCTATGACCAATGAACAAGGTTTAAATACTACTCCGTATGAATTTATAATTACCAATACTGGTAATGTTACAGCAAAATATCAAATACGTTTAGAACTAAACGAAAACGTAAAAAATCAAGTACCACTTAACAATATAAAAATGTCCTTTGAAAAGGACGGTCAAGGCTATTCTGATAGCTTCTTATTATCTAACTTAAATACCTTATTTTATTAGTTTCATTATAGCATAAAGGTAATCTTCTGAAAAGAATTTCCTTCTATTTTTAGAAATTTATAATAAAAGAGAACTTGATAATGAAGTTCTCTTACTTTGTATAAGGTAATAAAGCAATTGCACGAGCACGTTTAATTTGTTCTGCAATATGTCTTTGATGTTTTGCACATGCTCCTGTAATTCTTCTTGGTAAAATTTTACCTTTATCATTAATATATCTTTTTAAAGTTTCTACATCTTTATAATTGATATCTTTTCCAGTACACATGTAACATACTTTTTTCTTTTTCTTAAAAAATTCTGCCATTTTCTTTTCCTCCTTCTTTAGAATGGTAATTCATCATCACTAATCTCAATAGAAGATCCGAAATCTGCAAATGGATCATTTGATACATCTGTTGTTGGAGCTGTTTGTGTATCTGCAAAATCATATGGGGTTGCATTATCATTAGTAGATGGTTGACTTCCCGTATTTCCACCATTATTGCTTCCTTTTGTACCTAAAAATTGTACATTATCGGCAATTACTTCTGTTACATATCTTTTTTGTCCATCTTGTCCATCATAACTTCTCGTTTGAATATGTCCATCGATTGCTACTTGACTACCTTTTGAAAGATAATTTTTTACATTTTCTGCCTGTTTTCTCCAAACAACAATATTAATAAAATCTGCTTCTCTTTCTCCATTTTGATTCGTAAATGTTCTATCTACTGCTAAACTAAATGATGCTGATGGGATATTACTACTTGTATATCTTAATTCTGGATCTCTTGTTAATCTTCCGATTAAAAATACTTTATTCATTTTATTACCTCTCTTACTTATCTACTCTTACTATTAAATGACGAAGAATATTTTCATTAATTAATGCTAAACGATCAAATTCTTTTGTAGCATTTAAATCTTCGGTTTCTATAGTAAATAAGAAATAATAACCTGTCTTATACTTATTAATTTCATAAGCTAAGTCTTTTTGTCCCATCTCTTTTAATTCTAATACGTTCGCATGATTATTTTCTAAAGCTGTTTTCATATCTTCTGCTACTTGTTTCATTGTTTGTTCTTCTACATCAGGTTTTACGATGAACATAATTTCATATTTTCTCATTTTCTACACCTCCTTTTGGTCATTGGCTATTGCTAGCAAGGAGTATATTTCATACTCGCTAGTAATATAGCAAAAAAAAAGCATTTTGTAAATGCTTTTTTTATTTTTTATCGTTTTGGATCCACCAATATCTTGACGGCAGAGTCTGTTCCGGATGTTAATCTTTCATAAGAAGCTTGCACTTGTTCTAATCCAACAATATCATCTACAAATTTGGTTACTTCTACTTGTTTAGTTGCGATTAAATCAATACAAGTCTTAAATTCTTCTTTGGTATAACCGATTGCTCCTAATACTTTTAGTTCTTTCATGACAGCCATTACGGTATAGATCGAGATATCTTTAGTAGAAACTCCTACTAATACAACGGTTCCTCCTGGTCTTACTAAGGTAAGGGAACTGTTTACTGCTGGAGCATTTCCTACACATTCAATTACGACATCAAATCCTCCATTTGTTTTCTCTAAAAGGGTTGGAACGGTATTTTGATCCTTGGCATCATACCATTCATCAGCAATTCCTAGCGATACAGATTTTTTTCCTCTTTCTGGATTCGTTTCTGTTAAAATAACAGAGCTTGCTCCCTCTTTTTTCGCAAACATGGCAGATACTAATCCAATAATTCCTCCACCAATTACTAATACTTTTGCTCCTACTTTAATATCGGCTAAGTGAATTGCATGAAGTCCTACCGCAGTTGGTTCTACCATGGCTCCTTCTTCAAAAGATACTGTATCTGGTAATTTTAATACCATATCTTGTCTTACTTTTATTTTCTTGGATAATCCTCCTGGATAATCCATCGATAATCCTACTGCATGAGTCCAAGTATCCTTACAGTATTGAATATTTCCTGTTTCACAACTATCACATTCTAAACAAGGAGAAATTGGTAATCCCGTTACTCGATCTCCTACTTGTAAATCTGTTCTTGTTCCAGGATGAATTACTGTACCACTAAATTCATGACCCATAATTAATCCAACTGGTTCTCCATTTTCCCAGTAATGAATATCGGAACCACAAATTCCACACTTTTCTACTTCAATTAATACATCTTTTTCACTTGGAGTTGGTTCTTCTACCTCTTTGATTTCAAATTCTCTAACTCCTTTGATTGCTACACTTTTCATCTTCTACCTCCTAAGATTATTGTACCATTATTTTCTTTTTTTAACAGTAATAATCTTATTTCCAGGTATTTTTTTACATTTATTTACTTTTGATTATAAATAATTAATTGATGTTGTGCTCTGGTACAGGCTACATAATAGAGGTATTTTTCTTCTTCTTGATATCTATTTTCTAAATCTGTATAAATGATGACTGAATCGAATTCTAATCCTTTTGCCGTATAGGCGGGAACGACAATTAAATCTCTGTTAAATTTTTCGGTATTACTTTCTAATAAGCTTAATTCTTTTATCTCTGGTTTTAATAATTCATAAAGTTTTACTGCTTCTTGATCGGTTTTGGCAATCAATGCAATTGATTTATATTTTTCTTTTAATTGTTTGATATCTTTTTCCAAATTTTCCTTTAAATTATGATGATCTCGGAATAAAATGGGAACATTGTTTTCTTTTCGAATTGCTGTGATGTGTTTTAAATTTAAGATTTGATTGGTATAGGCAATAATCTCTTGACTAGAACGGTAAGTTTTGGTTAGTTCTAGGTATCTGGTATCTTCTGGAAAGATTTCTTTTAATTCTTGTAAGGATTCATATTTATAGTATGGATTAATTGTTTGATTAACATCTCCTAAAATCGTAAAAGAAGCATTTTTAAAGATTTCTTTGATAACCAAATACTGTAGTTTACTATAATCTTGTGCTTCATCAATTACGATTTGTTTAATACTTCCACGATAAGAAAATCCTTCTAATAATCCTTTTAAATAGATAAATAAACAAGCATCTTCATATAGAAGTTCTTTCGTATTGATAAAACCATTGATTTCACTATCCGATAAAGGATCTGGGTAGTGTTCTTGAAAGAATTTACTAAGATAAAAATTTTTATAGATTTCTTTGAAATCTCTTTTTTGGTTTAATCTGTGATAAAGATCTGCTATGATTTTTTTACCATTTTTGTGTTTCCCATCATAATACGTATTACAAATTTTATCTGCAATCACAGGAAAGATTTCACAAAACTTTAAATGATTATATCTTTCATGAAGAAAATAATTTAATTCTTCCTTCGTATAAGTAAAATCTCTTGTTTCATAATCTTCTATAAATCTTACTTCTTTGATCCAAGATTCTATATAATTTTTCATATCTAAAATTGCTTGATTACTTTGTTTATAGGCTGTTAATTTTTTGTTTTTATTTTCTTTTTTATAATATCTTTCGATAAATTTGGTGAATTCTTCTACTTTTCGAAATTCTACAATATTACTTTCTAAAAAACCATCAAAAGTAGTTTGGAGGGTATTATCTTCTCCTAGTTCTGGTAAAACGTTCGAGATATATTCTGAAAAAACTTTATTTGGGGAAAAGATTAAAACGTTATTGGAAGATAGATTTTTGATTTTATACAGTAAGAATGCAATTCGATGAAGAGCAACACTTGTTTTTCCACTACCTGCTATTCCTTGTACAATTAAATTTTTATCTTCTGTATTACGAATGACATGATTCTGTTCTTGTTGAATCGTATTTACGATATTTTTCATTTTATCATTGGATTCTTCTAATAATACTTGCTGTAATACTTCATCATCGATATTCAAATTGGTATCAAAAATTCCTTGCATTTTTCCATCTTTGATTTGGAACTGTCTTTTTAAACTTAAATTTCCAGATACGATTCCATCTGGTGATTCATAACTAGCTGGTCCTACTTCATAATCATAGAAAAGACTGCAAATGGGACTTCTCCAATCATGAATGAGATATTCTAAATTATCTTCTACATGCGTAATTCCAATATAAATTTCTTCTTTTCCTACCTGGTCTTCAAAAATAATTTTTGCGAAATAGGGATTGTTTTGAATGCGAAATAAAGTTTGAAAGTATTTGCTTTTTCGTTCCATTTGTATTACTTCGCTATCCGATTCTGCCATCATGAAGCGCATTTCTGCAGCATCCATATCTTGTTTAGAATCCCAAATTAGTTCTTTGAATTCTTGAATTTTTTCTTCTTTGTCATAAAATTCTTGTCCTAATTCTGATATTTTATTTCGGATCACTTGAATGGTTCGCTCTAGATGTTTTTCTTCTAGTTGTTCTTCTTCTTTTTTCATTTTACCTCCTTAAACGCCAAAAAAACGATCTTTTACAATCGCCTTCTTTTGGAATTATCTGGGTGTATTTTTACTATATCATTTCTTTTTCTAGATGTCTATTGTTTTTTTCGTTTCTTTTTCATGAAAAAAGATGACTTTTAGTCATCACTCTTTCCAAATAATCTTAATAAATCGATAAAGATATTAATAAAATCTAAATATAATTCAAATGCTCCCAGTACTGCTAAATTATCTTCAGCAAGGTATCCATTTAATCGTTTTATTTTTTGGATATCATAAGCAATAAATCCTAAAAATACGATAATACTAATGCTAGAAATAATGATATCAAACGTATCATTCTTTAGAAAAATATTTACGATACCACAAATAATTACTCCAAATAATATCATTACTAGATAAATCCCAATTTTTCCTAAATCAATTTTTGTGAAATGACCAATCAGAGCAAAAATAAGAAATAAAATTGCGGTTATTAAGAATACAAAAAGGATTGACTCTAATTGATAGACAATAAATAGTGAGGAAAACGTTAATCCACTTAAAAAGGTGTACGCTAAATAGTAAATTTTGGCAGTTGTTGGTTTCATTTTATGAATTCTAACGGAAAAGAAAATGGCTAATCCAATTTCTATAATCGCTAAAATCCAACAAAAACCATTTGCATAAATTATTTCTAATGCATCTTGATTCGTTGTAGTATAGAATCCCGTTAAAAATGTTACTAGTAATCCAATAAATAACCAAAGAAATACTTTGGAATAAATTTTATTTTCCATAATTTTTTCCCCTTTCTATTGAATTTGGTGTTTGAATTGACATTCCTTTTTGTCGATAGTAGGCTAATAGTTCTTGTACATAGTTTCTATTATTGATTTCCTCTGTACTATAAATAGCTTGCCCTATCTCTTCTATTGGGTTTTTCCTTTTTAAATCAGGATTGATAGAGATGGTTTTTTGTAATAAGGCTGTTTTAATTTCTACTACTAATTTTTGTTGTTCTTGATCTATTTCTTGATCTGATTTCAAATAAGAATCTTCTTTTGAATAAGTTATAATATCTATTCTATTTTCAAAACTTTTTCCTTGATAAGGAATACTACTCATTATCATATAGGCAAAAGTTTCTCCTTCTTTTTGCATTTCTGTTTCTAAAGAATTATCTTCTTCATCATATATTACTTCTATTTTATTCATTTTATTCTCCTCTTATTTATTTTTATACATTAAATCTAAAGTAGCAAATATCTCCATCTTGCATGATATAATCTTTTCCTTCTAATCTAGCTTTTCCTGCTTCTTTTACTTTTAGTTCACTTCCACAGGAAACTAAATCATCATAAGACATTACTTCTGCTCGGATAAAACCTTTCTCAAAATCGGTATGAATAATTCCAGCACAACTTTTCGCATTCATTCCTTTTTGGAAAGTCCATGCTCTTACTTCATCTTTTCCTACCGTAAAATAAGTTGCTAAGCCTAATAAATGATAGGTTGCTTTAATTAATTGATCTAAACCACTCATTTCGATTCCTAAAGCATTTAACATTTCTTGATGATCTTCTTCTTCTAATTGACTTAGTTCTTCTTCGATTTTAGCACATACGGTGATTACTTTAGAACCTTCTTTTTCGGCATATTCTTGTACTTGTTTAACAAAAGGATTCTTTTCTTTTCCAATGTCTTCTTCATTAATATTTGCCATATAGATAATTGGTTTTATGGTTAAAAAGTTATAAGATTTGATGGCTTGTTTTTCTTCTTTGGTAAAATCTACTGTTCTTAGTGCTTGATTTTGTCCTAAGGCAGTTTTGGCTTTTTGTAGTGCTTCTAATTCTATTAGATCATCTTTTTCTTTGGTAGAACGGGATTTCTTTTCTATTTTTTCAATTCGGTTTCCAATCGTTTCTAAATCTGCTAATATTAACTCTAAATTTACTATTTCAATATCACGAATTGGATCTACTTTTCCTTCTACATGAATAATATCATCATTCTCAAAACATCTTACTACTTCTACAATCGCATCAGTTTCTCTAATATGCGATAAAAATTTATTTCCTAATCCTTCTCCTTGACTTGCTCCTTTTACTAAACCTGCTATATCCGTAAATTCAAAGGCAGTTGGTATCAATCTTTCTGGTTGATACATCTGATTTAATACCTCTAATCTTTTATCTGGTACTGTTACTACTCCTACATTTGGTTCAATAGTAGCGAATGGGTAATTTGCTGCTAAAATACTTTTTTTGGTAATGGCATTGAATAGCGTAGATTTTCCTACATTGGGAAGTCCTACAATTCCTGCTGTTAATCCCATTATGATCCCTCTTTTCTTAGTTAGTATTATAACATGAAAGTTTCGATATGAAAAACTTTTTTATATGGAAAAAGATAACTTCTTTCCTTATGAAGTTATCTTTATAATGTTGGATAAGAATGCATTCCTACTGGTAATCCTGTTAGATACCATAATAAAATAATTGCTATCCATACAAAACTAATGATGAAACAATATGGGGCAATATAACGTAACGCTTTACCAATCGTGATTGGTCTTCTTTTATATGGATTATAAATATTTAGATATCCTACATAAATCACAAAATAAGTAAGAAGAGGGGTAATTCCTTTGGTCATAGAATCTGCTGCTCTAAAAATGAATTGGGTAAATTCTGGTGAAATATTTGCTTGCATTAATTTTGGTACTACAACAGGAGCAAGAATTACCCATTTCGAAGTGGTTGTGGTATTTGCTAAACTTACGATTGCTACTACTAAAATTACTAAGATAATTAAAGGAATACCTGTAAAGTCTAGATGATTGATTAAGTTAGCTCCCCAAGCTGTTAAGATGGTATCAATGTTAGTTTTTCGAAATACGGCAACAAATTGTGTTGCAAAAAATACCATTGGAATTAAAGCAGCTACTTCTACCATATACTTACTAGAATCTACTAATAATTCTTTATCATTTTTAATTGTTTTTGCTCCCAATCCATAAGCTAATCCTGTTAAAATAAAGAATAATGATACCATAAAGGTAAAACCATCTTGGAAATAAGAATTTGGTCCAAACACTTGACCTAAATAGGTATGTTCTGTCATATCTAAAAGGAGTCCTGAAAAAGGAAGATTTGGAATTAAGGAATAGACAAAAATGAGTCCAAAGATAAGAGTTGTGATTCCTGCATATTTCATTCCTTTTTTTTCACGAATTTCTATTTCTAATTTTCTTTGTTCTTCTTCTTCCACAGTTTCTATAATTTCTATTTCTTCTGTTTTGGATAAATCATTGAAATCTTTATATCTTCCTAATTTAGGAATGATAATTTTTTCTATAATAATTGTTCCAACAATTGATAGAATGATAGAGGTTACTATAATAATAACTAAATTTGATGTTAAGGCTACGTGGTAAGTAGAATCAATTAATCTAGCTGCTAATTCTGATGTAGAAATTAAATTTACTTCCATAGAACCAACAAACATGGTAATTCCATATCCAAAAGCTACTCCTGAGAATGCGGCAATAATACCAGCTAATGGATTTCTATTGTTTTTTAAGAATATTAAGGCCGCAATTGGAATTAAAATAACATAACCGATATCATTGATTAAACTCGATACTGTTGCTAGAAAAATAATGATAAAGGTTATTTTTTTATTATCAATTTTTACTAACACTCTTTTGATAAAAGTATCTATAAATCCTGTTGCTTGCGCTATTCCTAATCCAATTAGTGCTACTAATAAGGTACTTAACGTAGTAAAGCTAATAAAGTTTTTCGTGGCATTACTAATCAAGTATTTTAATCCTTCAAATCCAAATAAATTTTCAACAGTAACTAGGGTTGTTTCTAATTTTCCTGTTGTTGCATTGATTGTTTGATAGGTTGCTTGCATTTGAAATAAAGAACAAATTCCACTTAATACCATCACTAAAAAAGTTAGTAAAATAAAGGCTGTTATTGGATGTAAGTAAAACTTTTTCAGTTTTAACTTTTTTTTCTCTCTCATACTACTTCTCCTCATTACTTTCTACTTTTTTTAATTTACGATTAAATTCGATTCTGGGAATCATTACTGTTCTTCCACAATTACAACATTTAATTTTAATATCTACCCCTAGTCTCATAATTTCCCACTCATTGCTTCCACAAGGATGTTGTTTTTTCATAATCACTTTATCTCCTAATTGATATTGTTTACTTTCCATTGTGCACCTCAATTTGTGGATATGGAATTTTAATTTTTTCTTTATCCAATCTTTCTTTTATTGCTTTTCGCATTTTTCTTTCTATTTCTATATAATAATTTGCTTTTGTTGGAGCTATCATTCTATATTTCACAGAAGAAGAAGATAATTCTTGAATTCCTAATAATTCTACTTCTCCTTTTAAATTTGGTAAGGTATTCGTTAGTTCTTCTGCTAAATTTGTTAATACTTTTTCTACATTTTCATTATTTTCTTCATAGCTAACATCGATATCTACAATCGCTAAATAAGTTTCCATACTATAATTAATGATATCAGTTGCATTTCTATTAGCAATAATCTTTACTTGTCCTTCATAATTTTTTATTTTGGTTGTTTTTAAACCTAGAAAAATGACTTCTCCTTTAAAACCGGATATGGAAATAATATCACCAATTGCATATTGATTTTCTAAAATAATACTAAACCCTGCTATGATATCTTTGGCTAAATCTTGTAAGGCAAGTCCTATTACAATTCCGGCAATTCCTAAGCTAGCTAATACAGAATTTACATTTACTCCATATACTGTTAAAATGGCTAGGATTAAGAAAATAATGATTGTATATTTGATTATATTTTTTAATAGTACTTTAAAAGTTTCTGTTTTTTTATAATTATAACTATTTTTTATTAAGTTTTTTTGTTTTCTATTGATAATTTTATCAATCATTTTTTTGAAAAAGCTATTTACCAATACTGCTATACCAATATAAATGACTGGTAAATATATTTCTTTGATGAGAAACTTCTCTATCATATAATCACCTATTCATTTTCTAAACCAATGATTTCCAGTATTCGATTTAAATCGTTAGGGTTTACGAAACTAATTTCTATTTTATTATTTTTAATTTTTACTTTTGTTCCTAATTTTTCTTTTAGTTCTTCTTCTATTCCTTTATATTCTCTTTGAGTTGTTTGATGTCTTACTTGGGTATTTTTCTTTTCTAATGTTGTATCATGAGATAATTCCTCTACTTCTCTAACACTTAGTCCATCTACTACTATCTTATTTGCTAGTTCTTTAATTTTTTCTGGGTTTTCCATTTTACTTAAAATTCTAGCATGACTCATGGATAGTTTATTTGCCATAATAAAGTCTTTTACTTCTTCTGGTAAAGATAATAATCCTATCATATTAGTAATATGACTTCTACTTTTTCCTAATCTAGTTGCTAAAGCTTCTTGCGTTAAAGAAAGTTCTACTAATAATTTTTTATAGGCAAGAGCTTCTTCTAATGGATTTAAGTTTTCTCTTTGTAGATTTTCTAGTAGAGCAATTTCCATCATATCTTGATCGGAAAAATCACGAATAATAGCTGGAATCGTTTCTTTTCCTGCTAATTGAGAAGCTTTTACTCTTCTTTCTCCAGCGATAATTTCGTATCCTTTGATACTCTTTTTGGCAATTATTGGTTGAAAAACACCATGTTCTTTGATAGAACTTGCTAATTCTTTTAAGGCTGCTTCATCAAAGTTTTTTCTTGGCTGATAAGGATTACTTCTTAATTCTGATAAAGGAATTTCAACAATCTCTTCATTGGTAGAAGAATTAATGATTTTTTCTTCCATTTTTTCATAGTCTAATGGTTCATTATTAAATAATTCTTCTAGCCCTCTTCCTAAGGCTTTTCTTCTAGACGTTTCCATTTCTTTCAATCACTTCCTTTGCTAAATTCAAATAGGCTTCTGTTGCCCTATGTTTTGGATCATAAGCTATCATTGGTTTTCCGTGAGATGGTGCTTCTGTTAATTTGATTAATCTTGGAATAATGGTATTATAAACTCTTTCTTTGAAGAATCTTCTAATATCTTCTACTACTTCTAATCCTAAAAGTGTTCTGGCATCTAACATGGTCAGTAATACCCCTTCAATATCTAAATTGGGATTTAGGTTCTTTTGTGCTAACATAATGGTATTTAATAATTGTGTAATTCCTTCTAAGGCAAAAAATTCACATTGAACAGGAATAATCACAGAATCAGAAGCTGTTAAAGCATTTGTTGTGATTAAACCTAAAGAAGGAGGACAATCGATAATAATATAATTAAATAAATTTCTAATGGGGTCTAAAAAGGTTTTTAGTTGGGCATTTTTTATAAATCCTTGGTTATTTTTTCCTTTTTCTCTTAATTCTGCTTCTAATCCTGCTAAATTAATGGTTGCTGGTAATACATAAAGATTTTTTTGTTTGGTTTTGACGATAGCTTCCGTAATTTCGCATTCTCCAATTAATACTTCATGTACACTATTTTCAATATCTCCTTTATTGATTCCTACTCCTGTTGTGGTATTTCCTTGTGGATCTAAATCTATTAATAACACTTTTTTTCCTAAATAAGCTAAGGATGCAGAAAGATTAATACTAGTTGTCGTTTTTCCTACTCCACCTTTTTGATTTACCAATGATATAATCTTTCCCATACTAACACCTTCTCTTTTGTACTCTTCTATTTTAGCAAATTCTATGGAAATAGGAAATGCTTTTCGAAAAAAAAAGTAGAAGTTCTACTTTTTTATTTGTTTTTTTCTATTTTGATTATTACTTGATAAGTATTTTCAAAATCCATTTCTTCTACTCTTATTTCAAATCCTTTATTTTGTAGTTTTGCGGTTACTCCTTTTATTTCATTGATTGCATCGTTTAAATTATATACTTGTGTTGTTTTTAAAAGATCATCTATTGTTTTCATATTAGGTTGTGGTTTTGATTCCGGTTGTTCAATTTGGATTTCTTCTACTTCATCATCTAAAATATCTAAATCTTCTTGTGGTTCCGGAATATCTAAAAAATCATATTCTTCTACAAAAGATTTTTCTTGATTA
Organism: uncultured Bacilli bacterium; assembly: GCA_947581715.1. GTDB lineage: Bacteria > Bacillota_I > Bacilli_A > RF39 > UBA660 > Alloscybalousia. Next base: position 12,416 of record CANPVK010000029.1, read on the forward strand.
GATTGTGGTTTTTGGTTACTTCTTAATAAAGCATCCATTTTATTTGCTACTTCTATTTTAGGACCTGTTTCAGTTATTTCTGGCATATTATCTTTTAAGTCTGTAGAAGAATTTGCTTTCATTTCTTTAATTTCATTATCTAATTCTCTTACCGTCATTCTATTTTCGATTACTTTTTTTAGCATATTTACTTGATCTACACTATTTTCTAAATTTAATAAACTTCTTGCATGACGTTCTGAAATTTGATCTTTTAATAGTGCTTCTTGTACTTCATCTGGAAGAGATAACAATCTCATTTTATTCGCAATTGCTGCTTGAGACTTTCCCATTGTATGTCCTAATTCTTCTTGCGTCATAGAATCTAATTCTAATATTTTCTGATAAGTTCTTGCTTCTTCTATTGCGGATAAATCTTTTCTTTGTAGATTTTCTAAAAGGGCAACTTTAGAAGCTTCTTTATCATCAAAATTACGAACGATAGCTGGTATTTTCGTAAGTCCTGCCATAGCAGTAGCTTTATATCTTCTTTCTCCGGCTATAATTTCGTATTTATCACCTATTTTTCTCACAATAATTGGTTGAATTACTCCATGCTTTTTAATAGATTCTGATAATTCTTTTAATGCTTCTTCATGAAAAACTTCTCTTGGCTGAAAACGATTTGGAATAATATCATCTAAGTATAATTCTACTACTTCACTATCCATAATTTACCCTCTTTTCATTCTTCTACTCTCTTTTACTATATACATTATAACATAAAAATAGAAGGAAACAAGAAAAAAAGTCAAAATTTGTGGTTTTGGAAAAGAAAAAAATAACTCATCTTCTATCAAACTTAGAAAATGAGTTAAAACTTAATTTTCCTCAAAAATCATTCCTCTCTGTTCTTTTTTGATTAATTTAGCATGTACTACAATTCTAGTCCCATTATTATCTTTACAAGTAGAAAGAGTTAAAATAGAATCACTTGTAGTTACATCGGATGTTTGTATTGCTTGATTTCTTTCTTTCATAGTAGTTAACCAAGCTTGCTTTTCTTCTAAGAAAGAAAAACTAGTCTGAATATAATAAGACTCTGCTGGAATGGTATAAATAGAAAAAATTTGAAATACATAATTATAATTTAAAGTTGAAATTTGGATACTATAATTTTCTTTTTTCTCCTGCCATTCTTTCGTTAAAGCATTTTTTAAACTTCCAAATACTGTCATATCCAGTCTTCCATGTCCATAAATTACAGTATTATCACTTAAATTATCTAAATTATTTTCTTGATCTAAAAATACCCAACCTGCATAATTTTTACTTCGATCAAAAGCATGAGTTAAATAATAAGAATTATCTCCACTATAAACGATTGGATAATTGATATTGGTACCATTTACTCTAATATAACCAACCGTATCAGAATTTTTTTCCTTTAATTTAGTAAAGTCCACTTCTAAAAAAGGAACTTTCATATAATAAAAATAATCACTTTCTTTTTTAGAAGTATTATTTTTTTCTTCTTCTTCCAATTTTTCTATTTCTTGAATAGGAATTTCTTTTTCTACTACTTCTGTCAGATTAGAAATTTCTTTTTCCAAAGAAGCTAATTTTTTTCCTTCATCCCACCAAAGATACAATTTGAATCCACCATAAATCAAAAAGAAAAAGAAAAGAAAGAAACACACAATAATTACCCAAAGTCTTAAACGTAATTTTTTCTTTCTTTTATTAACGATTTTCATCTTTTCACATCTTTCCTATTTTGATAGAAAAAAGTGATATCAATCACTTTTTATTGCATTCTTCTTTTCATAACGTGAGAAGTAAATAAAATTCCAACCAATCCTAATGTGAATAACGTAGCACTAATCATAACGGGATCAGAAGTCTTTGGATTTTCTTTATCAGAAGTTTGGGTATTTCCAGATTCCCCTTCTGTATCTGTTCCTACTTCTGCTTTCATTTTTTTCCAAGCATCTTTTTCAGCTTGCGTTACTTCTACATTTTGTCCTAGAATTGCATAGTTACTAAAATGTGTTGTTGTAAATACTAAATATCTAGTTCCACCATCATCTTCCTTTACTTCTGCTTGGAAGATTTCTTTTACTTCATTATTTTCAACATAAGCAGCAGTAAATTTAGTATCAGGATAACGGCTTAAGTAATCTCTCATTTTATCTGTAAGTTTAATCCATACTTCATAATTTCCATCTTTTAATTTAATTTCTTCTTTTGTTTCATCGTTCATTGCTGAAATATCATATAAAGCGATTAATTCTTTTTCTCCTGTAACACGAATACCAGTTTGTTGTTGTTCTGTTATTTGATCAGAAATATCTTCTAATTTTAAAGATTGATAACTAGAATCAAATTCTTCTTTATCAGAAACAATATATCCTTCTTTAGAAGAAACAGATTCACCTATCATTGGAATATTTTTTGCTTCTTCATCACTTGCCCCAGTAATTACTAAATATCCATCTGTTAAAGATGCTTGATAATGGGTTTCATCAAAATCAAAATATTTTAATAAGTCTTGATATTCCTCATTTGTCATTGCTCCCGTATTCTGTTCGATAAAATTATCACCAAGTTCGAACATACCTTCTTGATAAGTAGCTGGAGCATCAATATGAGCATAATTCATATTATAAAGATTGTCTTTAATATTATCATAATCTGCTTGGAAAGCTTCTATACTTTCATAAGCGGCTTCTTTATAACTTCCATCTACTAAAATTTTAATAGGATTTTCTTGATATAATATTTTATATAAAGTCTGTCCTTCTTCATTTTTCATTGATTGATAACGTAAACTTTTAATTTTTAAAGTTCCATTTCCAATTACATGAATTGTTTTACTAGCACCTTCACTGAATCCATTATATTCCAATGCTTCTATTGTTTTTTCTCCCTCTAGACGCCAAGTAAAAGTATGTTTATCATATTGTGTTTTAATCATTGGATTAGATTCTGTTTTTACCTTTAAACTTAATCTTGTAATATCTTGTGTTGGTTTAAATTCCCAATTTCTGTAATTAAAAGTAAATTCATCATATTGTTGTGCTCCACCCTTTTTGATGTTTAAAATATCATATACATGATAATCTTCATCTGCTGGATCTCCAACAATGATAAATGCCCAGCTTCCTGGTGTTACATCTGCTTTTACAACCGTTGGTAAGCCTGCTATTACGAATGCTACTACCATTAATAAACTTAACAATTTTTTCTTCATTACATCTCTCCTCCTTTATATATTAATATTGTACCCCCCCCCC
>CANPVK010000030.1 GCA_947581715.1 uncultured Bacilli bacterium
GGATAATAAGAATCATTCATTTCTATAATCACGATCGTATCCTCTTTCTTTAAGACTAAATCCATCCGATAATCTTTGAAATGATTCCCAGAATTATCTTCATTATCCACAAGTTCAAAACCAGATAAATCAAGGCCACACTTTTCTAAGATAATTTCATCAAACCAAGGTTTAAACTTAGGATTCTTATAAAGATATTTAAAGGTAGTATCACTACAGAGTTTTAAAAATCTTAGTTGTTCTTGAACATTCATTTTTCCTCCTTTCTTTTTTAGAAGATAAATATTTTACCCTCTATTGTATTATTTAGAAAAAAAGGAAAATGTCTTAAAAAACTTTAAAAATTTTTCAAAAAGCCAAAAACTTTACAGTTTTAGACAAGTAGAAAAGTAGAAATAAAAAAAGAAGAAAGAATATTCATGTTAACATTCTTTCTTCTTCAACTGATGAATTTCTGGTAATGATAAGCCTGTACACTTAGAAATTACTCCTAATCCTATTTTTTCTTTTAACATGGATTTGGCAATTTCCATATTTCTTTGTGTAACACCTTCTTCAAAAGAATCCCTTCGAATGGAATTCTCTTCTTTTCTTCTTACTGCTTCATGATCATAATCATAAATAAATTTTTCATCCATCGCTAATCTCTCCAATTCTTCAATCACTTTTAAATCCTTAGGATTTTTGGTTATCTTTCTCATCTCTTCATAACTTTCTTTTTGAAATAAAGAAAGTCTTACCTCTATTTCACTACTATCATAACATGGTTTTTGAAATTCTGGTAAATAAATTTCATAACTTTCAATATCTTTTATGACATCTTTTATATTGGGTTCCATCAATCGATAATTTGCTTCTTTCACTTTTCGTACTTTTTCATGATGAAAGTTATTAAAAAGAATCAATTTGGTTTCTGTAGGATAATAACTTTCTCCGGATTCTAGTCTTTTTCCCGCTAAACGATAAAGATAACTATAGTTTTTGATTCTTAGATGGGGATAATAAGAATCATTCATTTCTATAATCACAATCGTATCATCTTTTTTTAAGACTAAATCCATCCGATAATCTTTGAAATGATTCCCAGAATTATCTTCATTATCCACAAGTTCAAAACCGGATAAATCAAGACCACACTTTTCTAAGATAATTTCATCAAACCAAGGTTTAAACTTAGGATTCTTATAAAGATATTTAAAGGTAGTATCACTACAGAGTTTTAAAAATCTTAGTTGTTCTTGAACATTCATTTTTCCTCCTTTCTTTTTTAGAAGATAAATATTTTACCCTCTATAGTATTATTTAGAAAAAAAGGAAAATAACTTAAAAAATCGTAATTTTTTTTAAAAAACTAAAAATTTTACAGTTTTAGACAAGTAGAAAAGTTGAAATAAAAAAAGAAGAAAGAATTCTTACTCTTCCTCACTTTCTAATTTTACTAAAACTTCTCTTGGCTTAGAACCATTCTGTGGACCAATAATTCCTCTTTCTTCTAATAAATCAATAATTCTAGCTGCACGATTATATCCCAAGCGATACTTTCTTTGTAATAAAGAAGCACTTACTTTACCACTCGTAATCACAAACTCTACGATCTCATTATAAAGTGGATCATCATACTCTTCATCAGCATCTTTTACTTGCTCTACGCTCATTTCATCCTGCTCACTATTGCTTCCTAAATTCATAAATCTCTCATCATACTGAGCTTTTTGTTGAGAAATCGTATAATCTACGATTTTTTGTAAGTCTTCATCCGAAACATAAGCACCTTGTACACGAGATGGCGTAATATCACCCATAGGAGAAAATAACATATCTCCTTTTCCTAATAATTTCTCTGCTCCACTTTGATCTAGAATGGTACGAGAATCAATATTAGAAGATACTGCAAAAGCAATTCTAGAAGGAATATTTGCTTTGATAACACCTGTAATAACATCGGTAGATGGTCTTTGTGTAGCAATAATTAAATGAATTCCCGCAGCACGTGCCATTTGGGTAATACGCATAATCGAATCTTCTACTTCTTTACTAGCTACTAGCATTAAGTCAGCAAGCTCATCAACAATCACTACAATATATGGCATATGTTGCATTTGTTCTTCTTCTGGTAGTTGTTCATTTTGCTTATCCACCCATTCATTATAAGTGGCGATATTTTTTACTCCTTTATCGCTAAACCTATCATACCTATCTTCCATTTCGCGAACAATTCTTTTTAAAGCATCATTTGCTTTTCTAGGATCTGTTACAACAGGAATTAATAAGTGCGGAATTCCGTTATACATACTTAATTCTACTTTTTTCGGGTCTACTAAAACTAATTTTACTTCCGATGGTTTTGTTCTCATTAATAAAGAAGCAATAATACAGTTAATACAAACAGATTTACCAGAACCAGTTGCTCCTGCTACTAACAAATGCGGTGTTTTATCAATTTCACAAAAGATACTATTTCCCATAATATTTTTTCCTAAAGCAACCATCAATTTACTGTTTTCTTTATTTGCTGGAAAGCTTTCTAAAATTTCTCTTAAACCAACAGGAGTAACGGTATCATTAGCAAGCTCAATTCCAATGGTACTTTTTCCAGGAATAGGAGCCTGAATACGAACATCTTTTTTCGCAAGTGCTAAAGAAATTTCTTTACTTAAGCTTGTGATTTTACTCATTTTCGTTCCAGAAGAAATTTCCAATTCATATTGCGTAACACTTGGTCCTACATTCACTTCTACTACTTTTGCCGTAATTCCAAAATCCTTTAAAACCTTTTCTAACTTCATAATATAATTTTCTATCATTTCATTATTACTTCCTGCTGGTTTTTTCTTAGCAGGAGTTAGAATGGATAAAGAAGGAAGCTTATAATGATAATTGGTATGATCGTTAATCTTTACTTCCGAAAAAGACTCTGTAGGTGGAGAAACCGAATTTACTGGTCCAACACTAGTGACATTTTTACTATTTAATGGATCTAGTTCTGGTTTTGGTGGTTCCTCTTTCAAATGTGTAATTTCATCAATACTATGAATTTTAATCTTATTATCTTCTTTACTTTCTACTTGAGTAAGAGCATCTTGAATCACAGAAGAATCATTTACAATGACACCTGTATCTTCCAAAGATGGTTTTTTCTTTTTCTTTTTCTGAAATGGTTTTAATAAAATAGCTAATAAATCAACTCCTGTTGTTAAGACAATTCCTAAAGCAATTAAAATAAAGGATACAATATAAGTACCTATTACATCAAATAATTTATAAAATAATGTACTAATGGAAGCTCCAATAATCCCTGCTCCCTTTAATGTAATCACATTTCCATTTAAACTATTCGAAAAATTTTCTAATAAATTATCTACTGTATCTTGAAATACAATTAAAATATCTCCATGATTCGCTGTTACATAATTCAAATGTGAAAGAACAATGAGACCAACTACAATTACATAAAATCCTATTAATCTGCTTGTAAAAAAATCAGGCCATTCTCTTTTATAAACAACATAAAAACCTAAAATCAGAGTTATCAATAGTAAGATTTGATATCCAGTTCCAATTAAAAACATCGCAAAGCTTGCTCCAATTTGTCCAATGATTCCCAATGGTTCTGGTACAATACTAAGGATACTAATAATGATCATCATTAATCCTATTAATTCTGTCCAATGTTCAAAACTTTTTTTTGCACTTTCTTTTTTCTTTTTTCTTTTTGCCATACTAAAACTCCTCTTCGATTCTAAAACCATTATAGCATGAATCATTCCATTTTTAAAAAAATATTTTTTCTTCAAAGGAAAAGAAGGAATGAACCTTCTAATCTAAATTATTTTTTAATTCTTTTAAATTATTTAAGAAATCATTGGCATGTTCTAATTCTTGATTGACTTTCTTTTCTTCTAAAGTAGATTGTTGAATGCCATATACGGGAGAAATATAAGGACTACTTTTAAAGGTAGATTTTGATTCTTTTTTTGGTAAAATATCCGTTAAATCTTGTATTACTACTTTTTTCGTTTCTTCTTTTTCTTCTTCTAAAACTTCTGTTTCCTCTTTCTTTAAATCATATAATTCTTGTATATTAATGGGAATTTGATCATCTTCTAAATATTGATTTTTTTCATTCTCTTGATACAGTTGATCAAAAGATTTTTTTAATTCATGATAACTAATAATTGCGTTTTGTTCCTGTTCTTTTTCAAACTTATCAAATTTATCTTCTTGTATTTGTTCTTCTACCTGTGCTTCTTCTAACGCTTTTTTAATTTCTTCCACGCGAATTTGGGCTTGTGTTTTTTCTAAGTTACTTTCTACATATTCTTCTATTTTTTGAACCGTTTCATCGATTTTGGTAACTTCTTCTTCCTTCTTTTCGATTATGGTTTCCTGTTCTTCTTGCGCATCCTCAATAATTTTCATATTTAAGGTATCAAATATATTTTGTGGTTTCTTCTTACTTTGTTTTCTATCAATTATTAAAATAATCATAATAAAGATCACTACTAAAATAATTAAACTATAAACAAATAAAAGTTCACTACTTACTAAATTATTCAAAACATTTTTCATACTTTACCTCATATCTAAAAATCGAACAACACTCATGATGAAAGTAGATGCTGTTTCTGTTCTTAAAATTGTATTTCCTAAAGAAATTGGAATAAAATCATGTTCCACTAGACTCTTTTCTTCTTGTTCTGTAAAACCACCCTCGGGTCCTATTACAAATAATATTCTAGCACGTTCTGATAAGTTTGATAATACTTTTTTCAAATTTTGTTTTTTTTCGTTTACTGTACATAAAAATTTAACATCATATTCTGATATGTTGCATAATTCATTCAGGGAAATTCCTTTTTCAATTTTCGGAATACTATGGCGTTTCGATTGTTCTGAAGCTTCCTTTACAATTTTTTGCCATCTTTCTCTCTTTTTTTCTTCTTTCCATTCTAGTTTGACAACTGACCTTTCCGCAAAAAAGGGAATTATCTTCTCTACCCCTAATTCCGTTGTTTTTTGAAGAATATAATCCATTTTCTGTTCCTTGACTAATGATTGGACAATCGTTACCATTGGAGAACAAGAATGTACTTCTTCCTCTTTTATGATTTTTACTTTTACAGCAGGATGAAGGGAAACAATTTTAGTCCAATATAATTTATTTTGGAACACAACCTCTACTTGATCTTCTTTATGCATTCTCATTACGATAGTAACATGGTAAGAATCTTCTTGAGATAATGTAAATATATCTTTTTCTTTCCTATCAGCAAAATAACGTTGCATTTTATCACCTAATCTCATTTTACTAAAATGAAAGAAAAAGTAAAGAAAAAGAATAGATTTTACTATTCTTTAACATCTTACTAAACTTCTCAATCTTTTAATTACTTTCTTTTCAATTCTAGAAATATATGATTGACTAATTCCTAATTTATCTGCTACTTCTTTTTGTGTTAATTCTTTCTTTCCTAATAATCCATATCTCAAAACAATGATTTCTCGATCTCTTTCATTTAACTTATTAATTTCTTCCATGACTAAATTTTTTTCTGTCTCATGTTCTAAATTTTTGGTTACAATATCTGGTTCCGTTCCTAAAATATCTTCTAATCTCAGTTCATTTCCATCCGGATCATAACTTAAAGATTCATCAAAACTAATCTCTGTTCTAACTTTTTTATTTTTTCTTAAATACATTAAAATCTCGTTATCAATACATCTAGATGCATAGGTAGCTAATTTAATATTTTTTTCCTTGGAAAATGTTTTAATTCCTTTTATTAAACCAATTGTTCCAATACTAACTAAATCTTCTAAATCTACTCTTGTATTTTCATATTTTTTAGCTAAAAAAACAACTAATCTTAAATTATGTTCAATCAACTTATCTCTCGCAAATAAATCACCATCCGCAGCCATTAATAAGTAGTACTCTTCTTCCTCTTTTTTTAACGGTGGTGGTAAAATATCTGTTGCTCCTACATAAAATAAAGATCCTGCTCGATTTAAAATACTTCCAACTAATAATAATAAACTAATCATACATTTCCTCCTTTAATTCATTATATGCGTTATATATTTAGTATAGAAAAAAGATGAGAAAAAAAATGTCGTTTCTTATTCTAAATAATCCTGATGTAATAAAACTTGTGTATTTGGAATTTGGAAGCTTTTTTTACTGAAAGCAATCAATGGTTTCGAAATAATCTTTCCCGTTTCTAATTCAATTTTTTCTGCGATAAATCCTTCTAATATAGAGGTATGCTCTACTGTTTGATATGGAATATAAATTGGGTTTTTGATTTTGGGAAATTTTGGATCATAAAGTAACACAATTGGTTTATGAAAATATGGATCATAAAGTTTATTTCCAGTATCTAAATAAGCTTGATATTTATACGTTTTTCCTTGATAAGTAAGTTGTAGAGAAAGGGAGAAATGATGAATGTTCTTTAAAGTTTTATCTTGTTTTAGATAAAAATAAAGAATAATAGGGCTTAATATTATTAATAGAAGATAATTGATACTATACCCGTTATGAAAAAAGATGATTCCTATATTCTGATAAGAAAATTCTAAATTTAAATAATACAGAAACCCTCCTAATAAAATACTAATCAAATAAAGATATAAAATTTGTTGTAAATAAGTTTTTAAATCTTGATAACCAAAGCTTACTCGAATCATCAAAAGTGCGATGAGGACTTTTAGGAAAAACAAGGTGAAAGAATTTAGAGGTAAAAATAAGAAAAAGATACTACAAGCTCCTACCAAACTTCCTAGTAGCAACCGTTTCCATTTGATTCTTTGTTTTAACACAATTTTAACCGTTGCTAGAAGCATCCAATCAAAGAAAAAATTAATCAAAAAAACTAGATCAAGATATATTTTCATTTTTTTCTCCTTATCTAGTTTACTATAATCATAAAGTTTTTCAAAAAAGATCGAATTATGAAAAAAATTCTTCTCTTTTCAACATTAAAAAGAAAAAAATGCCTATTCAGCATCTTTCTTTATTTCTTCTTTTCCTTTGTAGAAACCACATTTTGGACATACTCTATGAGGTCTAATTGCTTCTCCACAGTTAGGGCATTGATAAGTTCCCACTGGAGTTAATGCATTGTGACTTCTTCTCATTCTTTTTCTTGTTTTTGATACTTTATGAAATGGTACTGCCATATTCTCACTCCTCTCTCATTTTATCTTTTAGTTCACGAAAAGGATTCTTTGTGTTTTGAAAACTATCTTTGCTACTAGTCTCCATCTTATCCCCTTGATATTCATTGAAAACTTTCATAGCAGAAAGTTTCAAAGGAACTTCTAAAATAATATTTTGCCATAAAACTTCTGTAATATCAAGTAAATTCGTATTTTTTTTTATTTTCTTTTCATTTTTGATAATAGAATGTTTGTTTCTTCTAAACGAATTACATCTTATTTCATAATTATTGAAAGTTTTTCTAATTCCTGTTCTACTTTTTTAGTTGTTTGAAAACATATTTTTGAAAGTCTTCTATTCTTATTTCATCCTCATAATTCACATCTAACCAATCATTTGTATGGGTATTTACAAAACAAACTTTTACATTTCTTCTTTGAAATTTGAATCCTTGATAAGGATTCATGGTATAAGCAATAGTAGGATTGGTATTTGCAAAATCTAGAAGATTATCAGAAATTTTAGTTTGTGAAATATTTTCTAAAAGAGATAATAATTTAGAATCGATGTAAATAGAAGCGATTTCTTTTTTTGGATGTTCTTGTTCTAATTCTTTTAATTCTTCTAATTTTTCAATTTTATTCATAGTCTCCACTGGATGATTGCCAAATGTTTCCCAATAAACTGTTGTCATATGTAACAGTTTTGCTTGCATGAAGTAATAGGTGGAAGCTGAAACTACTACTGTTTCTTCTTTAGAAAGATGAAAGTTTTGTAAAATGGTTGGAATGGTCATCGATTTTTGAGAACATTCTTCCCATAAAGTAAGATGGGAAAGATGCATTTTTCTTAACAAAAGTTCGGCTCTTTTTGAATTCTTGGTAATTCCAATTATTTTTTGATTTTCTAAAGATCGAATTCCTTGCTGCAATATTTTTTCATAAGCTTCTTTCTCCCAATTTCTTTTGGTATGTAAAAAATAAGTAATAGAATCTAAATCTAATAATATATTTTTCATTGTGTTCCTCCAAAATGCTTCTTTATTTTAGCGAAAATTCTGAAATTTGTCAAATGATTTCTTGGAAAAGAAGAGAAAAAATGATAAAATAAGAAAAAGAAATGGGGGATAGTATGAAAAAAGTGATTGGTATTATCTGTGAATATAATCCTTTTCATAATGGACATCTTTATCATTTAAACAAAATTAAAGAGATATTTCCTGATTCTATTATTGTTTTAGTTTTGTCTGGCTCTTTTACACAAAGAGGAATTCCTAGTATTTTAACAAAATGGGAAAAAACGGAAATTTGTTTAAACTATGGTGTTGATTTAGTGATTGAACTCCCCTTCCCTTTTGCAACGCAAAGTGCTGATATTTTCGCGAAAGGAGCAATTCAGATTTTAAAAGAATGTAAAGTGGAATATCTCGTTTTTGGAAGTGAAAGCAATTTTGATTATCAAAATTTAATTTTTCAATTAAAACAGCAACAAACTACTTATCAAAAGGAAGTAAAGCAGTATTTAGATTCCGGAAACAACTACCCTACTAGTACCAATCTTGCCCTAGAAAAGTTATTTGGAATTCGTATTGACAAGCCCAATGATTTACTTGCTTTTTCCTATGTGAAAGAAATCTTTCACCAGGATGCTTCTATCCAACCTATTTCTATCTCTAGAACCAATGATTACCATAGTACTAACTTCGATGATTCTACTATTTCTAGTGCTACTAGTATTCGAAAACATTTCATTCAAGATCAGAAATGGCAAAAATATGTGCCGAAAGAAACTTGTTTGGCAATGAAAAATTCTATTTTTTTATTAGAAAATTACTTTCCGTTTTTAAAATATAAGATAGAAAGCTGTGATGATTTAAGTATTTATCAAACTGTCGATGAAGGAATTGAAAACCGTATTTTAAAAGCGATTCATGAAGCTACTTCTTGGGAAGAATTGGTACAAAAAATCAAAACAAAACGTTATACTTATAATAAAATCAATCGAATGCTGATTCATATTCTCTGCAATTTTACCAAAGAAAAAGCTAGTCGTTTTCAAAAGATCGAATATCTTCGTGTTTTAGGATTTACGGAATCTGGGAAAAAATATCTCAATCAAATCAAAAAAGAGGTCTCTATCCCTCTTCTTACAACGTTTTCGAAAGATTTTCCTATGTTGCAGTATGAATTACAGGTAACTAGTGTTTATGCTTGTATTTTGCCGGAAAAGAAAAAAGAAAAATATATACAAGAGGAATATCAAAATAAACCAAAAATGAAGAAATCTTAGTTTCTTCATTTTTATTTGGCTATGGAAAAGACTAGTTGCTTTCCATCACGATTAAAATGTTCGATTGTGATTTCCATATCTCCATCATGATTCATTAAAAAGCTAGCTGCTTTTTCTGAAAAATAATCTTTAATTTCTTCTTGGTGTTGAATGCTTCCGTTCATCAATTGAATATTTGCTTTTGATTGTTCATGATTTATTTTATAAACAGAGGCACCTAAAAATTGATCACCATAGAAAATTCCTAAAAAAGAATTTGGTTTTTCTGATTCATTACTCATCAAAGCAGGAAGAAAACATCTTTCTTCATCCCAAAACTTAATCGTATTCAAATATTTTTCAATCATTGGATTTGTTACTTCAATTCTAGTAATTTCTATTTGTTTCACTTTTTTCCCTCCTTTTTTCATATGAGCTTAAATTATACCACTATTTTATGCAAAATGCAAATAAAATGTTCTGAAATGTTTCTTTTTCGTGATAAAAGGAAGAAAAATAGAAAATTTTTACTCTTTTTGGCAATTTGGACAATAATACGTACTTCTACCAGCAATGGTTATCTTTTGGATGATCGTTTTACAGTTTGGACAAGGTTTTCCTACTCTGGTATGCACGGATAGACTATTTTGAAATAATCCTGTTACGCCTTCTTCAGAAGTATAATCTCGAATGGTAGTACCTCCTTCTTGAATTGCTTTTTCCAAAATTTTTCTTGTATTTTCAATAATGGCTTTCATTTCTTTCCTAGATAGTTGATTGGTTTTTTTCAACGGATTTATTTTAGAAGCAAAGAGAATTTCATCATCATAAATATTTCCAATTCCCGTCATAATGGATTGGTCTAAGAGGGTTGTTTTAATCGGAAGCGATTTCTTTTGAAATTTTTCTTTTAAATAATCTACTGTTAGATTTTGATCCCAAGGTTCTAGTCCCAGTTCTGTAAATGGTGGAACTTTTTCTATAAGTTCTTTTGGAATTAATTTCATTCTTCCAAATTTTCTAACATCATGAAATCGTAATTCTTCTTGATTATCTAACAAGAAAACAATATGTTGATGTTTTTCCAGTGGTTCTTTTTCTTTTCGATAAAAAAATTTCCCTGTCATTCTTAAATGCACCAATAAATCATCTTTTTCTAACTCTATCACAATCCATTTTCCTCGTGTTGTAATAGCATGAATTGTTTGATTTTCAATCTCCTGGATAAATTTTTTTGTATCTCCATCCACAATTGCATCACAATAAACATGACACTTTAAGATTTTTCGATTTAAAATTCTAGCTTCTAGCTTTCTTGCTACTGTTACTACTTCTGGTTTTTCTGGCATCTTTTATTCCTCCTTTCAAAGAAAAAGATGAAATTATCATCTTTTATACTTTTTTGTTTTTCGTATTTTTTTTATTCTTTTATTTTGCTTCGTACCAATCAGAACCTGTTTCGATATCTACTTTTAACGGTACATTTAATTGATAGGTATTTTCCATAATTCTTTGCACGATTTCTTTTACGGTATCTAATTCACTATTTAAGACATTAAAAACAAGTTCATCGTGTACTTGAATTAGCATCTTACTCTTTAAATTTTTTTCTTTCATTTCTTGAAAGATTTCAATCATTGCTTTCTTTAAAATATCCGCACTACTTCCTTGTATTGGTGTATTTAAGGCAATTCTTTCTCCTTGTTGACGGATTAAATAACTTCTATTATTTAACTCCTCAATTACTCGTTTTCGATTCATAATGGTTTTTACATATCCTTTTTCTTTAGCGCTTTCAATCATTTCTTGCATATAATCTCGAATTTTAGGATAAGTATCTAAGTAAGAATCAATAAAACTTTTGGCGGAAATAATATCAATTCCTAAATCCTCCGATAATCCATAGCTACTAATCCCATATAAGATTCCAAAATTCACTGCTTTTGCCGTTCTTCTCATATCTTTCGTAACTTGTTCAATCGGAATTCCAAAAATATCAGAAGCTGTTTTGGCATGAATATCTGCGCCATTTCGGAAGGCATCAATTAGATTGGTTGCATTGGCAAGAGAAGCAAAAATACGTAATTCAATTTGCGAATAATCGCTAGAGAGAATACAGCTATCTTTTTCTGGAACGAAGGCTTTTCGAATCAATCTTCCCTCTTCGGTACGAATCGGAATATTTTGCAGATTTGGACTAATGGAAGATAATCTTCCTGTTCTTGTTAATGTTTGCGTAAAAATCGTATGAATCTTTCCATCTTCCATAATTTCATTGATTAATCCTATAATATAATTTGCCTGAATTTTGGTAAGCATACGATAAGTTAGAATTTTTTCAATAATGGGATAATCCGCAGAAAGTTTATCTAAAATCTCTTTACTAGTAGAATAATTTTGATCTTTTATTTTTTTCGGATATGGAATCGCTAGTTTTTCAAATAAAATGGAACCTAATTTTTTAGGAGAAGCAATATTAAATTCTTCTTCTGCTATTTCATAAATTTCTTTTTCCAATACAGCAATCTTTTTTTCTAATTCTTTTCCCATATCTTCTAGATATTTTCGATTTACTTGAATTCCTGTAAATTCCATATCTGTTAATACTTCTACTAATGGCATTTCGATATTATGAAATAACATTAATGCTTGTTCTTCTTTTAATTCTTGCAGAAAAGTTTGTTTGGTTTCATAAATAAAACGAGCTTTTTCAATGGATTCTTTGGCAACTACTGCTAATTCTGCTTCATGTGTTTTCGCTCCTTTTCCAAAAATATCTTCTAAAAAAGGAATCGCATAATTTTTATAATGTGCCAGATAACTAATATCATCCTTTATATTATAGTTTAATAAATAAGCAGCAATCATTAAATCATACTCACAATTTGCTTGTTGAATTTGGTATTTTCTAAAAATATAGGAAACTTTTTTTAAATCGTAGGTAAACATTTCTTTTCTATTTTGTAGTATCGTTGGATTTTGTAGCAAAAGTTCCATTGGAATAAAACAACTTGTTTTTTCATTATAAAGTGCTACCCCATATACTTTATCTTTGTGATAATTAGAGCCATAAGTTTCTAGATATAACGCATAATCACCCTCTAATTGAAAATCTTTTACGGTTTCTAAAATATTTACTTCTACTTCGCTACGAGAAACTTCTTTTTTTTGATTTTCTGCTAATAAATCTTGGGAAATATCTAATTTTTTGATTAAGGAATAAAATTCTAATTCTTCTAATAATTTGATATATTCCAAAGCATGAATTCCTTGATAATGAATATTTTCAAAATCGGTATTAATTGGTACATCACAATAAATGGTAGCAATATCTTTACTCATATAAGCATTTTCTTTATCTAATAATAATTTTTCTTTGGTTTTTTCGGTAATTTCATCAATATGTGCATACAAATTATCTAAAGTTTGATATTTACTTAACAAAGAAATCGCCGTTTTTTCTCCAATTCCTTTTACACCAGGAATATTATCACTAGGATCACCCATTAAGGCTTTTAAATCAATCATTCCAATTGGTTCTACTCCATAAGTTTCTTGAAATACCTCACGATTCATTCGAATAAAACCTGTTTGTTTTAGTAATTTCACATCTACTTCATCCGTAATTAACTGTAATAAATCTTTATCACTACTTACAATCGTTGCATTAAATTCTTCTGTTTCATTTACTTTCTTCGCAAAGGTTCCAATAATATCATCTGCTTCATAATTATCTATTTCAAAATAATGAATACCCATGGCTTCACAAATTTGTTTTGCCACTGGAAATTGTTGTTTTAACTCTTCTGGTGTTTCACTTCTTCCATCTTTATATGCTTTGTATTTGTCATGACGGAACGTTTTTCCTTTATCAAAAGCGATCATAATATATTCTGGTTTTTCTTCTTGGATAATTTTGTTAATCATATTGACAAAACCATAAATGGCATTGGTGGGAAAACCTTTTGAATTTTTCATGATATTTCCTGTATAAGCCGTAGCATAATAACTACGAAACAATAAATTGTTTCCATCTACTAAAATTACTTTTTTCATTCGAATCACCTATATTCATTATAACATAGATTCCAAATTTTTTGTTTATCTCGTGCGATAAACAATTTCTTCTTTCTGATTTTGATAATCTTCTTGAGATTCTAAATGCTCTACTCTTAAAGTTAAAGCATATGTCAATATCGCAACTCCTAAGTAAATAAGGACAACTAATTTCATTTCTTTTTTCATATTTTATTCCTCTCTTTCTTTCTATTTTATCTTATATCAAACAATTGTTTGCGTCAATTGTTTTTTTGAAATTTTAAAACATTTGTTTGACATTTGACACTCTCTGTGTTAAGATGAAGTTAATAAGGAGGAATGCTATGGAAAAATTAACGGATAGACAAAAAGACATTCTCGATGTTTTAAAACAAGAAATTGCAAAAAAAGGATTTCCACCTACTGTAAGAGAGATTGGTGCCAAATTAAATTTATCTTCTTCTGCTACTACTTATTTTCATTTAAAAAAATTAGAAGAAAAAGGATATATTCGAAAAGACCCTGCTAAGAATAGAGCAATCGAATTATTAGTACCAAATGAATATTTAGAAACAGATGATCAAGTAGTACAAGTTCCCCTTTTAGGGAAAGTAACTGCAGGTAATCCAATTGAAGCAATTGAGATGCCAGATGAGTTTTTTAGTCTTCCTATTGGATTCATACCAAATCACAAAGAAGTATTTACTTTAAAAGTAAGTGGTGAATCTATGATTAATGTAGGAATCTATGATGGGGATATTATTATTGTAGAAAGAAAAAATACTGCTAATAATGGAGATACTGTTGTTGCGATGACAGAAGAAAATACAGTCACAGTAAAAACGTTTTATAAAGAAAAAGATCATATTCGTTTACAACCTGAAAATGATTACATGGAACCGATTATTTTACCAAATGTAACGATTCTTGGAAAAGTTATTGGCTTGTATCGAAAATTATAAAGAAAAAACAAATAAGTCATGGATTTACTTATTTGTTTTTTTATTCTTTATTTTATCACTACATTGGTAATTGTGACATCAGTATCTGGCATCTTAAAGGTATTTCCAGTCATTTTCTTTCCATTCATTGTAAAAGATTCTACTGTTGCACCTGATGTAGAAGTTAAGGTAACTCTAACATTTGGATAATAAGCTCCTGCTGTTGTACTTGCTTGAATATCTTCATTACCATTTACTATTACTGTATAAGAATTAATTGCAGTTCCTTTGTTTACATGACTACTATTTGATTTTGTTGCTATCATTTGATCCACTAAGGATTCATTTTCAGTAGTATAATTAACTGTAATTTGAGCACCTTCAGCTGTTGCTGCACCCGTAAACATAGCTTTATAATAACCTCGGCTTGGTATTTTAGATGATAACATCGTAATGTTAATGGTAGTAGTTAATTGACTACAACTAGAAAACATACTACTCATATCGGTTACACTGGAGGTATCCCAATTTTGAATAGAGTTTAAATTGGTTAAGTTGCTACAACCTTGAAACATATAATTCATATTCATTACACTAGAAGTATCCCAGCTACTTAAATCTAAACTGGTTAATTGGCTACAGCTTAGAAACATATTACTCATACTAGTTACACTGGAGGTATCCCATTTACTTAAATCTAAAGTGTTTAATTGACTACAACCAGAAAACATATATTTCATATTCGTTACTCTAGAGGTATCTAGTAGGTTTAATCCTTCTATTTCTTTTAGATTACTAAAACCACAGAATAAATAAGAACTATCTTGATTGGCATCGATTTTTCCATCCCCTTGAATATAGGCTGTTTTCGTATCTTTATCATAATAAGCTTTTACGGTCCCTGGACTATCTTTTGCTGAAATATCCCAACTTTCTACATTCTCTCCTGTTATTTCACTTAATTGATTTTGAATCACGATCTTTTCTATCTCACTCTTATATCCCCATAATTCTCCAATATAACTACGTGAACTTATTGCTTTTATCGTTGGTCCTATTGGTGCCAGCATATCTCCTTCTGCATATACATTTATCGTTACGCGAAAGTTTTTATTGTTGTATGGATAAGTATCTTCTCCATCTTCATCTGGTACTGGACTAAAATCTATCTCTTCTGGTATCCAC
>CANPVK010000031.1 GCA_947581715.1 uncultured Bacilli bacterium
GGAAATATTCATTATTATGTTGATATGGTTTTTTATAATAAAATATTAAAATGTTATGTTTTAATTGATTTAAAAATTGGACAAATGAAAGCTGAATATGCAGGTCAAATGAATATGTATCTAAATTATTATAATGAAGAAATAAATGATAAAGATGATAATAAGCCAATAGGAATAATTCTTTGTAAAAGTAAAAAGGATATTGCAATTGATTATGCTTTAGGTGGACTTTCAAACAATGTTTTTGCTTCTACTTATACTTATTATATTCCTAAAAAAGAAGAGTTAATTAAGGAAGTAGAAAAAGTTTTAAATGATAATAAATAGAAAGAAGGTATACAATGAAAAAAATTGTTATTTCTGGAAGTAGCAAATTACAAGATAAAATTGAATATTGGATAAGTTATTTCAAAAAGTTAAATTATGAAATTCTGGATTATCCTAAATATACAGAACCATCTGAATATGAAAAAACTTTACCAATTATTTATAAAAACTTTTATACAGCATTAGAAAATACTGATGTTTATTTTCTAATGAATGAAGAAAAAAATGGAATTCAAGGTTATATTGGGGCAAGTTCCATAGCAGAACTTACCTATGTTGTTATATTAAATTTAATTCATAATAAAAATATTGAAATATATATTTTAAATATGCCAAGCAAAGAAGTTTCTTCCTATGATGAAGTTAAATTTTGGCTAGACATGGGATGGATAAAAATTTTTAATAAAGAAGAGATGAAAGATGAATGAAACATTTCATTTTTTAAAAGAAAATACACAAGTAAATTTGGTGTCTATTATCAATGGAAATCAACCAAGTTGTAGAGCATTTGGAAATTCAATATTGTTGCTTATGATAATACAAATTGGATAATAATCAATTGTGAACTTGTTGATGATAGTGAAAATATTAAAGTTAAACAAGCGATTATAGATGAATTTGATTGGACAATTGATGTTGGATATACTCTTGATAATCCAGATTTTCAAGTATTGTATATATTTATAATCATTGCATAATATGATGTTTATAGTATAATAGACATTGATGTTGGAGGTTGTGTATGGAAAAAAATGAAATAGATATTTATTTACATACCATATTAAAAAAACAATTACAAAAATTGAAAATATCAAATTATGGATTATACTCTATTATAGATAATATCAGAAATCAACTGAGTAGTATTATTAAACATTGGAATGATTCAGAATTTTTAGGTGCTATTTTTTCTACGGTGGTAGAGGAAGGTCATTTTTATGAACCTTATGTGAATGATAAAATAGGCAATTTGGTTGTCCTTGGTATTCGAAATAGTTTATTAGAAGTAGCTGCAAGTGTTAATTATAAGGATTTTGGTTTAAAAAAAGATTTGAGTGTAGAAGATATTAAACAAATTACGAGTAGTGCGATTGAATATTTTAAGGAAATTGATCTTGATTCTCTATCTTCTAAAATAAATTTAGTAGATGATTATTATTATAATATCGTCCAAAAATATCAAATTGCATATTTCTCTTTAGTAGAACTTGGAAAATGTTCGTGTGATAAAACGGAAATCAAATTTAAAAAAATTTTGGGAGAACCTTATGTACTAGAGGAACTAAAAAATACGGGTATTCCAAAAATAAATACGAAAGAAAAAATAGAAGATATCGCAAATGGAATTAGTGAAGAGTTAGCACCAGGACTCATTGCGTTATTAAAGGGTATTTTAAATAAAGAAGCATCTATGATTTATGTAGATTCATTTAAATATTTATCGCGAAATTTTGAAACCAACCTTAAAGTATTACAATTTTTGTTGACGCATGATGCTATGTTTCTAACAAACAATTTTTTTATTAAAAATGGATATGTATCTAGAAGAAAAAATTTAATTAGAGCTAGTCATGGCAATGAGTTTAATCTAGATGCCATTCATTCAATTGGTGAGGTGTCAAAAAAATATAAAAAAATTTTAGAATTTATGTTACACGTTTGATGTAAGAACTATATCTTTTTTGCTTCTATTCCATTTTTTTGAATTTTTCAATTTGAATTTACTATCTGATAAAAAAATTTATTTTCTTCTTTCGAAAATGAAAAAAGTAAATCTTTTTTTCTTTCAAAATATTGATTTCATGATTTGCATTTTGTTTTTATCTTTTTTATAATTTTTCTGGTGATTTCATGAAAGAAAAAATAGCAGGATTTTATTTGGATCAAGAACAAGAAGCAATCGTTTTCAATAAAAGTAAATATTTATTAGTAGTAGCTGGAGCAGGGAGTGGAAAAACTTTAACAATTTTAGGTAAAATTTATGATTTATTAAAATATCAAAATATTCGTTCAGAGGAAATTTTATGTATTTCCTTTACCAAAAAAGCGGCTACTAGTTTAAAAGAAAAAATACAAAAAGAATTTTCTATCAACATGCCAGTTTATACGTTTCATAAATTATCATTAGAAATTTTGAAAGAAAATCAGCAATATTTCGAAATTGCAGAACCAGAACTATTAGAACATATTACGATGGAATTCTTTCGTGAAACAATATTACAAGATTCTAAACAAATTTTCATTTTTTTTACCTATTTTCATTATCGGGTAAAAAAGGAAATAAAGGAAGAATATTTATGCTTTTATCAAGAACATCGAAAAGAAATTCACTTGTTAGAAAAATTAATTATTACATTTCTTCATCTTTTCAAATGTAATCATCATACGTTAGAAGATTTTTCTATTTTTTCTAAAAAAATTAAACGGACTTTTTCTTATAGAACATATCAAAAAGAAAAATCTTTTTTAATTTTAGCATTGAATATTTATTTAATTTATCAAAAATATTTGAAAGAAAATCAAGAAATTGATTTTGATGATATGATTTTAAAAGCTACCTCTATTTTGAAAGAAACAGGTCATATAAAAAAATATCGTTATGTTATTATTGATGAATATCAAGATACTTCTTTGATTCGTTTTCAATTAGTAAAAACGATTTTAGAAAAAACAGATGCAAATTTAATGGTAGTAGGGGATGATTTTCAATCTATTTATCGTTTTACCGGTTGTGAATTATCTTTGTTTTTAAATTTTAAACATTATTTTCCCACTGCTAAAGTTATGAAAATTCAAAATACTTATCGAAATAGTCAAGAATTAATTCAAATTGCTGGGGATTTTGTGATGAAAAATAAAAAGCAAATTCCGAAAAAATTACATTCTCATAAAAGTTTAAAAAATCCTATTCAAATTGTTTATTATGATCAAATTTTAGATGTTTTTGAAAAATTAGTAGTAGATGTTTATGAAAAAACGCAAAAACCAATTTTAATATTAGGAAGAAATAATCAAGATATTTATTCTGTTTGTAACCAGAATTTTCAAATAGATCAAAATGGTAAAATCTGTTACCTCAAAAATATTAATATAAAATTATCTTATTTAACAGTTCATAAATCGAAAGGATTAGAAGAAGAAAATGTTATTCTCATTCATTTAAAAAATGAATTATTAGGATTTCCTAACCAAATTTCAGATGAAAAAATTTTAAGATTAGTTTCTATCCAATCAGAATCTTATCCCTATAGTGAAGAAAGAAGATTGTTTTATGTTGCTTTAACTCGAACAAAAAATAAAGTTTATCTTCTTGTTCCAAAGAAAAATCCTTCTATTTTTGTGAAAGAAATAAAAAAGAAAAAAGATGTAATAGAAATTCATATGTAATGATAAACAGAAATAGTATAAAGAAAAAAGATGGTTTTGAAATAAATATGGACTGTAAATTTTTATTTCGTTCTTTTTTCTATTAAATTTTATCGTTTTCATTGAGATAAAAAGCTTCTTATTATATAATGATACTAGGAAGGTGGATACCAAATGGAAGAAAATGTATTAACAGAAGAAGAACTAAAAAAAATGGATCAATATTTTCGAGCAGCTAATTATTTATCCGTAGGACAATTATATTTAAGAAAGAATCCTTTATTGAGAGAACCATTAAAATTTAGTGATATTAAAAAAAATGTAGTAGGACATTGGGGAACTGTCCCAGGACAGAATTTTATCTATGTTCATTTAAATCGAATTATTAAGAAATATGATTTAAATATGATTTATTTATCTGGTCCAGGTCATGGTGGAAACAGTATTGTTGCCAATACTTATTTAGAAGGAAGTTATAGTGAGGTATATCCCAATATAACAGAAGATATAGAAGGAATGCAAAAACTATTCAAACAATTTTCTTTTCCAGGAGGAGTATCAAGTCATGTGGCACCAGAAACCCCAGGTTCCATTCATGAAGGAGGAGAATTAGGGTATAGTTTAGCCCATGCGTTTGGAGCCGTACTAGATAATCCTGATTTAATTGCTACTTGTGTTATTGGAGATGGGGAAGCAGAAACAGGACCACTAGCTACCAGTTGGCACTATAATAAATTTTTAAATCCAGCTACGGATGGAGCTATTATTCCAATTCTTCATTTAAATGGTTATAAGATTGCAAATCCTACCATTTTTGCTAGAATTAGTGAAGAAGAATTAATTCATTTTTTTCAGGGATGTGGCTTTTTACCATTTATTGTAGCAGGAGATGATCCGAAAGAAATGCATCAAAAAATGGCATCTACTTTGGATATGGTAGTGGAAAGAATTCAAAATATTCAAAAAGATGCCAGAATTAATCATCATACGGAAAGGCCTATTTGGCCAATGATTATTTTAAAAACACCTAAAGGATGGACAGGACCAAAAATAGTAGAAGGAAAAGAAATTGAAAATACTTTTCGAGCACATCAAGTACCAGTGGTTATTTCTGAAAATTCGGAAGAAAATTTAAAAATACTAGAAGATTGGTTAAGAAGTTATCATCCAGAAGAATTATTTGATGAAAATGGAAGATTACTTCCCGAATTAAAAGAATTAGCTCCTATTGGTGATAGAAGGATGGGATCTAATCCGCATGCCAATGGTGGAAAATTATTAGAAGAACTTCGTACTCCAGATTTTCGGGATTATGCAATTCCAGTAGAATCACCAGGTAGTGTCATGGCTCAAGATATGAAAGAATTAGGACGTTATATCCGAGATGTGATTCAATTGAATGAAGAGAAAAAAAATTTTCGTATCTTTGGTCCAGATGAAGCTTTATCAAATCGCCTAAATTCTATTTTTGAAGCAACGAACCGACAATTTAATGCGATTACTTATGAAAAAGATGAGTTTTTAAATCAGGAAGGTAGAGTCTTAGATTCCTATTTATCGGAGCATGCTTGTGAGGGGTGGCTAGAAGGATATTTATTAACAGGGAGACATGGATTTTTTCATACTTATGAAGCATTTTCTAGAATTATTGATTCTATGGCAAGTCAGCATGCGAAATGGTTAAAAGTAACCAGTGAATTATCTTGGAGAGTACCAATTGCTTCTTTAAATTATGTTTTATCGAGTCATATTTGGCAACAGGATCATAATGGTTATACACATCAAGACCCAGGATTCTTATCCCATTTAGTAACAAAAAAAGCAGATATTGTCAGAATGTATTTACCACCGGATGCCAATTGTTTATTGTCTTGTTTTGATCACTGTATTAAGACAAAAAATTATATTAATGTGATTGTTGCTAGTAAACATCCTAGACCACAATGGTTAACCATGGAACAAGCAGTAAAACATTGTACACAGGGCATTGGAATTTGGGATTGGGCTAGTAATGATCAAAATCAAGAAACGGATATCGTAATGGCCTGTTGTGGAGATACTCCAACGTTAGAAACATTAGCAGCTGTATCTATTTTAAGAAATCATTTTCCGGAATTGAAAATTAGAGTAGTAAACGTAGTTGATTTAATGAGATTACAATCCAATTTAGAACATCCACATGGTTTAAGTGATGAAGATTATGATTTTCTATTTACTAAAGATAAACCTATTATCTTTGCTTTCCATGGTTATCCATCTTTAATTCATCAACTTACTTATAAAAGAACCAATAAAAATTTACATGTCCATGGTTATCAAGAAGAAGGTACTATTACCACTCCTTTTGATATGAGAGTTCAAAACAAATTAGATCGTTATCACTTAGTAATGGATGCATTGAAGTATTTGCCACAGCTTGGAAATCGTAGTGCCATACTAAATCAATGGTGTAAAGATAAATTGATTGAACATAAAGAATATATTCAGGAATATGGTGATGATTTAGAAGAAGTAAAAAATTGGAAATGGGAAAAACCCATGAATAGTCAAAAGCAAGAATTAATTTAATCAAGAGGAATATGAGTATTATTTCAAATCTCGTATTCTTTTTCTTTGATATTATGATATAATAGTAATGTGATTGTTTATGCAATGGATGAAAAAGAAAGGATTATCATAGTAGGAAAAATTTCTGCTTTCAAATGAAATGTATAGGATATGATACCAACTGCAAAATATACAAAATCAGATCAACAAATTTATCAAAAAACGAAAAAGTATTTAGAAAGAAAAAAAGAAACCCATATGGAAGAAAAGATGAAATTAGTAGAAAATATTTTAGAAATTCAAGAGCTAGAAAAAAGATATAGTTATTTATATGATTTCATTTGTGATTATTTAGATCAAGAATTTCAAAAAAAAGATATTTGTGGTTTTCATTGTGGTATCTGTAAAAGAAGAAGAGACATGATAACAAGAAAGATTTTAAAAGATACTTATGGAAATGGTTGTTGTTATAGTTATTTAAAGGGAAAAACTTGTGAGTACTTGGAACCTAAGAATGGGTGTAGAATTAAGAATATTGCTTGTAAGATATTTACTTGTTTTTATTTAAGAAGACAAGGATATCGTTATCATGTAAAAGATATTTATTTTGCAAGGTACTTTTTTAATTCTAGACAATTATTTTATATGGAAAATACTTTCTTTGTTGATAAACCAGTTATTTTAGAAGGAATTATGAAAAGGAGATAGGAATATGAATCCAGTCGTATTGGTAACCGGAAGTAGTAGAGGAATTGGGAGAGCAACTATCATAGAGTTTGCGAAAAAAGGATATGATGTTGTCATCAATTATGTATCTAGGAAAGAAGAAGCACTAGCATTAAAAAAAATAATAGAAGATGATTATCCAGTTCAAGTATTAGCCATTCCAGCTGATGTTTCTAAGGAAGAAGAAGTAAAGAATATGGTAGAAGAAATTATTCAGACTTTTGGACATATCGATTGTTTAGTTAATAATGCTGGAATTGCGATAGATACTACGTTTGAAGAAAAAACGGTTGAGAACTTTAGAAGGACTTTCGATGTGAATTTAATAGGAACATTTTTAGTAAGTAAGTATGTTGGAAAATATATGCAAGAAAAGAAACAAGGTACCATCATCAATATTTCTTCCACGAATGGAATTGACACTATTTATCCAGAAAGTTTAGATTATGATGCTTCTAAAGCGGGTGTTATTTCTTTAACCAAAAATTTGGCTCTACAATATGCTCCAGATATCAGGGTAAATAGTATCGCTCCGGGGTGGGTATTAACAGAAATGAATCGTGATTTAGATGAGAAATTTGTAGAATCTGAAAAGAAAAAATGTTTACTCAAAAGGTTTGCAGAACCAGAAGAAATTGCGAAAGTAGTAGTTTTTCTAGCAAGTAGTGATGCTAGTTATATTAATGGGGAAGTGATTCGTGTTGATGGAGGATTTCATGTATGAGTAAAAAATTAAGAGAGGTAATTATTATTCCGGATAATACTATGGATTTATTAGCTTATCGCCAGGAATTAATGACTCCTTCTGATCGACATAGAAAAATTATCAAAAATTTTCTATCTTCCAATCAATTGGAATTCCCATTAGAGAATCCTACTATAAAAAATAATGATAATGGCTATTTATGGGGAATTGAAATTGCAAAAATAGGTTATGTAGCGATTGAAAAAGATGATAGTATTCTTTTCTTTTCTTTTTTCCAGATGTTTTATTTCCGAAACAATATCAGTATTTAAAAGAGCATAAAAAAGAATATCGAATATATCAAAATAATATCAGAATTATCAATGTTACAAAACAAAATGAAGAGTTTCAATTAGAAACATATAGTCCTTCTAAAATTTCTAAGAATGAGAAAATGATAGATTTTTTATATGACTTGATAGAAGAAAAAAAGATAATAGAAAAAAAGATAAGGAGATGAAAAAATGTATCAAGAATTAGGAATCAATCCAAAAGTGATCGAAATGTGTAATCAAGCTGAAAAAGAATTAAAAGAAGTTTTTGCCAAAATTGAAGAACAGGAACAAAAAAATACTTTAAAAGTATTGAGTGCTTTTCATGAATATCAAATTAGTGAAGTACATTTTCATTCTACAACGGGATATGGTTATAATGATATCGGAAGGGAAGCAATCGAAAAAGTGTTTGCAAAAGTTTTAGGTAGTGAAGATGCACTTGTTAGAAATCAATTTGTATCAGGAACTCATGCTTTAACTGTTTGTTTATTTGCTTTATTAAGACCGAATGATCTTATGTTAAGTATTTCTGGAATTCCTTATGATACTTTACATGAAATTATTGGAATTAAAGAAAATCCTAGTAGTTTGGCTTCTTATGGGATTCAATATGATCAAATTGATTTAATTAATGATGATTTTGATTATGAAATGATTCGAAAATATTTACAAAAACATTCTGTAAAATTAATTGAAATTCAAAGATCAAAAGGATATTCTACCAGGAAAAGTATTTCTATTGAAAAAGTAAAAAAAGTAATTGAAGAAATTAGGAAAATCGATTCTAAGGTTATTATTATGGTGGATAATTGTTATTGCGAATTTGTAGAAGATTTGACACCTGTTGAAGTAGGTGCTGATGTTATGGTTGGTTCTTTAATTAAAAATTTGGGAGGAGGAATTGCTCCTAATGGTGCTTACATTGCTGGAAAAAAAGAATTGATTGAATTAGCAGGAGAGAGACTTACTTGTCCAGGAGAAGGAAGAGAAGTAGGACCTACTTTAGGAATTAATAAGCAATTATTACAAGGTTTATTTTTTGCTCCTAGTGTGGTTGCTTCTAGTTTAAAAACGGCAGTATTAACTAGTAAAGTATTAGAGCAATTAGGGTATGAAGTAGAACCCAAATATTATGATTCTAGGGTAGATATTGTACAAAACATCGTTTTACATGATCGTGATAAATTAATTCAATATTGTCAAGGAATTCAAATGGCATCTCCTATTGATTCTAATGCGATTCCTTATCCTTGGGATATGCCAGGATATACTGACCAAGTTATTATGGCAGCTGGTGCTTTTAATATGGGTTCTTCTATTGAACTTTCTTGTGATGCCCCTTTAAGAGAACCTTATATTGCATATCAACAGGGAGGACTTACTTATGCTTCTGGAAAACTTGGGGTAATGAAAGCAATCACAGAGTTATTAAAGTTAGATGATAATCATGAAACAGAATGAATTTGATATAGAAACATTAGTAGCAAAACAAAACCCTAGAAATCAATTAAAAGAATATTTTGGTGGTGGTATTTATTTATCGAAAGAAGAACAAAGAATTTTACAGAACTACCAAATTCCATATCAAAAGTATACTAATATAAAAAGCTTAATTTTTGATATTGAAAATGAGTTAAATGAAGAAAATCAAGAAGATTTAGAGAGTGTTTTAGATTCTTTGGTAGAGCTTGATTATTATCAAAATATTAGGCAATAAATAAATTTTAGTGAGTCTGATGCAAAAAGTTATCAATTACTCATGTATTTTGTTTTTTAAAAGAGAAAAAAATGTTATAATGATAATGAGTGAGAATATCATTCTTTAAAAAAATAGAAAAAGAAAGAGGTATAATCAATGGGATTTATTAAAGCATTTACAGGAGCATTAAGTGGCTCTTTTGCAGATCAATGGAAAGATTTTTATGGACCAGCACAAGGGGTATCACCAACAGCAGTAGTGTTTCAAGCTTTACCACATGGAACTAACTCCGGTATTGGAGAAAATACCAAAGGGTTTGAAAATGTTATTACCAATGGAAGTAAATTTGTTGTTCCGGAAGGAACGGCATTAATTACACTTCAAGATGGGCTGATTACTGGTTTTATTGCAGAAGCAGGGGGATATATTTATCAGTCTAATGATCCAAATTCTCGTTCTTTGTTTGCAGGAAATGGAATTTTTGCTTCTACGTTTGGTCAGTCTTGGGAAAAGTTTAAATTTGGTGGACAACCTGGAAGTCAACAAATCGCTTTTTATATTAATTTAAAAGAAATCTCTGGTAATAAGTTTGGAACATCAGAAACAATTTATTGGAATGATTCTTATCTTGATTTAAAGGCAGGTGGAATGGCGAGAGGTACTTATTCTATTAAGATAGTAGATCCGTTATTGTTTATAAAGAATTTTGTTCCTCAACAATATTTACAGCCAAATGCTCCCGTATTTGATTTTGCAGATATGGATAATCAGGCAGGAGAACAATTATTTCATGAATTTGTTACTTGTTTAAGTGGAGCTATTTCTAGACTTTCTCAACAAGCAAAGATTAATGATGTGGATACTATGGATTTTATCCAAGGAAATCAGGATAAGTTTGCTGTTTCCATGTCAGAAGAAATCAACAATACTTATCAGTGGCAATCTATGCGTGGTATTCAGGTTCAAAATGTTTCTGTTGTCATTAATTATGATGCAAAAACGCAAGAAATTTTAGATGAAATTCGTAAAGATGACAGGGAATTAAGAAAGGCAAGAAAACTTGGAGAAGCTTATCAAAATAATATGGCTGGAATGGTAGCTGCTGCTAGTAGCGAGGCTTTAAAAGGTGCTGCTTCTAATGAAAAAGGTACTATGATGGGATTTATGGGAATGAACATGGCTCAACAGGCTGGTGTAAATATGTTGGAATCTGTGCAATCACAATCGAATTCTTCCATATCTCAACCAACACAATCTTCAGTGTCTTCAGAAGACCCTTATATCAAATTAACAAAACTAAAAAAATTATTAGAGGAAGGGGTTATTACACAAGAAGATTTTGATGCTGCCAAAAAACAGTTGTTAGGAATATAGTTTATGCAAAAAGAAAAACAGGGTGATTTATTAGATTCTATTGATTATTCAACGATTGTTGAAACAAATGAAGATGCTAAAGATGGGCAAAATAAATGCCCGAAATGTGGGTCTACTGATATTTCTCTCAATATCCATAGTGGTCGATTGAGATGTAATTTTTGTCGATTCGAATTGGAACCACAACCACTAGATGATTTTGCAGAAGATTTCAATCATTTACGTGGAAAAAAAATCAGCTCTGGTGCAAAAAATATTAAAAAAGATGATCATCAAGTTATTACATTAAAGTGTAGTAGTTGTGGTTCGGAAGTAGTCATTGACACTACTTCTCAAGTTCAAGCTAGGTGTCATTGGTGTCGAAGTATTTTATCTATTAATCATCAAGTCCCAAATGGAATTGTTCCAGATGCTGTATTACCTTTTCAAGTTTCAAAAGAGGAAGCAAAAAAACAAATCGAAAAATTTGTTGGGAAAAGAAGGTTTTTTGCCAATCCACAATTTAAAAAAGAGTTTACAACTCAAAATATTATGGGAGTTTATTTTCCTTATATGGTGGTAGATATGAATTCCCATGCTAATTTTTCTGGTCAAGGAGAAAAACTTATTCGTCAGTATACTCGTGGAAATGAGAGAAATAGACAAACTTATTATGATGCTGATTTGTACCATTTAGAAAGAGAATTTGATTTAAAAATTCAAGGATTAACATTGGAATCTAGTAAGGATCGACTTAATAAAAATGCGGTTGATAAAACGAATAATGTTATTAATGCCATTATGCCATTTGATACAGAAAAATGTGTAAAATGGGATGCTAATTATTTAAGAGGATATACTTCCGAAAAAAGAGATATCAATATAGAACAATTAGAATCTATTGTTGAGGAACAATCTAAAGATATTGCGAGATTTTCTGCAAATACTACTTTAGAAGAATATACAAGAGGAGTTTGTTGGTCTAAAGAGGAATTTTCTATTCAAGGGCAGCGATGGAAATCCGCTTATTTACCAGTTTGGTTATATAGTTATCAACAGATCAAAGGAAAGCAAAAAATATTACATTATGTTGCGGTGAATGCCAGGACTAAAGAAACCATGGGAAGTATTCCAATCCATATGTCTAAATTATTATTCTGTTCTTTTTTCATAGAAATTTTAGGTATTTTAGCAATGTTCTTTGTAGATTTTGATTATAGTTGGCTATTTTTATTTGTTGGTTTTTTTTATTATTTTTTCATGTATATGAAATATCGAAATCGTAATGCTAGACATCAATATGAGATCGAAACGAAAACTAATGTGGAGCATGTTAGAAAAGTTGACCAATTCCTACAGAGAAAAACGGGACTTACAAATTCTAAAATGATTGGTGCCAATAATACTTGTCTTCATGGGGAAAATTTAAAAAAAGGTATATTGGATATTTTAGAGTAATAAAAGTGAATTCTAATATTAAAAATTAGAGTTCTTTTTTTTAAAATAAATTGAAGTATGTTATACTATTATTGGGTGTTAGGATGAAAACGATTTATGATTATTTGAAACAATATGGAGATCATACATTTTTAGAAAAAGAGTTTAACGAAATAGATAGTGTAATTTTATCTTTGATTTCTTATGTGGATTTTTATGGAATTGTTCCTGATTTTTATGAAGGAAAGATTCCTTTAAAAGAAGCAAGTAAGATTTTTTTTACCAAAAATAGTGAAAAAGAGATTGAACAAAATATTTTTTCCGTAAAACGTGCTATTCATTTGCTTCAAAAATTAGAAAATACCAAAAGATTTGGGGATTTGTTATTATACAATTATGAATATAAAGTAACATTTGATATGCAGTTTGGTGCTTTATGTATTTTACTTCCTAATCATTCTATGTATGTTTCTTTTGAAGGAACAGATCAGCATATTAGTGGTTGGGAAGAGGATTGTATGTTTGCTTATCAATTTCCTACAAAAGCACAGAAGGAAGCTATTATATATTTGAATAAGGCTGTTGGCATTTTTAGTCCAAAATGCTATGTAGGTGGACATTCAAAAGGTGGAAATTTAGCGATTGTTAGTGCAATGTATTGTAAAAAGAGAGTAAGACGAAAAATTAAAGCTATTTATAATAATGATGGACCAGGATTAAGAAAAAATGAATTTATGTCAAAAGAATATCAAAAAATTTTACCAAAATTAAAAACATTTGTACCGAAAGAAAGTTTTATTGGGATGCTTTTAAATCATGATACAAATTATCATGTAGTAGACAGTAAGAGTAAAAAATTTTTGCAGCATGATGCGATGTCTTGGATTGTTGAAGATGATCATTTTAAAGTTGCAAAAATTAGTGGATTTAGTAAAAAAGTAGAAAAAGGCATGGCAAATTGGTTAACTAAAATGAATGATCAAGATTTAGAAAAATTTTTTGATGCATTTTTTACTGTTTTAAAAAAAGCTGAGATTACTGACTTATCTGAATTTAAAAAAGCAAAATTAAATACTACAGTTAAAATTATTAAAGAAATGAAAAGTATGAACAAGGAAACAAAAGAAACAATCCTTTCTTGTTTTAAAAGTATTATAGAAGAAATGAAAGGATAGGTGAAAGAATGAAGAAAAATGAATTTATTGAAAAGAAAGATCATTATCATATAGTAACAAAAACGGGAAAAAAAATTCCTATAGAGAAGCTACAGAACGAAGTTTTAACTATAATGGATGAAATAGAAAGAATTTGTAATAAAAACCAAATACAATGTTTTCTAATAGCAGGAAGTAGTTTAGGAATGTGTAATTATGGAGGTTTTATTCCTTGGGATGATGATATGGATATAGCAGTTTCTTATCAAGACTGGGATAAATTTGTTTCTTGTATGAAAACAGATTTAGGAAAAGATTTCTATTTTGATAGCTATGAAATTGATAAAAGATTTAATACCATTAATGGTCCTTGGATGAAAGTTAGAAAAAAGAATACTTATATTGAAGAAGTGAATTTTTTATTAAAAAATAGATGTAAAAGGGGAAATGGTATTTTTGTCGATGTAATTCCTTATGGTCCTATTGCTGAAAATAAATGGATTGATGAGTTGGAGAGAACTGTTGTAAAAATCAATATGTTATGTATTGTGTTATTGGATAATTTACATATTAATCCTATTCCTTTTAAAAGTTTTGTTTATTGGTTTGCTAAAAAATGTTTTGCTTGGCATCGTAATAGTAAATTGGTATCTCAACCAGTTTCTGTTCCGTGGGAAAAATTTTTAAAGGAACCTGTGTTTTTAAAAGAAGATGTTTATCCTTTAGAAAAATATGAATTTGAAAATAGAAAGTTTTATTCTTATTATCATATCGAAAAAGTTATGAAAGAGTGGTATGGTCCTAATTGTTTAAAAAAATGGAATGGAAAGGAATGGGAAGAAACTTTACCAAAAGAGAAAAGACACCCAAAGCATGTGAAAGATTTAAATTTGAAATCTGATAAGAAAAAGTAAAAATTCTTTTTCTTTTTTGTTATTTATGTTATACTTAACTTAATAAAAATAAGGTATCTAAGTTCGATAATAAGAAAGTATCTAAATAACCTTGATTGTCCTTTGCGAAGGACATTTTTATATTGTTAAGTGGTACTTGATTTTGAATGTTTTCATTTAGTTCTAAACGTATTTGATATTTGGCTGTAACATTCCCAGTATTTGTCACTTTAAATTCATAGGGAACAGTTGTTAATCCTTGTTCATTGGTCATAGGATAAGTATTTTCAAGGTTGATTGCATCAGTCTTCTTTTGATAGTCTACTTCTAAATTACCAGTATACATCACATATTGTTTTCCTTTGGAAGTAGTTGTTAAAAAAGAATAACTAACTCCTACAATTCCTAAAAATAGAAAAACAATTAAAATACTAAAAATGAGATAAAAATATTTCTTTTTTAATTTTTTCATTTTATAAAACTCCTTTTCTTATTTAGATAATTTAAAATTTTATTAGTTTCTAAGTATCGAACTTAGAAACTAATTTAGTATTTGTAAAAAACATTAATATTGCTCCAGGAGAAAGTCAT
>CANPVK010000032.1 GCA_947581715.1 uncultured Bacilli bacterium
CGTGTAGGAATTATATCACAAGGAAAAATAGAAAGAGGGTTGCTTCCTTCTATTCGCTATGCTTTTGTAAAGATGGGAGCATTATTAAGACAAATGGTAATTACCTTACGAGGTTTATTTACAGGAGGATTATCGGTAAATCAATTAAGTGGACCGGTAGGAATTTATAGTATTGTAGGAACTCAGGCGAGTGCTGGTTTTGAAAATATTTTATATTTAATTGCTTTACTAAGTATTAATGTTGGATTTATTAATTTGCTTCCTTTTCCAGCATTTGATGGAGGAAGAATTTTATTCTTAATCATTGAAAAAATAAAAGGAAGTCCGGTAAAACCAGAAACAGAAAATAAAATTCATACAATTGGTTTTATCTTACTTCTTGCTCTAATGATTTATATCACGTTTAATGATATTTTAAAGTTATTTTAAAAGACATCTAATCTGATGTCTTTTCTTCTTCAATGAATCCACTAGCTTTCATTTTAGAAATAATTTTTTCTATTGATACATTTCCCACAATTCTAGATTGGATTGTTTTTTCATTTCCTTCTTGGTAGAAAATAACAGTAGGAGTGCCAGGATCACCAACTTCTTTTAAAAACTGTTCTTCTTCTTCTTTGGACAGATGATCCAAATTAATAAATTTGATGGTAATTTCATAATCTTCTAATACTTTATTTAATTTTGGTTTAAAATCTTGGCAATAGGGACAATCAGTTCTCATCACTTCTAAAATAAAAGTTTCTTTTTGATCTAATAATTGATGATACTCTTGATAATTAATTTCATCCATATATCCTTTCTTACATCCTGTCATGCATAGAATAATAAGAAAAAGGATTCCTATTTTGCATATTTTTTCCATTTTGTCACCTCATGGAACAAGTATATCACAAATTCTTCCCATTTTTCTTTTTTTTCTGAAAAAATGTGCTATAATGTTTTTAGAATAAAAATAGGAGGCGAGGCTATATGATATTAAGAAAACCCTATGCTTTTTTAATCAAACATTTTAAGGCTATTAACTTGATCCTATTTTTAACTACTTTTTTTTGCTTAAACCGTGCATTAGGTCTTTATCGATTTGTAAAAGAATACTTAGTAACAGGTATTTATAATGAAACATTATCTCCTATTACGAACTATATTAATTTTTATCTTTATTCAGCGCTCATTTTAACGATCGTTGCTTCTTTTATATTATTTTTCTTGTTAAAACGAAAAGATAAACCTTTTCTGACTTATATTTATGTTTTACTGGTGGCATTTGTATCATTAATACTATTTATTTACATTCATAATTATTTTGCAGATTTAGATGTATTTAATGGTCAGATTACAAGATTAATTCGTGACTTAACATTAATTGATTCTTTCTTTTATTATCCGATTTTAATAATTTTAATAATCCGTTTTTTAGGAATTGATTTAAAAAGTTTTGGCTTTTATCAAGATAAAGAATTTATATCTTCTAATGAAGCAGATCGTGAAGAAGTAGAAGTAGATGTTGGATTTGATAAAGAAAAATATATTCGCTATATAAAAAATAAAATTCGTTATAGCAAATATTTCTTTTTAGAGCATAAAATTCCTTTCATTGGGGTATGCATAGTTGTCTCTGTGATTGCTATTTTTCAATTTTATCAATATTTCTATGTAGAGAATAAAATTTATCAAAAACAAGAAAAATTTATTTCGAATAATTTTGAGATGACAATCAATAATGTTTATTTAACAGATAAAGATTATGCCGGAAACATTATTTCTTCTAATAATCGTTATTTTATTATCATTGATTTAAATATTAAAAATTTAGTTTCTGCTAGAGTATTTGATGCTAGTAGATTAACCCTTTATGTAGATGATAATTACTATATTTCAACCACTAGATTTAATGCCAGTTTTTCAGATTTTGGAAAAACATTATCAAAAGAAGAAACCCTTCCTTACCAAGAAGACAAAAATTATATTTTAGTATATGAAATAGAAAAACCAAAAAAGAACGCTAATTTTTTACTAAAATATCAAGATACTACTACGCGTGATAATAAAGAAATTAGAATTAAAATACAAGTATTGGATATTACGGAATTTAGAGAAAAAGATTCTTCTATTTTAGGAAGTAATTTAGTAGTTCCGATTAATGAAGAAAATCAATATGAATTTGCAATTCCAACCTATGAAATAACCGATCAAAAAAATTATACTTATGAGTCATGTTACTTATATAACTGTCCAATTTATGAAAAAACTTTAATAGCAGCCAATCAAAAGACTTTATTATTTTTGAAAGTAAATAGTGATACTACAATATCCGATTATTTATCTTTTTTAAAAAAATATGGCAAAGTTAGATATAAAGTAGGAGAACAGGAATATTTGGAAAAAATCAATTTAAAAATTACGAAATACAGAGGTAATTATGTTTACTTAGAAGTACCAAATACGATAAAAAATGCAGAGAGAATCGAGTTAGTTTTTACGGTTAGAACTTATCAATATTATTATCTATTAAAGGGGTGATAAAGGATGAACAATTTAATGATGTTCTACCAATATTTAAAAAAACATGTAAAAAAATCACAATTGATATTGATAGGAATGGGTTTATTTTTAATCATAATTGGTTTTTTATCATGGAATTTCTATTTTTCTAAGTTATATTTATTTCAGGAAAATGAAAAAAAATTTTTGGAAGCAGTACAAGAATATTACCGTGAAAATCCTCTTTATTTACCGAAAGAGAATATGATTAAAAGTATTACTTTAGAAGAATTATATCTGGAAAGTAGAGTGGAAACTTTAACAGTACCAAAATCGAATAAGTTGTGTAATACAGATAGTTGGGTAAGAGTTTACAACGATCACGAAAAGTATACCTATTATGTTTATTTATCTTGTGGAAAATATGAGTCCCAAATAGATCATGAGGGACCAGAAATTATTTTAAATGGTGATAGTACCATTTATGTTAGTTTAGGAAGAGAATATGAAGAACTTGGAGTAAAAGAAGTAATAGACAAAAAGGATGGAAAAATAGATACTTCCCAAGTAATGATTGATTCTTCTAGAGTAAATACGAAAAAAGCGGGTACCTATCAGGTTATTTATACAGTAAGAGATCAGTTAAATAATCAAACGAAAATAACAAGAGAAGTAGTTGTTACGAGAAATTTAACAGATACCATCATAGATCAAACGGATGAATCAAATTATTTCAAAGGAGGAGAAGTAAACAATAATTATTTGTTGTTTTCTGGTATGTTATTTCGCATCATTGGAGTAAAAGAAGATGGTACGGTTTTAGTCATTAGTGATGAACTTTTAAATAATTTAAGAATTAATAGTACAGAGTATGAAAATTCTAATGTGGATCAGTTTTTAACAAACTATTTTCTTCCAAAATTATATAGTCAGGATAAAATTGTAGAGGCTAGTTACTGTGTGGGAGAAATTGCGAATAAGAATGATTTTAGTAATTCCTGCAGTAAAACGATCACAAGAAAAATTGCAGCCTTAAGTATTGATGAATTACAAAAAACCTTTTTGAATCAAGAAAGCTTTTTATGTAGTAATTTTAGTTATTCTTTAACGAATTATATGGAAGGTAAAAATTTAAATGCTTTTGGTTATGAGAATGACTGTTTGGATGTCATAGATGAAACAGAGTTTGAACTTCCAGCAATTAGACCTGTTCTAACATTAGAAAAAGATATAAAAATTATAGGAGGAAATGGTACCAAAACCAACCCATACAAATTAGATGATTATTCCTATGCAAAAACTCAAGATGAAATCAAAACAAGGCTGATAGGAGAATATGTTAATTATTCTGGTATGACCTTTCGAATTATAGACCAAATAGATGGTAATACTAGATTAATTGCAACGAATGCTATGCAAAAAAATCTGAGCGAAACAGCATCGATGGAATTTCTTGATTTAGTAGTTCCCGAAAATACGCATTATCAATTTAACCTAGATGAAAAAAATAATCCAGGTGATCTTTTAAATCATTCTTATTTAGATTATATTAATACCAATGCAATTATCACAAGTGAATATGAAATTCCAACCAATGATGCTACGAAAATTTATAGTAATTATGAAATCAAAAAAATAAAAGCGAAAATGGTTCTTCCTAAAACTTATGATTTATTTGCTGCAGTACAAAGTATGAATTCTAGTACGATGTATTTATATCTAGACACTTCCGTAAAAGAAAAACAAGTATTTGATATTAATGTTATTAATGGTAAAATATTTGATGAAGAAATGAATATTTGGGGACCTTACCGCTTTAAACCAGTAATCACAATTTCAGGAAATTTGAAAATTAAAAGTGGTTCTGGTACAGTGAATAGTCCATACTATATTGGTTAGAGAAAGGAAAGCAGTAAATGAATAAAAGAAAATATAAGAATAAAAAGATGGTTGTATGGATGACTGGAGGTATTTTGCTTTGTATTCTATTATTATTTCTTATATTGATGATATTAAAAGTAACAAAATCAGGGGAATCTTTAGGAAAAAAAGACATTTCCTTTCCTGATAGAGTAGCAACATTAGAAAATTTTGATACTGGAGGAATTACGAAATACGGATGGTTACAGATAGAAGGCACCATGATAG
Source organism: uncultured Bacilli bacterium (assembly GCA_947581715.1). Taxonomy (GTDB): domain Bacteria; phylum Bacillota_I; class Bacilli_A; order RF39; family UBA660; genus Alloscybalousia. The sequence continues at coordinate 4,633 of CANPVK010000032.1, forward strand.
ATTTACCCATTCTATCTCCTTATACAGAAGGAAATATAGATTATAACTATGGTTGGATTAGTCCTTCTTCAATTGGAAAGAAAAATAGAAAAGTTTTAATTGGACATAATGTTTTAAATGTATCCAATCATCCTATGTTAAATGAAAGTATATTAACTGATTTTGAGGATTTGATGGCTTTTGTTTATTATAATTTTGCAAAAGAACATATGTATTTATCGTATACGGAAAATGGAGAGAATCATATTTTTGTAATTTATGGAATTGGTTTTTATAATTATGATTATGATAATGCTGAAGGATTTGACACAGAAGAAGAAGTAGAAGAGTATATTAAGAAAGTGAAGAAAGAAAGTATTTATCAATATGATGTTGATGTTAAGAAAAATGATAATATTATAACCATTAAAACCTGTACCAGATTTTTTGGACTAGATGAGAAACAACAATTTGTGATTGATGCAAGAGAACTAAGGGAAGGAGAAGTTCCCAAAAACTATAACATAAATAAAACAAAATTATATCAAGAGTATGGGTTAAAAGACTATTATACGAAAAATGATACCTCCTTATAAAGAGGATAGGAAAAAGAATATCAAAAAAATGATATTCTTTTTTGAATTTTTCATCAAAAAACTTAACAAAAAGCAGATGAATATGTTATACTTATAATAATAGATGATAGGATGTGGAAATATGACAGTGACAAATAATAGAAAACACTTATTACTATTTTTATTGCTTGCTATTTTATTTTGCTTTCCAAAAAATGTTTTTGCAGCTAATATTACCATTTGTAATGATGGCTTTCTTTATGAAATAGATAATAATTATAATGGACAATCTATTGAGGAAGTAGAGTTTTATCGTAATCCGTTAAATTTATTTCATGTGTATAATAATGAAAGTACTTTAGAATGGAGAGAAGCTACGTTAAATGGAATTCCATTTCGTTATAATTCTACAGGTGTTTATAATAATAATGGGGATTCTAAAGTTTCTTCCCGTTGTTATATCGTACAAAGTGATAATGGAACGGTTCGTTCCTATGCTCCTAAAGTATGTGGAAGCCAATTTTCAATTAATGATCTAGAATTTTTAACGAGTCCAGATAATCCGAGTAATTATAGTGAACAAACGGTGAATAAAAGTAATGGAACAATTACCTTAATCATAAAACCAAAAGCGGGAAGCGAACTAGCAAAACAGTGGAATAGATTACAAGTTTCCTCTAGGACCTATGAAGGTAATACTAGTTTAGGAAATATGGTAAAAGATAATGAAAAGATCACAATCTCTGGAATTTCGCCATCCCGTTTAACCTACAATCCAACATATGAAATTTCTTTCTATATAGATGGAATACAAGCAAATGATTTTTCAGAAAATGTAGATGCAGCTACTAAAAATAGTTATGTTGAGTCCTGTGGTGGAACCAATGGAGGATATTATTTAGGAATATTATCTACGGCTATTCTTTCTGAAGTAGAAGCAAAGATTGCCAATCCCATTAAAAATTCAAATATCTGCCAAGAAGTAAAAAATTTTCAACAAGCAGGAGAAGAATTAAAAAAAGGATTTATTAATGAATGTTATGATAATGAAGTTTCTTACTATCAGATTAATAATTTGATATCTAGCGTTACACAAAAATTAGAGGTACTACGTGATATCTATTCAGGAAATAAAAATGTAAAAAATTTGGTAAGTGAAAAGAATTTATTATGTACAGATAATAGAATGGGAATTCCAAGCGAATATGCCCTTGCAGAACCATTTGAATCAAAAGTGGTATATGAAGATATTGGAGAATATTTTGGAGAAGTTTGTATTGAAAATTATTATGTGGATGGTGGACTTCCTTCTCTAGTAAGACCAGGAGAAGGAGTAGATTATCAAAATAAAGTAGAAGTAAGAAAAACTTGTTCTATTTTTCAAAGAAAAACGGTTTCTAGACCACCACAATGTGTATCTAGTTATTCTCATTATTGCCGTTCTCTTTCTGGACCTTCTGGTAGTGGAGGATGGACTGGTGGAAATAGTGGTGGACCCAATAATGCCTTTGACAGTTGCGTTTCTCAATGTGATGGTGGAAAGTATACACAAAAGTGTATCAATCAATGCTATCAGAGTAATTATGGAGATACGAATGATAGAACACTTCTTCTATCAAAGAATCTTATTGTAACAAGTGATCTTACCAAAACGTTAAAATATGATACGAAAAAACTGGCAACAGATAATAGCGTTAACTATGCTGGAAATGTATCTTGTGGTTTTACCTCTTATTCTGGTGCAAGTTGTGCTGGTGGATACCATGTTTCTTGTGATGCCAATGCTTATAATCCTGATGCCACCGCAAAAGGATATAGTAAAACAGGTAGATGCTATTTATATGATGCCAATAATAATAAAATAGATGAAGTTGGATATTCCCCATGGTGTAATCAAGAGGGACATCAATGTACTTTTAATATCAGTAATGGTCCGGTAGGTTGTTCCAATGACCCAGAAGCAGCATTACAAGCGCAAATAGCAAAAGCAAAATCAGAATTACAAAAATATGAATCTATTGCAAATGAAGAAGGAACCATTGAGGAATATAGTTGGGAAATCGTAGACTCTAAAACAGGAACCGTTTACAAACTTTCTGGTTCTAGTAAAAATACCAATATAAAAAGTGGAGAGCCTAGATTAATAATTGAAAAAGACCAAACACAATCTAAGGTAATTCGTGAAAATAAAACTACTTATCAATTAGGAGAAGGATATACAGTAACCGGAATTACGAGTAAGTCTTTAAATACGATTTATACGGTTGATTTTCCCATTACATATTCTAGAACAGGCGATGCACAAGTAATTGCGATAAAGGATAATGTAGCAGATCAATACTATAGCTATAGTGAAAATAGAACAGATAGTAAAGATGGAAAAAATTATTATCGATTTAGTAGTTTACAGGACCTTTATAATTTATCTTTTAACTCTTCTTTATTTTCGCCAGGAAGACAAAAATATTATACCAATATGGATAGTGGAAATTATAATGTTAGTATTAATGATTCTAGATATACTGGAGATATTTTAGAGAGTATTCCCAATGCAAAACTTACAATAGATGATCAAACATATATCTATGTCCTAGTCGATTTACATAATAATATTACAGTAAATTTAACAGTGGGTGGAGTAGCAGAAAATCAAAATTCCGTTTTTGATAATGCTAAATTCTATTGTTATTATGGAGTTTATGCTGCTGGACCGAAAGATACAGAATCGAAGGAAGAGTGTGATCCTGAAAAAGACGCCAATTGTCCAGAACCTTCGTGTGATCCCAAAACAGATATAAATTGTCCAGGAGAATGTGATCCGAATAATCCGAATGATCCAAATTGTCCAGTTAGTGATGGAGTATGTGATCCGAATAATCCGAATGATCCAAATTGTCCAGTTAGTGATGGAGTATGTGATCCAAACAATCCAAATGATCCAGATTGTCCAATAAGCGATGGAATATGTGATTTAACATTAGCAAATGATCCAGATTGCGATAATGATGGTAATTTTGATTATTTAGGAAAAGACCCATTTGGTTCTCGCCGTGGAGATGGTGGTTTAGGGCTTCGTTATTATTATCGAGAAATTAAATTAACGGATGTTTTTCCAAATGATCGAAAACCTAGATGGAATTGGACCGGAACAGTTTTAGCAAATGGAGAAACAACAGGTGCCGCAAATAATGATAATTCAGCCTATATAGTTGATCCCCAAAAATTAATAGAATCAATTGAATCCAAGGGAGAAAGTATTTGGACAACCAGTGATGAAAATGATTATGTATTTACTTTGACTCCATCTTTGATAACCGATATTCGTCAATATAATCGAAGTAGATTAAACGGAAGAAGAATTACCTATTTGGATTATTCTCTTGCGGGAAATACATTAAAAAATACTTATTCTATGAAGATAAGAGATTGGTTACCACAATTGGATACAACTTCTACTACAGAATGCAACAATAGTTTCGGCAAAAATTGTGATAATATACTAAGGAGGTAAGTAGGATGAGTAGAGCAATGAATTTAGTAGGGATTATCCTATTAGGAATTATCGTCTTAGTAATCGTTAATTTAATGAGTGATGTAAGAACTACAAGTGAATTAAGTTATTACTTACTGCAAGAGTTAACAGAAGCATCGATGTATGATGCAGTAGATTATAGTTATTATCGTGATACTGGTTTATTAAAAGTAGATCGTGATATGTTCCTAGAAAACTTTGCAAGAAGATTTGCTACCAGTGTCACCAATAATCGTGATTATAATTTTCGAATTATCGATTTTAATGAAACACCTCCAAAAGCCAGTATAGAAGTAACTTCACAAACTTTAGCTTCTGTGAATGGAGAAACTGCTGTATTGAAGGTACAAGTAAGTGGTATTCTAGAATATATATATGATGATCTAGTAATGTCTAGAGGGCTAGGAAGAGGTCAATGGATTGATACGACTCCTCCTATTGTAACGGTAACAACAGAAGGAAATACCAATGTTGCTACCATGTCAGATGATGTTGCTTTAGAAGAGTATTGTATTGCTTATTTACCAAAGGAAGAGTTAAATTACGATGCTTCAAAAGCAACAGGAGGATTTCGTTGTTATAATCAGATCAGTGGTTTAAAAAATACAGTAATTAATAGAAATGGTTATGCAAGTAATGATTATAATGAGTGGATCGTGGTTTATGATCGAAGTAACAACTATACTTATTATCCTTTGGCTGATACCGCTCCTTACATCAAATCCTATGATTATGGAAATAGAAATTTAAACATCGTGATGCGTGATAATGAAAATGTTTCTTCTTATTTAATAACGATGGATAGTACGGATTATAATAATACAGCTTACTATGTAAATGGCGGATGGCAAAGTGCCGGAAAAAATATAGCATCCGGTTCTTATCAACAAGCGACTGTTAATATCAATGATTTTTATGCAAATGTTGCCCAAATAGGAACTCATAATTATTACATATTTGCTCGTGATAATACTGGACAAATATCGCAATACCGTGGACCTATTGTCATTACCAAAAAAGATACTCACAAGCCTCAAATTTTACAAGCACATTATGATAAATTAACAAAAGCAATTTATATTACAGTGTCTGATCAAGATGGAGACTTATCCGGTTATATCATTACTACTTCAACAAATAGACCAAGTACTGGATGGATTTCCATCAGTGGAAGTCAAAAAAATATTGTCTATGGTTCTAATTCCAGTCCAGTGAAAGCAGCAACCTACTATGTTTATGTTAAAGATAGTGAAGGAAATTGGACACAAAGCTCTATAAAAGTACAGGAAGAGAATAAAGTGTTAGTATCTTCAAGCAATCAATTTGCGGTAGAAGATGGATGTCGACAATCTTATTTTTCAAATGGATATAGCGGATGTGTTACTGGGGGTGGTGTACATTCAGGATTTGATCGAACCTATACAGTAGATACCAATAATTATTCTTCCATTGAAATAAGTGTTAGCAATTTAAGATTTGAAAATAAAAGTCCAAATAATCCAGCACCAAACTGCGCTTGGGCAGGAATTTGTTCTACACAGTTCTATGTAGAAGTGGGAGGACAGAGAATTATCATTCAATCCTGGGGAGTAAAACACCAAGATAAAATTTATCCACCAGATGAGAACAGTAGTACAGTTTTAAAATCTGCTCTTTCTGGAACCTTTACAATAGACTTAGCATCATTAGGAATAAAAAATACGGGAGATCAGGAAATAAAATTTGGAGTAGCTTATAATGGAGTGAATGGTTTAAGTTTATTTCAAGGAAATGTAACTTCGATTATTTTGAAGAATTAATTGTTAAAATTTGAAAATAGAGATAAGAAGGGAGAATATTATGAAAAATTTTCAAATGTCACTAAAAAAATTCTTAGCCAATAAGAATACGGTAACAATTCTGGGGGTTTTGTTAGCTTTTGTAGTACTTTATGTTGGATATAGCTACCAAGTAAAATCAAAAATTAATCCAGTATCTGTACCATACGCCATTAATACAATTAAAGCGGGCACAAGAATTACAGCAGATATGATTGGAACAATTGAGGTTCCACCATCAATGATTAAAGGAAATCCTTATATGAATAGTAGGGATATTATTGGAAAATATGTTCAAGTAGATTCCACCATTCCAGCAGGAAGTTTGTTTTATGCTAGAAGTTTAGGACAACAAAACGAATTACCTGGTTCTATCATTTTAGATTATCCAGATGGATACGTACTAGTAAATATGGATGTAAATACAACTTCCACTTATGGAAATAATTTATACCCAGGAAACTATATGAATATATATCTAAAAATCGATAATAATTTAGATGAAAATCCAGCTAGTGAAATAACAGATCGTATTATGGTTGGAAAATTAATTGAAAATATTAAGATTTTAGCAGTATTAGATTCTAGTGGAAATGATGTATTTGCAGATTTAGATAACATTGGAACCCCAGCACAAATTATTTTTGCAGTACCAGAGGAATATCATATTTTATTACGTAAAGCAATGTATTTAAGAAGCTATTCAGCAACGTTAATTCCAGTTCCAACCAATGAATCATTAAAAGAAAATCCAGGAGAAGTAGCAATTAGCAGTGAAGAATTAAAAGATTTCATTAATCGTGTTACTGTATGGACTGGTGAAGGAATTGATGAGAATTTATCTGCTATAGAGTAGGTGAATGATGAAAGATAATTTATTTGAACAATTAGACTTTGGAGCCTTTAAAGAGTATATCGATGATGATGATATTACCGATATTTCTTATGATAATGGAGGTCAGATTTGGATTCGTTCTTTATCAAAAGGCTCTTTAAGAGTAGAAAATGAAAAAATAAATAATGCAGTTGTAGAAAAACTTGCTTTTCAGTGTTCGAATGTAATGGGTACCTCTTTTAATAATGCCAATCCCTTTTTGGATGCAGAAAGTCCTGAACTAAGAATGAACTTTGTCCATGATTCGATTGCTACGAACGGTATTGCTTTAGTAATTCGTAAAACACCAGCCAAGATTCGTTTAAAAGAAGAAACTTTATTAGAAGAAGATTATGTAACAAAAGATATTCATGACTTCTTAATTAAATGTGTACAGGGACACTGTAATATTATGGTATGTGGAGAAACTGGTAGTGGTAAAACAGAGTTTGTCAAATACTTAGCAAGTCATACCAAAGAAGATGAAAAAATTATTACCATCGAAGATACCCTAGAACTTCACTTAGATAAAATTTATCCACACCGCGATATTGTAGCAATGAAAACGAATAATATTGCTTCTTATTCCGATGTATTAGTAACTTGTATGAGACAAAATCCAAAATGGATTTTACTTTCTGAGGTACGTAGTGCAGAAGCCGTAAGTGCAGTACGTAATTCTATCTCTTCAGGACATAATATTTTATCTACGATTCACTCTGATAAAGCGAATGCCATTCCTCATAGAATGTATTCTTTAATGGAAACAGATTTAGATGTAGATCAATTTTTAAATACCATTTATCGTTATATTCAATTAGGAGTTCATATTAAAGCATACTATAGTAAAAAATATGGAAAATTTCATCGTGAAATTGATGAAATAACAGAGTTTTACATTGATGAAAATAATGAACCAGTTTATAATATTATTTATCAAAAAAATATGTTAGGGGAAATTAAAAAGAAACCACCTAGTCAACATTTAAGAGAATATTTGGAAGGACAGAATATTAATTTAGAAGCACCTTTACAGGAAGATAAAGGATTAAGCATCAATACGTTAAATGAACTAGGTCCAGATAATCATTCTCAAAAGGAAAATATTGTAGGAATCAAACCTTCTACCAACAGCAATCAACCAACAGGAACAACATTAAATATTCCTCCTACTCCTTCCATGAATCCAAATGGAAATATAAATCCAGTAAAACCAAATGTTGTTTCATCTACACAACCAGTAGGTTCTAATCCGAATTTTAGTCAACAAACCATAGCTGTAAATCCAGCTTCTCATTTTATGAATTCTGTACCCAGTCAAACAGAAGGTAGGTGATGTAAATGGAATTTTTAATTGTAATGGTAATTGCCTTATTTGTTGCTTTTTATCGAGTATATAAAGGACAAAATGTTTATAAATTTATTACCGAACAAGTAGGTGTTGTTTATGATAAATTTGCACCTTATTCCTTTAAAGTAGTAAGAGAAAAAACCAAAGAATTAGGCAAAGAATATACCGCCAAACAATATACAACACAAGTAGTTATTTTTACGATTTTTGCAGGAGTAATTTCTTACATGTATTTTTATAATTTAATTATTTCTATTATCTATATCATTATTATTGATGCTTCTATTCCTTATTTAGCTTTTTTAAGATGTAAAAGAGTTTATAGTGAATTTATTTTTGAACAAATTCAAGTTTATACTACCAATACGATTATGGAATTTGCTACAACACAAAGTTTTGTAAAATCTCTAGAAGGTGTAGTAGCTTCAGGAGTATTAGAAAATCCAGTTTTAGAAGATGTTAATATGATGATCTCTATGGCTTATGAAAATGGTTCAATTGATCAATCATTAACATATATGTCAGAAAAATATCCATTTTATATGGTAAAAAATATGCATCAATTATTTTTACAGATTACCAATGAAGGAGCAAGAGATACAGGAGAATCCTTAGAAAATATGCAATTAGATATTGATATGTTAGTCGAGGGAGTATATCGTGATCGTATGGATCGTGATAGTTTCCATAAAAAATTCTTAAGATATGGTGTTATGTTATATTTAATGGCAATGTTAATACAATATTTATTGGGAAGAGAAACATATATGGCACTATTAGATAATATTATTGTGAATATCATTTTACATTTTATTTTATTAGTCAACAGTTATTTCTTATTAAAAGGAGAAAAATATTATAACGAGAATGTAGGTGGGGAATAATGCCAGTAATTATCGCAGGAGCTATTATTATGGGAGTTTTACTCTATAATAATGTCATTAGTGGAAAAAGATTTTTTGAGGATAATCATGATTTATTTCATTTGTTAAAAGAAAGTGATTATGATTTCTTAGTAGCTGCTAAATATGGAGAAAAAGTAGATCCAGAGGTTTTATTTCAAAAAAGATTAAAACAAGGTTTTTTAGTAATCGTTATTTTCTTATTTTTATTCTTAACAGAATTAAATATTTTAAATATTGTATTATCTATTGTAGTTGGCTATCTTGTTTTTAAATCAAATTATAATTCTTTAAGAAGTTACTATAAGAAACATTTACATGACATTGATGTGATGTTACCTTATTATTTAAAAGGATTAGAAATTTTAATTCAACATTATACCGTTCCTGTTGCTTTAGCAAAAAGTATTGATGATGCTCCTGATGTATTTAAACCAGGATTAAGGGAAATGATTGCCAAAATTGATGCTGGAGATTCTAGTATTCAACCATATATGGATTTTGCAAATCAATATCCAGTAAGAGATTCCATGAGAATGATGAGACTTTTATATCGTTTAGGTTTAGGTAGTCAAGAAGGAAAACAAGAACGATTATTAATGTTTTCTAGAACAGTATCAAATCTACAAAATAAAGCAAGAGAAACAAAGTATAAAGAAAGATTAGGTCATATGGAAAATCAAACAATGATTATGTTATTTGCAACAGGTGGCGGAGTTATGGTTTTAATTTTATTTGCAATGATGTACATGTTTACTAATCTTTAAAAAAATAAAATGGAAGAGAATATAAAGTTTTTTAGGAACCGTAATGGCTTCCTTTTTTGTTTTTAATGAAAGGATAGAATTGATTCAACAAATAAAAAAAGTATCTTTTTTCACTCACTGGATACTTTCTAATAGTCTATCTTGATATGCGTAATATGATAGTTTTTAATTTACTTCCTTAGAAACTAAAAAATTTTATTTTACCGAAATTTTATCCATCGTTTTCCAAAATCATTTCTAATTCTTTTTCTATTTTTCTATTTTTATTTTACTCAAAAATCTCTTTTCTGACAAGCTTTTTTCTATCTTTTCATAGTTTCTAAGGAAGTAAATTAAGGAGAGATGGAAAGATGAAAAAAAGGGGATATACATTAATAGAATTAATAGCTACAGTTGTGATAATTGGAATTTTATTATTAATTGCAATACCAGCAATTAGTCGATATATGAAATTTGGAATGAAAAAGTACTATCAAAGATTAGAAGAATCTTTATTATTAGCAGGAAGAGATTATTTAAATGATTATAGAACTCTACTTCCTAGAGAAATAGGAAATGTAACAGTCATTGATCCAGAAGA
>CANPVK010000033.1 GCA_947581715.1 uncultured Bacilli bacterium
TTATTTGTTACTAACTAGTCATCATACTTTAAGTTGCATTTAACCTTAAAAAGTTGCGTTTACTTTAAAATTTGAGCATTTTTTTTGTTATAATAATTTTTGGTGATGGAAAATGAAAGATTTTTTTAAACAATGTAATCTATGTCCAAGAAATTGCTTCATCAATCGTAACCAAACAGCTGGATTTTGTCATGCAAAAAATAAAATAGTAATTGCTAGAGCCAGCTTACATGCATGGGAAGAACCGTGTATTTCTGGAAAAAATGGTTCTGGTACAATCTTTTTTTCTGGATGCAATTTAAAATGTGTATTTTGCCAAAATTATGAAATCAGTGCCAAATTAATTGGAAAAGAAATCAGTGTCCAAGAATTTTGTAACATCTGCTTAAATTTAGAAAAACAAGGAGCACATAATATTAATCTGGTTACTCCTACTCACTTTGTACCATTAATGATAGAAGGATTAAAATTAGCCAAAAAGAAAGGACTTTCTATTCCTATAGTATATAATACAAGTGGATATGAAAAAGTGGAAACTCTAAAAATGTTAGAAAATATTGTGGACATTTATTTACCAGATTTTAAATACTGGGATGATCAATATGCCACCTTCTATTCATACGCACCTTACTACGCTCAAACCGCCAAAAAAGCTTTACAAGAAATGATCAGACAAGTTGGAACTCCAAAATTTTCGGAAGATGGGATGATGCAAAAAGGAGTAATTGTAAGACATTTAATGCTTCCAGGATTAAAAGAAGATAGTAAAAAAATATTAAATTATTTATATCAAACATACCATGATCAAATTTATATTAGCATCATGAATCAATATACCCCTATGAAACATTTTCAAAAATATCCAGAATTAAATCAAAAAATATCTGATTCAGACTATGAAGAAGTAATCAATTACGCCCTCGACTTAGGAATAAAAAAAGCCTTCATACAAGAAGGCGGTACTGTAGATAGCAGTTTTATCCCTGATTTTTTGAACCAAGAACTCCCTCTTTAGGGTCCAATTTATCTCGATATTTAGAAAGAAAGACTTCAATAATAAAACTAACAATTGCTGGAATAGGAGTAAATTTTGTAACCAAGGAGTAAATTGCCAAACCAAGTGTTAAAAGCCCAAAAAAGATAATAAATCCTTTTAATATCTTTCTTTGTTTTACCCTTTTTATTTTTTCGTCATTTGTTAGCCTTTCTTTCATTTCTTTTCCTCAATGATAGCTTCGATGACTCTATCTCGTGTCTGCTTCATTTCTTTTTTAATAATCATGGAATTCCAAATATCTAAAATCGCATAAATAATCATAAAAATTCCAATTACTTGTGTAATTGTAACAGCCCCTCCAAAAGGATTGATAATAAATAAAATACCACATATAATAATTAATAAAGATAAAAAGAAAGAAGAACGATACGGTGAAATTTTTTGTCTCTTTAATTCTAAAGCATACTGTAAACGATTGATTCCATTAATAACAAAATAAATTCCTAAAATAAATGGTAAAATACTAGCAACAAACTTGGTATTAATAATTAAAATAAGACCAATAATAACAGTAATAACTCCTGTAACTAAATTAGGTTGATATTTCGTTTTCCTATAATCCAGTAAAGAAGTAATTCCTGGAATTAAAATAATAACTCCTAATATAATGGAAATCATACGAATAATAGTATCCGGTTCAAAAAACAAAAAAACCCCTAACACAAAAATAATAACTGAAGTAATGATTGATAAATTAAAAATTTTATTTAACCCTTTTCCTATTTCTTGCATAGTTACACCTCTATCTTTTTTCTTTTATTATAGCACTATTTCATATTTTCAACAATAAATTTTATAGATTAACTTTTTCTTTTAATATTTGATATTTTTCTACAAGTTTTTCAAGAGAAAAACTTGCATTTGCTGGACTAGTAGAAGGAAGATAAGTAGCTTTGATCCCTACTTTAGTTTCTAAATATTTTTGATATAGTAAATCAGCTTTTTTCCCAGTTGTATAAATTTTTTGAATTTTTGTTTTGGAAATCAAATCAAAAATAGGATTTACTTTCACAGCAGTAATACTACTATCACTACTTCCTGACATTTGACAAGTAGAAATTACATCCCATAAAGCAATATGGTATTTTCTTAAAAATGCTTTTTTCTCTTCTATACTATCTGGGATTTCTTCTTGAAATACTTGACTTAAAACTAACCAAAAACGATTTTTAGGATGCATATAATAAAACCTGGCTTCTCTTGATTTAACAGATGGAATTGATCCTAAAATAAGTATCTCAGAATCTTTTTCATAATAAGGTGGAAAAGGATGAACAACTTTATTCTTGACCATCTGTTTTTTCCGTTTCATGAGCAGTAGGTAATGTTAACTCGCGAATAGATGTAATCATAGGTTGATTTTCTGGTAAAACAGTTTCTCCATCTTCTTCTACTTTCACTTCCTCAACAATTTTATCTACTACATCCATTCCTTCTATTACATGTCCAAAGGCAGCATAATTACCATCTAAATTGGTACTATCTTCTTGTACAATAAAGAATTGACTAGATGCTGAATTCATTGCCTGACCCCTCGCCATAGAAATAACTCCTCTTTTGTGCGAAATATTATTTTCTATTCCATTAGCAGAAAATTCCCCTTTAATTGTTTTTCCAGAACCACCAGTTCCATTACCATTAGGATCCCCACCTTGAATCATAAAGCCATCCATAATCCTATGAAAAGTAAGACCATCATAAAATTTTTCATTCACTAAATGAATAAAATTTGTTACTGTAATAGGTGCGATATCAGCATCTAATTCTAATGTTATGACGCCATAATCTTTTACCACGATTTCTATATCATGTTTTCCCGTTAATAAACTTGCCTGCTCTTTTCTTTTCTGCTCGTTATTAATAAAAATATTAATTCCTAAAACAAAAAGAAAAAGAAAAAGAACTACAATTATAAAAATTAAGTTTTGATTTTTCAGTGCTTTCATAAAATTACATCCTCCCAAACTTCTTCATAAAATTTCTTTTGATACAAACCTTACCATATTTGATAGAAAAGCAATTCGATGAAAATGAAGTCTTATTATTTTACCCTATATTTTCTTAACTAATCTTTCTTTTTTATGCTGATAATCATTAGAACAATTACTACTCAATAAAACCACAAATATTCCAAAAATGGTTGGTAAAATTAAAAAGAAGATAATTGGTAATATTTTTTTTACTTCAGCATAAATCAAGCAAGGAATTAAGATAATCTCTATTCCTAATAAACAAGATAAAACAATTAATAAAATTTTATTCCAATCTTTTTTTGCAAATTTCTTTTTTGAATGTAGAGAAATATTTTCTTCTTTAAGGAATGACTCCTCAGACATTTTCTTTTGTTTGAATTGTTTTTTCTCTTTTCTTTCCATAATTAACTTTGAACTCCTTTTTCTTTTTTACGAATATAATAAAGATAATAAATACTAACTAAAATACTTGCCATAGTTGCAATTAACATATCAGTCATTGTATCATCTACTCCTGTTTCTTTCACATATTGACAATCAGCATGAAAAATTTTATCACAAATATATTCAAAATATTCCCAACAACCAGCAATACCAATTGTAAAAACAATTAGAAATAAAATACAAAAACTCTTATTATTGGATTTGATCAAATGATTTTCTTGCAAAATAATAAACGCAACAATACTTGTTAAAATTCCTGAAATAAAGTGAGTAAATAAATCAAACCACCAAATTTTACAATAATAATCTAAAATACTTCCTAAAACTAATGATAATAATAAAAAGATATAATAGAAAAAAATTACAACTTCATCCATGTGATATATCTTTATCTTATCTAAAAGATATGGTACCATAACTAAAGGAAAAATGCAAAGCACTGTTAATATTTTTGTTAAATTATAGTGTTCTAAATGAGTCAATAACATGTAAACCATAAAACAAATAAAAAATACAAATAAAATACTGTTTACTATTTTAAGGATACGCTTCAATCTTTTTCATCTCCTAATTGTTGTACTTCTACTTGATTAATCAAATCAAACTTTTTCGATATCTTTTCCGTTGTAACATGGACATTTTCAACATCTTTATTAACCGTCTGAATACTCTTAGCTAACTTATCCCATCTCTCTTTATAACGAGAAAATTCAATTCCTAATTTATTTAATTCTTCATGAATAATAGAAGTATACTGATCTCGTTCCATATTTTTGATAATCATCTGTATCACCGTTAAAGTAGAAATTAAAGTAGTAGGAGAACAAATCCATACTTTTTTACGGTAAGCATAATCAATAATATCGGAATGATAAGCATTCAATTCCGCAAATATTGCCTCCGCTGGTAAAAACATAATTGCTTGATCTGCAGTTACTTCTGGAATAATATACTTACTATGAATGGCATCAATATGTTTTTTTACATCTATTTTAAATTGCTTTTCATATATAAAACGATCTTGTTGTGAAATCTTTTTATCCACCATCATTTGATAATTCTCTAAGGGAAATTTAGAATCAATAATAATAGTTCCTAATGGTTCTGGTGCATATAAAACACAATCAGCGATTGTATTATTTGGTAAAGTATATTGTAACTGATAGATTTTAGCATTTACCCCAAAAACATTTTCTAAAATGTGTCTTAAATTCACTTCTCCATAAATTCCACGTGATTTTTTATCGGTTAAAATACTTTGTAACGATACAATATCACTAGATAAAGTTTCTATCTTCTTTTGTGCTTCATCAATTTTACTTAATCGTTCTAAAACAGAAGTAAAAGTTTGATTTGTTTTTTCAAAATTATGATCTAATCTTTCATTTACTTTCTCATTGATTGCATTTAATCTAGCTTCCATTTTATCATTTAAACGATTCAAATTTTCGTTCATTTCTTTCAGAATATTTACTTCAAATCTTCCCAATCTTTCTGTCATATCACTATTATCTTTCTTTCTACTAAAAAAGAAAACCTCTAAAATAATCGCAATAATTAATAAAATCATGATAACATAGTCCATATACTTCCACCTCTATTTTATTTCATATATAATTTCTTTTCTACTAACTTAGAAAGGAAAAAGGCAATTCCTAATAATAAAATAATTTGTAATAAAATCTTAACATTTGTTAAACTTTCTAAAAAAGTAGTTCCAATATATCCCCAAAAATAAACCATTACTATTTTTCCAATAATAATCGCTAAAAAAAACTTTGTTGTTTTCATTTTGGATAATCCACTCGCTATATTAATGAAAAAAGCTGGAGAAAAAGGTAATGCAATCAAAAGCACTAAATTGCTAAAGCTAATATTAGAAATAGCACTCATAATATTTTTCAAACGGTTCTTTTCTTTTTTTTGAATAAAAAAATCTAACTTTTTTTGAAAAAAATAACGAAATAAAGTAAAAGATAACATGCAACCTAATATCGTAGATAACCAAGATATCAAAAATCCATATATAGAACCAAAACTAATAATATTTAATGTAATAAATACAGATAAAGGCAGCATGGGCAAAATAGATTCTAAAATAATTAAAAATACTCCCGCAAGAGGGCCTAATTCTACCAATATCTCCGTCGAATTGGACACAAAATAATCAATAATTTCTTTCATACATTTCACCGTTTTTTATTATAATATTAAGAATTGATTGACGAAAAAGAAAAAGAAAATATTTCTTTCCTTTTTAAATAAACATTTTTATTTATCTTTTGAAATCCAACTTTCTAATTTCTCTTTCGTAGTAAAACCAACTGTCTTTTCAACAATTTCACCATTCTTCATAAGAATTAATGTTGGAATACTCATAATTCCATACTGCTGTGCTAATTCTTCATGTTCATCTACATTCACTTTAATAATTTTTACCTCCAAATGGTCTTTAGCAAATTCTTCAATAACAGGATGCATCATCTTACAAGGTCCACACCAAACTGCATAAAAATCAACAAGAACTAACCCCTTTTGAATTTCTTCTTGAAAATTCTCATTTTTTAATTCCAACATTTTTTCCTCCTATCGGTATTGATTGATAACTTGATCAATTCCTATAATCTTAATTTTACCATTATCGATTAATTTTACAACATAATCTGAAGTAATAATTTGATGTTCTAGCATAACTTCAATAGATTTTAAATCTAATTGATTCGTATCTAATTTTTGTTCATAATAGTCGTTTCCTAAATCATAAATATCATTCCAAGCGTCTAAAAAATTACTTGAGATTTGAGATAAAATTGGCGTAGAATTTAAAATCGGATTTGTTAATTTGCTTTCTTTTAAAATATCCAAGTGTAAAGCAGGTTGTTTCAAAAAGAATAGAATAATAAATACCAAAACAAACCCTTCTACTATTCCTACCAAAAATCCTAAAATTTTGGAAGGAATTCCTAGGATAATCGTAAATTTTAAAATTTTTTCAATAACTCCCGTTACACGAATCAATATATTTAAAACAGCTTCTAATATCACGACCGCAATAAGAAATGAAAGTAACTGATATAAAATAATATTCATACTAGTAACTCCAGCATAAACTCCACCAAATTTAAAAAATGGAAGATGCAAACTTAAAAATTCTGCAATTGGATTTTTTAAATAAAAAGCTAAAACAAATACTAAAACAAATCCAATTGTTGATACAAGTTGTTTAAAAACACCCCTTTTGGCTCCGACAGAACCACATAATAAAATAATTAATAAAATAATAATATCTGCTATATTCATTTCCCTCACCCTTTCTTATTATATTCATTATATCGCATTTTATTAGTTTTGAGAATACAAATTAATCACGTTTGACATATTCTTTTTGGAAAAGTACCATTTACAATATCTTAACCTGTTACTTTTATCAACACCTTATTTATAATTTCCATGTCCTTTCCTCTCTTGCCAAGTAATGATATCTCATTTTCCTTTTTTTGTCTATGGATTGTTGTCAAAGAAAAAGAATTTCGGTATAATAATTTTATCATAGAAAAAAGGTGAAATTTATGAATTGTGTGATTCGCGTTAGTGATAAAACCAAAGAAAAGATGTTAAAATATTATGCCGATAAAAAAAGGGATAAAGTGATTCCCTATGTTGTTTTTCAAGCCCAAGATGGTGATACTGTAATAACGATGTATGAAAGTGGAAAAATCATGTTTCAAGGAACTAGTGCCGATGTGGATAGTACTATGTGGTTAGAAATGGATGGACAAAATAAAGAAGAAAAAAAGGAGAAAGAAAAACAAGGAAAATATTATTTCTGTTCTTCCATTGGTTCTGATGAAGTGGGAACAGGAGATTATTTTGGACCTATTGTGGTAACTGCTTCTTATGTCAAAAAAAAAGATATTCCTTATTTAGAAGAGCTTGGTATTCGAGATTCTAAGAAAATAACTGACCAAAAGATTTTAGAAATTGCTCCTAAAGTAGCAAAAAAAATATCTTATAAAAGTATCATTTTGACCAACTCAGAATATAATGAAAAACATACCAAAGATAATAATATGAATAAAATTAAGGCCATTATGCATAACAAAGTATTATATCAATTAGTACAAGAAACGAAAGAGCCGTATGATTACATTATTGTGGATGAATTTGCGAAAGAAAATCGTTATTATGATTATGTCAAAGAATCCACCGAAGTACAAAGAGGCATTACTTTTATCACCAAAGCAGAAGATCAAAATTTAGCAGTTGCTTGTAGCAGTGTAATTAGCAGATATCTCTTTTTAAAAGAATTTGATAAATTATCAGATAGTTTACATCTTCCCCTACCAAAAGGAGCTGGAAAAGATGTAGATAAAATGGGAGAAGAAATCGTTGCTACCTATGGCAGTGAAAAATTAAAAGAAGTTGCTAAACTCAACTTTGCCAATACTTCTAGAATTTTAAAGACCGTTATTTTCTAACGGTCTTTTATTGGGAATTATCAAATTCTTTATTTTCCATTAATCCTTCGTGTACTTCTTCTTCTTTGTTGTTTAAAAATACTTCTTCTATACGATCTACTCTACATTTTTCGGCTAGTAAAATCGCATTTACCTTCGCAATGGCTTCTTCTAAATCATCATTCACAACTACATAGTTATACTTTGTAACCTCATTCATTTCCTGATAAGCAATTTTAAAACGCTCTAAAATTTTTTCTTCACTATCAGTTCCCCTTTTTCTTAACCTTTCTTCTAATATTTCTAAAGAAGGTGGCATAATAAAGATAAAGATAGCTTCTGGAATTAATTTTTTAATGTTTTGGGCTCCATTAATTTCTACTTCTAAAATGACATCAATTCCAGCTTCTATTTTCTCAAAAATAATATCTTTGGGTGTTCCATAATAAGCACCAACATAGTGATTATATTCTAAAAAGTACCCTTCCTTTATTTTCTGTAAAAATTCCTCTTCTGTAAAAAAATGATAGGTTACATCTTTAATATCATTTGATCTCATTTCTCTACTAGTTGCTGAAATCGATAACCAAGTATTTGGATTTTTTTCTAATACACGATTGATAATCGTCCCTTTTCCAGAACCACTAGGACCACTAATAACAATTACACTACCACGATTACTTTGTTTCACAATAGACATAGTATTTCTCCTTTTTATTTATTATATCAATCGAATAAATAATTGTCCATAAAAAAGAGCCTTCTATTAGAAAGCTCAATAATCTTATTTTACCATTTTTAAAATAAAATTTTTGGAAGAATATAAACAACAATAAAAGTAGCAATACTGACAGTAGGTACAAAAATATATGCTAATTTATTGCGGTCTACTTTTGTAGATTCACTAATTGCCTGATATAAATAAGTAAGATAAAATAGTCCTGCAACTAATAAAACAATCATCATAAATTTAATAGAAATATAAGTTAAAATAAGACAAGCGATAGTGGTAACTGTTGTAAATACAGAACATACTCCTACTAAAGAAATAGACTTTTTAATATCAATTGGGTCCTTCAAAATAAGATTTGCTACTACATAGATCATTCCTGCAGTAGAGAAAAATCCTACTACCATAAACAATAATCCATATAAAATAATTTTCATAACAGGTAAATCACCAGCATATCCACTAAAAATAGAACCATATCCCATAAAACTTCCTATCAAACCCATCGCTTCACTGCATAAACAATAAAGGAAAATGCCACTAATCAGTGAATTTAATACAATCGCAATAATACCTAAAATATATTGTTCTCCTTCAATATATTTCTTCATAGTATCAACGGGTTTTGTAAAAATACCTTTTACAATATCAATATAAGAATTAATATAACGATTGATATCGACTCCAGATGTTGTTTGAACCACACCAGCTTTACTAGACTCTTCTTTTTTTGTGAATTCACAATCACATGTTTTTCCATCTTCTAATGGTTTCCCACATTTCGTACAAAATTTTGCCATTTTTCTTTCCTCCTCTTAATATCTTGAAAAATAGGTAGTTAAATCTTGAATATCTACCAAATAGTAAGCATCATCCTGATAACCTAAAATTAATGTCATATAATCGTTGTCAGTACTTTGATGTGTCTCTATTTCTCCAGACCAAGTTGTATATTGTACCTGATAACTATAATACGTCTCTACTTCAACTTCTAAATATCCATTTTCGTTTAATTCAATATCTGATAAAGAAATTTTATCAAATTGAATATCAGTTAAGACAGTAGAATAATTAACGATAGAATCAACAAAATCATTATAATTTTTTTCTAAATCTTTCAAATCTAAACCTTCTTTTTCATAAGTTGTTCTTATCTCATCAAAAGTAGTTTTTTGGATCGCATTTGAATAAAGATTTGTTAAAAGGTCTTTCATTGCCAGTTCAATTTGCTCTTTACTAGCTTCTGTTAAATTTTCTTCACTAAAATCAACTGTATAAGAATTACGATAGCTTGATGGAGTAACTTTTTCTTCAATCTCCATTCCCATTGGTAATACAATTTTAACATCAGTCTCTGTCGAAAAAACTTGAGGCAAAACATACACATCAAATTTAGATGTAGAAGCTTTAGAATCTAGATATTTTTCCTCTAAAGGAACTCCTGCAAAAGTAATCTTAGAGCCTTTGATAGATTTAATAGTAAAATCCTTCAAAATTGTACTATTCATAGATAAATCAGAAATCTTCCAATCATCAAAAAAGAAATATTTCTTACCTTTTTGTTTGATTAAATTAACAGAACTATCAATTTCTTCAGAAGAATTTTTTACTGTATAAGTAAATCTTACTTTTGCCGTTAAATTTCCACTTCCATATTCTACATCTGTAATTTTATAGTTTTCAATCTCACTAACATTTTTGTTATTTTCTTTTAATAATTGAGTAAATATTTCTTTACTAACAAAAGTTTTATCACCTTCTACTTCTAAATAACTATACAATTTATTGCCATTTAAATGAATCGTTGCTTGAATATATTCTTTAGCGATTGCTTTAGGATTCGTAAGATCACTACCAATTTTATACCCAATACCAGCAATAATTATTAGTAATAAGAAAACTCCTAACACCATTTTCTTCTTTTTAGATAATGGTTCCCTAATTTTTTTCTCCTGTGGCAATGCTTTTTTTCCTGTATCTGAAGTTACCTCCAAAGGACTTCCGCATTCCGAGCAAAATTTACTTCCACTTTCGTTTTTTGCTCCACATTCACTACAAAACACAACATCACTCCTCCTCTATTATAAGAGTACAATTTTCGACTTTTTTTGTCAAGAAAAACATACACATTTGTCAATTTAAGTGTATGTTTAAAAAGAATTTTTATACTTCACTATCGATTCTTATCTTCTTTTAAATCAACAATTTTATCCTTAATATCTTGATGGAAAAAAATCCAAGTAGTACGAATAATTAAATAAACTGGTAATCCAATCATAATTCCCCAAAATCCAAAGATTCTACTACATACTAAAGCGGTAAAGATAACAAACAAAGGATTGACATTATTTGTTTTTCCATAAATATGAGGAGAAATAACGTAGCTATCGATATTAGGAAAAATTAAAGTAATAATTAAAGTTGCGATAAATAATTTGGTAGAAATTACACTTGCGGTAATAACAGCAATAATATTCGTACAAATTCCTCCGAAATACGGAATCACAGTAGTGATAGAAGCAAGAAGTCCTAGTAATAACCAACTTGGATGTCCTACTACCCAAAATAAGAAAGAATATTCAATCAATTGTACAAACATATAAATAGCAAGTCCATGTAAATAAGCACCCATCTCATGATCAATTGTTTTTACATATTGATATTCCCTTTTTCTCGGTTTTAGATATTTTTTCACAAATGCTCGAATCTTATCCATATCTACTAATAGGTAAACTCCAATAATAAAGATAATCATAGCATTTGCTAAAAAGTTTACACTTTTTCCTAAAATATCAATCGTACCAGTAGAAATATATGTTCCTAAATTACTAATTGCTTGATTTAAAGCATCTACAATGGTTTCCTTAAAATCTCCTAAATTGACATCAAATCTTCCCGAAATATCTCCAATTGCTTGGGTAATATTTTTCGTAAAGGACACTAATTGTTCATAAATAGATGGTAACGTTAAAGAAAGTAATCCTACCAATAATCCAAGAACAATGAATACCACAAACACTAAAGCAAGTGGTCTTCTAACTCCTTTTTCTTCTAATTTCTTAACAAAAGGATGCAAAATATAAGCAATCACAAAAGCAAAGAAGAATGGAAGAATAATATCAACAATTTTGAAAATAATTCCACTCCAATAGTGGGATGTTGCCACGATGATATAAATAATTGCCATGACCAATAAAGCATTCACTAAACGATAATTAATTTTATTATTCATAATTTTCACCTCTCTAATAATATTGTAACTGGTCCATCATTGGTAAAATGAATTTGCATATTACTACCAAAAATACCCGTTTCAACAGGAATGTATTTTTGAAGCTCAGCATTCCATTGATCATATAAAATACTTGCTTCTTTCCCATTTAAAGCTTGAAAATAGCTCGGTCGATTTCCTTTTTTAGTATCGGCATATAAGGTAAATTGAGAAATGGATAAAATCTTTCGATTAGAATCCTCTAAAATATCTTTATTCATGATACCATTTTCATCATCAAAGATACGAAGATGTATAACTTTCCGAGCTAATTCTTGTATGTTATCTATGGTATCACCTTCTGTAAAACCAACTAGTAAAAGAAGTCCTTCTGATATACTACCAACTATTTTCCCTTCTACTTCACAACTTGCTTCTTTGGTTCTTTGCACTACTACTCTCATCGCATCACTCTTTCTATCTTCATAATATAAGATAACTTCATTAGTTCCGTGATTACTTTTTCTAAATGTTCCTTATTTTTAACATATAAATCCACTTCATAAACAGTTTCTTCTTTCTCATGCAAAGTAAGAAAACGTTCAATAGAAATATCAAGCATACTCAATTTCTGCATAATTTCTGCCAATTTATTTTCTTTAGCAGTCGAATAGATTAAAATATCTGTTTCATATTTCTCATTTGTATTTTTTCCCCAAGATACCGATACAATACGATTATCTAAAAATTCTAGATTATGACACTGTTTTCGATGAACAGATATTCCATTTCCTTTGGTAATATATCCTATGACTTCATCTCCTGGAATAGGATTACAGCAATTTGCTAAGTTTACTTTTATTTTATCAATTCCAGCAACTATAATATCGGAATTAGTATCAATTGGTTTAGAAATCATTTTCTTAGGTTTGGACTCTACTACTTCTTCTTTTTTAAATAAAATATTTACCACAGTAGATGCCGCATATTTTCCATTTCCAATTTCCAAATAAATTTCTTCTAAATCATCTATTTTTAACTCTTTTGCTAATTTTTTTTCATTTTCAGGAGTATAGAAATCAGAAAAGGATATTTTTCTCTTTCGTAATTCTTTTTCTAAAGCTTCTTTTCCTCGATCAATATGTATTTCTTTTTCCCCTCGTGTAAAGAAAGCACGAATTTTATTTTTGGTTTGTGTGGATTTCACAATTTTTAACCATTCTTGAGAAGGACCTTTTGCATTCTTAGAGGTGTTAATTTTTACAATATCATTATTCTGCAATTGATAATCCAAAGGAACAATACTATTATTAACAATTGCTCCTACCATGGTTTCTCCTATTTTAGTATGTACTTTATAAGCAAAATCGATTGGAGTTGCTCCTTTTGGTAGCTCAATAATATCCCCCTTTGGAGTAAAACAGTAGATATTATTATTTAATACCTCCTCTTTGACACTATTGACAAAATCTTCACTACTCATCTTCTCTTCATTTAATTCAATAATAGATTTAAAAAATTGCAGTTTCTGTTCGGTTGTATTTTGCATCATTTGACTGGCATCTTTATGTTCTTTATAAGCCCAGTGAGAAGCAATTCCATTTTCTGCTACTTCATCCATTTGATAAGTACGAATTTGTATTTCAAATAAATATCCATCTACTCCAAATACTGTTGTATGTAGGGATTGATACATATTTGCTTTTGGCATTGCAATATAATCTTTAAAACGTTTTGGAATGGGTCGATATTTGGAATGGATAATTCCTAGTGCTAAGTAACATTCTTGTTCCGTATTTACTAAAATTCTTAAAGCAAGTAAATCATAGATATCACTAAATTTTCTTCCTTTATTTAATTTATTATAAATACTATAAATACTTTTTGCTCTTCCTTTGATTTCATGAGCAATATGATGTTCATTTAAAAGATTACTGACTAATCGCAACATGTCATTTACAGTAGTATCTCGTTCTAATTTTGTTTGATCTAACTTTTCTGCAATATCATAAAATACATCGGGTTTTAAATAACGTAAAGACAAATCTTCTAATTCACTTTTAATTTTATGAATTCCTAAATGGTGGGCAATCGGTGCTAAAATTTCTAGTGTTTCTTTCGCTATTTTTTTCTGTTTTTCTTCTGGCAAAGCATAGAGTGTTCGCATATTATGAAGTCTATCTGCTAGTTTGACGATAATTACTCTTACATCTTCACTCATACCTACAATAATTTTTTTATAATATTCAATTAGATATTCATTTTCAGTAGAAAAATTAATTCTTCCTAATTTGGATACCCCATAAACTAAATTACCAGCCGTATGCCCAAATAATTCATCAATTTTTTCTTTTTCAACACTGCAATCTTCAATTGTATCATGGAGTAATCCAGCAATTAAAGTATCAGTATCTGCATAGACAGTTGTTAAAATAATGGCTACATTTAAAGGATGAATAATATAAGGTTCCCCCGTTTTTCGAAATTGACCTTTATGAGCAATTTCTGCAAATTCATAAGCTTTTCTAAGTTTTTCTAAGTTTTCTTCTTCTGGAATGTAAACACTTGCTTTTTCAATTAAATCTTCTATGGTATACTGTTCTTTTTTACTCATAACATCATCCTCTATCTAAAGTTCAATCTTCTGATTTAAAATATCATCTACCATTTGTGATAGAGATAATTGATGGGATTTTTTCCAATAGTTATCTTTCAAATAATTCCACAGTTCTTCTTCTGTTACGGATTGATTATTCTTTTTGAATTCTCTTTTACGAAGTCTTAAAGCTGGCATTACTCTTTGTTTTAATTCTTCTAAATTGTGAAATTCTATCTCCATTCCATCCACCTATCATTCATTATATCTCAAATTCTATAAATGATAAAGTATTTCAAAGAAAAAAGAGAAAATAATCTTTCTCTTTTATGAAGGTAAGCAATATGTATAAAAGTGTAAATTTTTTGATTTTTTTCAACTTTTTTCCTATTTTTTAAGAATTTCGCTATGTTGTAGTTTTTGAGGGATAGTGATATAATAGAGAGGCTTAGAACGAATTTAGAAGGGAAAATATTTC
>CANPVK010000034.1 GCA_947581715.1 uncultured Bacilli bacterium
TCGTCAACTTTGGTGGGGACATCGAATTCCTGCTTGGTATAAAGGAGAAGAAGTCTATGTCGGGATGGAAGCACCTTTGGAAGAAGGTTGGGTACAAGATAACGATGTCTTAGATACTTGGTTTAGTAGTGCTTTATGGCCATTTAGTACTTTAGGTTGGCCAGATGCTACCAAAGATTTAGAACGATATTATCCCAATAACTGCTTGGTAACTGGTTATGATATTATTCCATTCTGGGTCAATCGTATGACATTCCAAGGACTTCATTTTACGAATAGTAGACCTTTCCAAGACTGTTTTATCCATGGTTTAATTCGTGATAAACAAGGAAGAAAAATGTCTAAGTCTTTGGGAAATGGAGTCGATCCCATGGATGTGATTGAAGAATATGGAGCCGATTCCCTAAGATTTTTCTTAACCACAAACTCTGCTCCTGGAATGGATTTAAGATATGATAGTGAAAAAGTAAAATCTACTTGGAACTTTATTAATAAACTTTGGAATGCTTCTCGTTATGTATTAATGAATTTAGAAGGATTTGAAAAAGAACAAGAGACTTTTGAAAATTTATCCTTGGCAGATTGTTGGATTTTAGAAAAACTAAATACATTAATTAAAAATGTAAGAAGTAATATGGAAAAATATGAATATCATAATGTCGGAAATGAACTTTATAGTTTTATTTGGGAAGATTTTTGTGACTGGTATATCGAATTATCCAAAAATAATTTGAATTTTACTACCAAAAGTGTATTACTAAAAGTATTAACTGCTATCATCAAAATGTTACATCCATTTATGCCTTATGTAACGGAAGAAATTTATCAAATGTTACCAATTCGAGATAGTGATTCTATTATGATTAGTAGTTATCCACAAGTAGAAAAAATGGATTATCAACAAGAAAAAGAAAAGATGGATAAGATATTAGCAGATATTGTGGCGATTCGTAATTTAAAACAGTCTAACATGATTACAAACAATGCGAAAGTGAAGGTAGAAGTGGATGATTGTCTAAAAGATATTTATTATTCTCAATTAAAGATAAAAAAAGAAAACTTGGTGGAAGCTCCAATGCATGATTTATTCAGTATGGATTATCAATCGAAAAATATTCATATTACTTATTATTATGAAGGAAACCAAGAGGATCATAAGAAAAAGCAGGAAGAAATTGAGAAATTAAAACAATCTATTTTAAGACGTGAAAATTTATTAGCAAATGAGAATTATATAAAGAAAGCACCTGCTAATATTGTGGAAATGGATCGAAAAAAATTAGCAGAAGAAAAAGAAAAATTAGCCTTATTAGAAAAATAGTTATAGAATTGAGATAAAAAGTAAGTCTTACGGATTCGTAGGATTTACTTTTTTGATAAGATTTATTAATTTTAGCACTCACTATTGACATTTGCTAAAAACAGAGCTAAGATAAGTACTGTTAGGAGATGATTGTTTTGAAAAAACAGTTTAAAGCAGAATCTAAGAAATTATTAGATTTAATGATTCATTCCATTTATACGAATCAAGAAATATTTTTAAGAGAATTAATTTCGAATGCTAGTGATGCAATCGATAAGTTATATTATCTTTCTTTAACCAATAAAGAGATTAAATTAAAGAAAAAAGACTTTAAAATTACGCTAGCCATTGATAAGAAAGCAAGAACTTTAACCATTACCGATAATGGAATTGGAATGAACCAAGAAGAATTAGAAGAAAATCTAGGAACAATTGCCAAAAGTGGATCTTCTTTATTTAAAGAAGCCATGGAGAAAAAGAAAAATATTGATATTATTGGACAATTTGGAGTAGGTTTTTATTCTTCCTTCATGGTAGCCAGTAGTGTTTCCGTTACTTCTCGTAAATATGATAGCCAAAAAGCTTATACTTGGATTTCTAGTGGAGTAGATGGCTATCAAATCAAAGAAAGTAAAAAAGATACCATTGGTACCGAGATTGTCCTTACTTTAAAAGAAGGAGAAGAGTATGATTCTTTCTTAGAAGAATATATTATTCGAAAGATTGTGAAGAAATATTCGGATTATATCTCTTATCCAATTACCATGAATGTAACGCATCGTCATAAAAAAGAAAATAGTGAAGAATATGAAGAACATACAGAAGAAGAAACCTTAAATAGTATGATTCCTCTTTGGAAAAAAGAGAAAAAAGAAATTCAAGAAGAAGAGTATCAACAATTTTATCATGATAAATTTTTTGATTATGAAGATAGCTTACATACCATTCATTCTAGTGTAGAAGGAAAATGTACGTATACCACTCTTTTATATATTCCTTCTCATGCACCATATGATTTTTATACCAAAGAATATGAAAAAGGATTGCAACTCTATGCCAATGGAGTTCTGATCATGGAAAAATGTAAGGAACTTTTACCAGACTACTATAGTTTTGTGAAAGGATTAGTAGATACCAGTGATTTATCATTAAATATTTCCAGAGAAATGTTACAACAAGATAAAAATTTAGAGTTAATTGCCCAAAATATTGAAAAGAAAATTCAAAAAGAATTAACTACGATGCTAAAAGAAGATCGTGAAAAATATGAAAAATTCTTTACTGCCTTTGGAATGCAGTTAAAGTTTGGAATTTATAATAGTTATGGAATGAAAAAAGAAGAATTACAGGATTTATTATTATTCCCTTCTTCGAAAGAAAAAAAATTTGTTACCTTCCAAGAATATGTTTCTCGTATGCCAGAAAAACAAGATAAAATCTATTATGCCTGTGGAGAAACGGTAGATAAAATAGATTTATTACCACAAGTCGAAGCATTAAAAGAAAAAGGTTACGAAGTGTTGTATTTCACAGACTATGTAGATGAGTTTGTAGCGCAAATATTAAATCGTTACCAAGAAAAAGAATTTGTCAATGTTGCTGATAGTCAAGTGAATTTAGATACCGAAGAAGAAAAGAAAGAACTTGCTAAACAAAATGAAGAATTGAAAGATATTTTTACCGTCATGAAAGATACGCTAAAAGATCAAGTGAGTGATATTCGTCTTACACATCGTTTGAAGAATCATCCAGTTTGCTTAACTTCCGAAGGAAATGTTTCCCTAGAAATGGAAAAAGTTATCAATGCAATGCCAACAGATGAAAAGATTAAAGCAAAAGCCATTCTAGAGATTAATGCCAATCATGAAATTCGTAAAAAACTAGAAACCTTATATCATGAAAATCCAAGTGAATTGGAAAAATATACCAAGATTTTATATGCCCAAGCTAGATTGATTGAAGGATTACCGATCGAAAATCCAACTGAAATTAGTAATTTAGTTTGTGAAGTAATTGCGAGATAAACTACTAGAAATAGTAGTTTTTTCTTGCATAAAATAGAAAAAGAAGTATAATAATGCTACGATGAAAAAGGAGAGATAGTAATGTCTTATGTAGCATATGAAACTCAGTGTGGTGGATGTAAATATTATGATTTTCAAGGGGATCATAGCAAAGGATACTGTAGTTGGTATCGAAGTTACTATTATCCAGGAGATAGTTGCTCTCATCAAGAGGCTAGAGAGAGTTCTACTAGCACCTGTTATCTGACAACGATTATTTGTGAATTACTAGGATACCCAGATGACTGTTATGCTTTAGCCACCTTAAGAAATTTTAGAGATCAAGTCATGCAAAAAGAAGAAAAATATAGACTTTTGTTGCTCGAATATGATGTAGTAGGACCCCAATTAGCTTCTATGATCCGAAAAAGTAGCCAGGAATCAGGAAATGATTTTCAAGATTGTTTGCAACAGTTTTATCAGCAATTTATTGTTTCTACTGTTTCTCTAGTAGAACAACATCAAGTAGAGGAAGCTGTTTCACAATATAAGAAAATGATACAAGTATTAAAAGAATATTATGGAATTGCAGAAATAACAGAAAAAGAATTATCAAATTATCAAAATTATGATTTTCATCAAGGTGGCCATGGAAAAATAAAATGCAAAATGGTGAAAGATTCGTAATCGAAAATGGAAAAATAGATTGATAAAAAGTTATCTTTTCTTGTATAATAAAGTAGGATGTGAAAATATGAATCAGAATGAATTAAAAGAAATAACTTCACGTGATGTTGATTTTGCACAGTGGTATACAGATATTTGTAAGAAAGCAGAATTGATTGATTATTCTAGTATTAAGGGATGTATGGTGATTCGTCCTTATGGCTATGCTATTTGGGAAAATATTCAAAAAGAATTGGATCGAAGATTCAAAGAAACGGGTCATGAAAATGTAGCAATGCCCTTGTTTATTTCGGAATCTCTACTACAAAAAGAAAAAGATCATGTAGAAGGATTTGCTCCAGAAGTTGCTTGGGTTACTCATGGAGGAAATGAAGAATTACCAGAAAGACTTTGTGTTAGACCAACGAGTGAAACTTTATTTTGTGAACATTATGCAAATATTGTCAAGAGTTATCGTGATTTACCAAAATTATATAATCAATGGTGTAGTGTTGTTCGTTGGGAAAAGACAACACGCCCCTTTTTAAGAAGTCGTGAATTTTTATGGCAAGAAGGACATACGGTACATAGAACGAGTGAAGAAGCCAAGGAAGAAACACTAAGAATGTTAAATATTTATGCAGATTTTTGTGAAAATATTTTAGCTATTCCTGTTATCAAAGGAGAAAAAACCCCAAAAGAAAAATTTGCGGGAGCAGAAAATACGTATACGATTGAAGCTTTAATGTATAATGGAATTGCTCTACAATCTGCTACTAGTCATTATTTTGGAGATAACTTTGCGAAAGCCTTTCAGATGAAATTTATGGATAAAGATAATCAAGAAAAATATATGTATCAAACTTCTTGGGGATTATCTACCCGTATTATTGGTGCTATGATTATGACTCATAGTGATGATCATGGATTAGTACTTCCTCCTCATATTGCTCCCATTAAAGTAACGATTATTCCTATTGGAAAAAATCATACAGAAGTGTTGGAAAAGAGTTATGAGCTTGCTAAAAATTTCAAATTAGAGGGAATTTCTTGTACAGTAGATGATAGTGAAAAATCACCAGGGTATCGTTTTGCAGAAGCAGAAATGAGAGGAATTCCAGTTCGTATCGAATTGGGACCAAGAGATTTAGAAAAAAATACTTGTATTTTAGTAAGAAGAGATACCTTAGAAAAAATAGAAGTAGATTTGAATAGTGTATTAGAAGAAGTAGAAAAACTATTATCAGATATTCAGAATAGTATGTATTTACGTGCTAAAATCAGAAGAGAGGAAATGACGAAATCTGTTACCACTTTAATAGAAATGAAACAACTGGCAGAACAAGAAAATGGTTTTATCAAGGCATACTGGTGTGGAAACCGTGCTTGTGAAGAAAAAATCAAAGAGGAAACAGGAATTACATCTCGTTGTATTCCTTTTGCAGAAGATAATCAGGATGGATTATGCTGTGTATGTGGAAAGAAAGCAGAACATCTTGTTTATTGGGGAAAACAATATTAAAAATAAATGAATCGATATTTCAAAAGAAACGCATGAGAAATGCGTTTTTTTAATGAAATTTTATTTTTTTCTACATTTATCGATTTCATTTGACAAATTTTTTCTTTTCTGGTAATATATATAACTGTCCCGTATGAATTATAAGAGGTGTAAAAAAATGTTTTATAATGAAGAAAAGACAATGGAATTAGTAGAAGAAGACCCGTCGCTGGTGTTCGAACTAATTAAAGAAGGACATATTGAATTTGTCGATATGCTCTTAAAAAAGAAAATCGTAGATATTAATACTTGTGATGAAAATGGAAATAATATTTTAGTAAGATTACTCAAATATGGAGCTTATGATGTGGTATTAAAACACATGGGAAATAAAGATTGGGATGTAAATCATCAAAATCAAGATGGTAATACGTTTGCCCATATTTTAGTATCTATTCACTATGTGAATGTAGTGGATATCATAGCGAAACTAAAAAGAAATAAAAAATTCTTACCAAATATTAAAAATAATAATGGAGAAACTATTTTAGATAAATCGATTAATGAAGACTATATTTATACAACAGTAAAGATTCTAGAAGATTCTAGATTTAATAATATTGATATTGTATCCTTTAAACATTTATATGATACTTATATTAAAAGTAATAAATATGGAAAATATTCGAAATTAACGAACTTAGAAATTATTATTAATAGTTTAGCGACCAAAAAATTATTACCTAGAATGGAAAAACTATTAGAAATTATTAAAGAAAATTTTCATATCATCAAAGAAGAAGTATTAAAAAGTCAAAAATCTGCTCGTATGGATGAAATTATTAAAACGATTCTCCAAGAGCACGAAGAACAGAAAGCAAATGCTTAGATTGACAGGAAAGTGTCAATCTTTTTCTATTCAAAAAATGTAAACCATGATATAATAGTAAAAGATTGGAGTGGTAGTATGCAATTACCAAATTATCAAAAAGCAAAATCTAGAAATAAAGATCAAGTAATTCGTGAAGAATATCAAAAAAATAAACAATATCAAAATTTAGGACATGGCAAAACTTATCATGTAAAAACTTACGGATGTCAAATGAATGAACATGATACAGAAAATATCAAAGCATTATTAGAAGAATTAGGATTCCAAGAAGAAGAGGATTATGAAAAAGCAGATTTAGTTTTATTAAACACCTGTAGTATTCGAGAAAATGCTCATAATAAGGCTTTTGGAATGTTAGGAAGATTAAAACATTTAAAAGAGAAGAAGAAAGATTTAATCATTGGTCTTTGTGGATGCATGGCTCAAGAAGAAGGAGTAATGGATGAAATTTTACATCAATATCGTTTTGTAAACTTTGTATTTGGAACGCATAACTTACACCATTTACCAGACTTATTATATGAAAATTTAAAGAGTAAAAAGCAGGAAATAGAAGTTTATAGTAAAGAAGGAAATTTAATTGAAGGATTACCGGTAAAACGTGCTACTTCTTATAAAGCCTATGTCAATATTATTTATGGTTGTGATAAATTCTGTACTTATTGTATTGTTCCCTTTACCAGAGGAAAACAAAGAAGTAGGAGAAAAGAAGATATCTTAAAAGAAGTAAAAGAATTAGTAAAAGAAGGATACCAAGAAGTAACTCTTTTAGGACAAAATGTAAACGCTTATGGAAAAGATTTGGAAGAACATTATCGCATGGAAGATTTGCTAGAAGATGTAGCCAAAACCAAAATTCCTAGAATTCGTTTTATGACCAGTCATCCTTGGGATTTTACAGATCGTATGATTGAAGTCATTGCGAAATATGATAATATTATGCCAAGTGTCCATTTACCGGTTCAATCTGGTTCTAGTCGAATTTTAAAATTAATGGGAAGACGTTATACCAAAGAAGATTATTTAAAGTTATTTCATAAAATTAAAGATACCGTTCCGAATGTAAGTATGTCAACAGATATTATTGTAGGTTTTCCTGGAGAAACAGAAGAAGATTTTCAAGAAACCATGTCTTTAGTGGAAGAATGTCAATTTGATAATGCTTTTACCTTTATTTATTCGCAAAGAGAAAATACACCAGCTAGCAAATTGGAAGATGGAGTAAGTTTAAAAGAAAAAGAAGAACGACTATATCGTTTGAATGAAAAAGTAAATGCATATTTTTTAAAAAATAATCAGAAATTAATCGGCAAAGTTGTTCCCGTTTTAGTAGAAGGAAAAAATACCAATGGAAAAGATGGATTATATGGTTATACAGATACCAATAAGTTAATCAATTTTGAAGGAGATATTTCCCTTACTGGTAAGATCATACCGGTAAAAGTAACCGATGCAAAAACTTGGAGCTTAGATGGAGAAATCGATGAATCCTAACATTTTAGAAAAATTAGAAGAAATCTTGGATTTGATAAAGGATAGCCAGGACTACCAGGATTATGTTTTTTTAAAAGCAAAATTAGCCAAAAATGAAAAAGCTTTAAAATTGATAGCAGAAGTAAAAAAACTACAAAAGCAAGTAGTTCGAAAAGAAGTCAAAAAAGAAGATACTTCTCAAGAAGAACAAGAAATCGAAAAATTATTGGAATCCTTAAATCAAATTCCTTTATATCTAGATTTTGTGGAAACACAACAAAAATTAAATGAAGTTTATCAAATGATTGATACGAAATTAGACAATTATTTTCAAAAAATAGGAAATTAAAAACACCATCAAAAATGGTGCTTTTTCAATTCTAGGAAAGATAATAAGCAATCGTTGGCTGATTGGTTTGTAAAAATTCCAACAGTTCAGAATAGGAATCATCGAATAATAAATTTGGATGAATATCAAGACTTTGGTTACCAATCATTGTTTCTTCTATTTTTTCTAGAATATTTTGATCCAAATTGGTGTCGTTTTTAGGTAAAATTTTAACATGTGTTAGTTTTTTGTTTTCTATCATATAAACCACTTGAAAATGATCATTTTGAATTTGATTGATGTAAAAGCCATGTTTTTCGTTCGGAACGTTAGTAACAGCTTCATTAAAAAGAGTTACGATGGTATCTTTCTGTATTTTTTTGAAAGAAATATCTGCCAAATCTTTTTCTGTAATTTCTTCTGAAAACTGTTTTTCTGTCAAATAGTTTTGAAGAGTTGTAATATCATTTTCTAAATCTTGTGGTGCTTCAAATAAATGAATCCCATCTTGATTAGGAAAGA
This sequence comes from uncultured Bacilli bacterium, assembly GCA_947581715.1. Taxonomy (GTDB): domain Bacteria; phylum Bacillota_I; class Bacilli_A; order RF39; family UBA660; genus Alloscybalousia. The sequence continues at coordinate 8,689 of CANPVK010000034.1, forward strand.
TTTCATATGTTTTTCTTTGAATTTCTTCTGCCGTTAAATTGCTGTTGGTAAGATATTTTTTTGTACGATCTTTCACGAATTCTTGTTCATATAAAGTTTTTAAATCGATGATATTGAAAAGATAAGAGTTTTTCCCTAAATAATCTTGTTGGTTACTATATTGAATAGCGAGATAGTAGACCAATCCATCTTCTACTTCCATACTGCTACTTTTTTCAAGATTAGGAGAATAGTAACTTTGGCAGTATTGAATGGGATTCTTTCTACCAAATCCAGTTAAAATATTTTGATTACTACATTGATAAATGGAATAAAAAGGATAATCATAACGAAGAAAATTATCTGCTTTTTCTAAATGAAAATAGAAAAAGGGATTCTGTTTGAATTTTGTAGTAGAAATGAAATCTATTCCCAACATACTAATCATAAAAACAAGGAATAAGAAAATATGCCAAAGTTTAACTTTCTTCTCGATGATGGTAGGAAGATAGCCTATTACTATGGTAATCAAAATAAAAAGTAAAAATTTGAAAGAAAAAAGAAGATTACTAGTAAAAATTAGAAAGAAAAATATCATTAAAAGGAAGAAACTAATCATCAAAGTTACTTCTTTTTTTCTTTTTTCTTGTAAAGATTCTAAATTTTTCATTAACAAATCATCTGCCTTTTCTAATCTTTCATTTGGTGGAATTCTTTCTCCACTTAATAATTCACTGATACTAATTTGAAAATACTCGGCTATCGGTTGTAGAAATGCAAAATCTGGAAAACCTAATCCTCTTTCCCATTTGGACACGGCTTGCACAGTGACCATTAAATAGTCCGCTAAATCTTTTTGAGTAACATTTTTTTCTTTTCTCAATGTTTGAATAAATTTACCTATTTTTTCACAGTTCATATTTTTCCTCCTTTCCACCTAACCATAGCATGTTCTTTTTAGAAAAACAATCAACTTTTCGTTTAGAAAAAGAATAGGATAGGAAAATTGCATAATGATATTTACAAATTTTCTTTAAAATTGTTATAATAAGGATGAGATGAAGTATATGAAAAAAAGAAATTATGAAATTGATTTTTGGAAATTTATTTTTATTTTCATGATTGTAATTTATCATGCTTGGTGTTTAGATTTCACACAAAATGCAAAAATACTATTTCCCTATGGAAATTTATTAGTTGATTTTTTCTTTATCGTTTCTAGTTATTTAATGATGGTAAAAATAAAAGAGAAAAAAGATACTAATAATTTAGGAAAAGATACTTGGAAATTTATTTTAGGAAAAATAAAACCAATTTATCCTTATATCTGTTTGGCCTTTTTTGTAGGTGTCTTTTGTTTTCTTTGCTTTTTACATACCCCGCCTTTAAAATTAGTGAATAACATATTTGAATTGTTGCAACTACAAACTTCAGGAATTTTAACATCTCCACAAATTTATGCAAATATCAATCGTGCGGAATGGTATATCGCATCTATGTTAATTATCTTTTTGATAATTTACCCTTTAGCTGTAAAATATAAAAAAACTTATTCCCTAATTATGGCACCATTATTTGTATTCATTACTTGTAGTTTTATATTATACTGTCATATTCCTATTTATGATCCATTTGAAGTATCTACTTTCTTTGTGAATGGAACCATTCGTGCATTTCTCAGTATGAATCTTGGTGTAATTACATATGAACTAGTAGAAATCTTTCAAAACTTAAAATTTACTTCTTTGGTCAAAGGATTCTGTACTTTGCTTGAGGTGGGACTTATTTTATGTTATTTGTATCTCGTTCAAAAAGGATATGGTATTTTTTCTATGTTCTTGCCACCATTTATTTCAATGCTTTTTGTAACAATCATTTTTAGTAATGTGAGTTATATTGGAAATTTATTTCATCATTCATTTTGGCAAAAATGTAGTAAATTTGGACTGATCTTATATTTAAATCACATGTATATTCGAGAAGTATTATTGAAAACATCTACCCAAAGTTATGAGAATAATTTAATCTATCTACTAGTGATTTCCACTATCATATCCATTATTTCTTATTATATAATTAAAATTTTACAAAAATTTTATCAGAAATATCAAAAGAATTTAAAAAATTTAATTTTTCAAAAATAAGAGTTCAAACTCTTTTTTTTATGTTCAATCCTATTTTTAGGAAACATTTATTCTAGGTAGCATACATTAAATTAGAGGAGGGATAGGATGGCTAATACTCGTGAAATAGTAACAAAAGCAGTCGTTGGAAAAGGAAAGAAAACTTTTACTACGACAAAAACAGTAACTCCTGATTGTGTGCCAACAACAATTTTAGGATGTTGGGTGATCAATCATACTTTTAGGGGATATCAAAATGGTAATAAAATCAATATTGAAGGTAGCTATGACGTCAATATCTGGTATTCTTGTGTAAATGATACGAAAACAGAAGTTGTAAGAGAAACTACAAATTATTTAGAAGAAGTGAATGTCCCAAGAAAAGATGATAGTGATATTACGAATGAAGATATTATTATTCGTAGTTTAAAACAACCTTCTTGTACAAGAGCAGAGATTGTAGATGGTAAAATCGAATATACGATTCAAAAAGAACTTGGTATTGAAATTGTTGGAGATGTCAAAGTAAAGATTTCTTATGATGAGGAAGAAGACCCTTGGGAAGTAATTATGGATGATGTAGATGACAAAGAGATAGAAAAAGTAGAAGAACAAATTGATCAAGAAGTAAATGAAGAGTATCTAGATTAATTAGATACTTTTTTCATACAATCCAATAAATTTTTGACTGTTAATAAAAAATAGTTGACACATCCATATTTCTATTATATAATGGAAATGTATTAGAAATGGAGGGATATTATGGCCGTAAAATTAAGACTTACTAGAATGGGAGCAAAAAAAAGACCAACTTATCGTATTGTCGCTAGTGATTCAAGAACGAAAAGAGATGGAGAATATTTAGAATTAATTGGTACTTATAATCCAATTGCTGATGAAACCAAAATAAATGAAGAAATTGCTTTAAAATGGTTAAGAACTGGTGCACAACCATCAGATACCGTTAGAAATATTTTATCAAAAGCAGGCATCATGAAAAAATATACAGAAGAAAAGCAAGGAAAGTAATGATGAGTTTAGTTGAATTAACAGAATTTTTGGTGAAATCTCTAGTATCCAATCAGGAAAATGTAAGTGTCAAAGAATTTGAAAGTGATGAAGAAAATGTGATCCTAATCCAAGTGCTAGTAGATAGTGAAGATATGGGAAAAGTAATTGGAAAAGGTGGAAAACTTGCGAATGCCATTCGTACTTTAGTACAGGCAAGTAGCTATACCAAAGAAAATAAAAAAGTAAAAATCAATATAGATAGTTTTTAATATCTATATTTTTTTATTTGAAAAATCTGTATTTGGAAGGATGGGTAAAAAAAGAAATAGAGTTTTGAAAATGCACAAAGTTTTTTCTAGGAAATCTTTTTCTTTCCCATGAATCAAAATTATTTTTTTAGAATGGTAATTCCGAAATCTAAGACAAACAAAAAGGTAAGGAAAAAGGTAACCCATTTGGGAATTTTTTGAACTATTTTATCACAGATTGGTTTGCAAACATAAAGGGTAAAAATACTAGCAATTCCCCAAAGATTAGCCATGTCAAGAGAAATATAAGTTCCAATGGGAAATTTATGATTTTTATAATTCCAGAATTTTTGATGGAAAACCCATTCGATGAAATAACCACCTACCATTTCCAGAAAAGATAAAAGAATCATACAGATAAGATAAGTACAAAAAATTTGAAAAATTTTCCTTTTCTGAAAAGAGTAAGATTGAATCCATTTTCCGATCCATAAAATCACAACTACTCCAAATCCATAAACTGGTGTCCACCATCCAAATAAAATTCCACTTTTAAAATGAGGAACAAAAAGGGTTTCTACAAAATGTCCTAAAATAGAAAAAAGAAAGAAATAATTAAAATAATATATCATCTTATCACCATTTTTAGCTTACCCGTAAAATTTCTGATTATAATTGAAGTATTACGCATTCTGTATTATAATTAGAATGTTAGGAGAAAAATATGGAAGAATTAAAACATGTTGCCATCATTATGGATGGAAATGGTAGATGGGCAAAATTAAGGGGACTGAGCAGAAGTTTAGGTCATAAAGAAGGGAGTAAAACTTTAAAAAAACTATGTTTACATATTGCAGATAAAAATATCCCATATTTATCGATATTTGCATTTTCAACAGAAAATTTTAAAAGAAGTAAAGAGGAAGTAGATTATTTAATGGACCTTTTTATAGAAATGTTTCGAAAAGAATTTCAAACATTAAAAGAAAAAGGAGTAAAAGTGATCTTTTCTGGTAGGAAAGAACCTTTAAGACAAGATGTCATAGATAGTATGACTTATATTCAAGAGCAGACAAAAGATAACCATAGTTTAACATTAAATATATGCCTAAATTATGGTGGGCATAGTGAAATTATTGATACTACCAAAAAAATATGTAAAATGGTTCAAAATCAGGAAATTACAGAAGATGCCATTAATGAAGAATTATTTACAAAACTTTTATATCAAGATTTGCCTCCCATTGATTTGCTAATTCGTACTAGTGGTGAATACCGAATCAGCAATTTTATGCTATGGCAAATGTCTTACAGTGAATTTTATTTTACAGATACGTTATTCCCTGATTTGACGGAGAAGGAATTTGATAAGATTGTTGATAACTATTATCAAAGAGATAGAAAATTTGGAGGTGTAAAATCATGAAAAAGAAAATTTTAGCTCTTCTTGGATTATTAATTATTTTTCTTCCTTTTATTATAAAAGGAGATATTTATTTTGCTGGATTGATCTTAGTAATTGGAATGATAGCTTTTCATGAATTATTAAATTTAAAGCTAAAAGAAAGAAAATTATCTCTTCTAACAGAAGTATTGGCTTATTTTGCGATTGGATTCTTGATACTCAATAATTACCAGAGTAAGGAATTAATAATTGTTTTAGATTACCGTATTTTATCTTTCTTATTATTTGTTTTCTTAGTACCGCTAGTGATAATTGGGGACAATAAGAAATATAATTTACAAGATGCAGTTTATTTATTAGGTTCTGTTTTATTTATAGGATTAAGTTTTAATTTAATGATTTTAATTCGTAATCATTCTATGAACCATTTTATTTATTTAGTATTAATTACCAGTGTTACAGATATTTTTGCATGCGTAGCGGGGAATTTAATCGGAAAAACTAGGTTAGCAGAAAATATCTCACCACAAAAAACAGTGGAAGGATTTATAGTTGGATTAATCATGGGAACATTTGCAGGAATTTTATACTATTTAACGGTAATTAATGCCAATATTGAATTTCTTCATATTTTCATTATTACAATGAGTTTATCGATCATGGGTCAAATTGGAGATTTAATTTTTTCACAAATTAAACGTTATTATGGAGAAAAAGATTTTTCCCATTTGATTCCTGGTTGTGGTGGAATTTTAGATTTATTTGATAGTTTAATTTTTGCTACCATTACCATTGTGGTATTTATGAGCTTATTATAGGAGGAACTATGCTAAATTTAATTTATTTTATTATTATTTTGGGAATTATTGTGTTAGTACACGAATTTGGACATTTCATTTTTGCAAAGATGTTTGGTATCTATGTATATGAATTTGCGATTGGAATGGGACCGAAACTATTTCATTGGAAAAGTAAAAAAGGAGAAACGGAATATTCCATTCGTGCGATTCCGATTGGAGGATTTTGTTCTTTAGCTGGGGAAGATGTAGAAAGTGATGAGTTAGAAAAAATTCCAAAAGATAGAAGATTACAGTCTAAAAAAGCTTGGCAAAGATTTTTAGTAATGTTTTTTGGAGCAGGTAATAATTTTATTTTGGCCTTTTTCCTTCTATTCGTTTTAGCGCTAGGCTGGGGAGCAGCATCTTCTAAACCGATTATTTCAGAATTAGTAAGCAATAATCCTGCAGAACAAGCTGGTCTAGAAGTGGGAGATTATATTTTAAAAATTAATGGACATAAAGTAAAAACAAGTGATGATGTTTCCATCTATTTGCAAGTAGAAAATAAAGATAAACCTATTACTTTTACTGTAAAAAGAGACAACAAAGAAATGGAATTTGAAGTAACTCCGGTAAAAGAAGAAGTGGATGGAAGTTCCA
>CANPVK010000035.1 GCA_947581715.1 uncultured Bacilli bacterium
GTAAGTGTAGAAAGTGCAGCAATATATGATAGAGCATTAGATCAAGAAGAAATAACAAGAAGTTTTAGTGATGAAATCAAGATATATAATAGTGAGAAATTATTAGTGTATGAAGATTTTAGAGAAAAAGAATATGAAAATAATGAAGTAATACCAGAAGACTCTATCGAAAGTTATTTTGTGTGGATACCGAAGTATAGTTATCAGATTTGGGATTTAGGGACTTATGCAGAATTAACAAATTTTGAAAATAGAAACCAAAAAATCAAAATAAAATTTGGATTAGAAAACACAGTAGATGATCATGTCAGTGCAGAAAAACAGTGTAAAACACCAATGAACGGAAGTCAAGGGATAGCCGGAGGAACAGAGGCATGTCAAAAGGGAGATTATATGACCCATCCAGCCTTTTTAGCATTTGATAGTACTGGATTTTGGGTAGGAAAGTTTGAAACAGGATATGATGGAGCAAAACAGGCCTCAGAAGCACAAGTAAATAGTACAGAGCAAGATAAAATCATCATTAAACCGAATGTCTATAGTTGGAGAAACATAACAATAGGAAATTCATTTAAAGCAAGTTATGATTATAAAAGAAATGAATTAGATAGTCATATGATGAAGAATACGGAATGGGGAGCTGTGGCTTATTTAAGCCAATCTCAATATGGAACTTGTACAAATGGTCAATGCAGTGAAGTTAGAGTGAATAATAATTCTTCCTATATTACAGGATATGCAGCAACAGAAGAACCAACAAAAGGATATAGTGGAGGAACAAGCATTCCAGAAAATCTTGTAGAAGGTACAAAATTAAATGAAAATGGAACCAATACGAAAATGTATAATACTGCTGATGGCTATAAGGCTTCTACCACAGGAAATATTACTGGAGTTTATGATATGAGTGGGGGAGCATTTGAGCATGTGATGGGATATACAGCAACAGGGGGAAGTAATGACAAATCAGAATTTATTCCAAATAATTATAGTTCCAAATACTATGACACTTATTCATCATCAGCAAATACAGATTATAATAATCGAATTTTAGGAGATGCAACAGGAGAGATGGGACCATTTGGAAATGAAACAGATCCAGATACAGTAATACGTCCTAAAAGTAGTTGGTATAAAGATTATTCATACTTTGTAGAATCATCTAGTCCTTGGTTCTGTCGTGGTGGTCATTGGTACCATGGTACGACTGCAGGTAATTTTGCCTTCAGCAGCTATACTGGTACAGTACCCAATACCATTGGTTTCCGTATTGTTTTAACACCATAACCAAAAAAGAGAAAGTTTGTTAGTTTTCTAACATTCTTTCTCTTTTAATTTTTGAATCTCTGATAGTGATAAACCAGTATATTGAGAAATTTTCTCAATTGGTTCTTTTCCCTTTAACATGGATTTGGCAATTTCCATTTTTTCTTGTGCAATACCTTCTTCATAAGAATCTTTTCGTATAGAATTTTCTTCTTTTTTCCTTACTGCTTCATGATCATAAGCATAAATAAACTCTTCATCCATCGCTAATCTCTCCAATTCTTCGATAATTTCTAAATCTCTGGAATTCTTCGTAGCTTTTCTCATCTCTTCATAACTTTCTTTTTGAAATAAAGAAAGTCTGATATCAATTTCATTATTATCATAACACAAATCTTTGAATTCTGGTAAATAAATTTCAAAACTTTCAATATCTTCTATGACATCTTGTAGATGAGGTTCCATCAATAGATAATGAACTTCTTTTACTTTTGAATTTTTCTGATAAGAATAGTTATTAAATAGAATGAGTTTGGTTTCCATTGGATGATAGTTTTCTCCAGTTTCAAACCTGTTACCAGCGATACGATATAAGTAACTATAATTTTTAATTCTTAAATGTTGATAATAAGAATCATTCATTTCTATAATAACAATCGTATCCTCTTTCTTTAAGACTAAATCCATCCGATAATCTTTGATTTGATTTCCGGTATTTGTTTCATTATCTACCAGTTCAAAACCAGATAAATCAAGGCCACACTTTTCTAAGATAATTTCATCAAACCAAGGTTTCAACTTAGGATTCTTATAAAGGTATTTAAAGGTAGTATCACTACAGAGTTTAATAAATCTTACTTTTTCTTTTAATTCTGTCATATAACTCCTTTCGTTTTTAGAAGATAAATACATTTTTTCACCCCCTTATCATTATTTATCCTCTTATAGTATTATTTGGAAAAAATAGAGGATGACTTAAAAAATCATAAAATTTCTTTCAAAAAATTAAAAACTTTACAGTTTTAGACAGGTGCAAAGACTTTTGAAAAACTAGACAATTCAGAATAGACATGCGATTCCAAGAATAGAAAAATAGAAAGGATTTTAGTAAAACGACTTTTTTCTTATCTTTTTTCTTTTAGAATAAAATTGGTGATACTATGAAAGTAAAATTATTTGATTTTGAAGATGAAAGAGATTTAGAACAAGCAGTAAATGACTTTTTAGATGATGATTTAGAAGTAATTGATATCAAATATCAAGTCTCTTCTAGTATCTTTAGTGAGGAACAAATCTATTGTTTTTCTGCGATGATTGTTTATACCAAAAAATAAAGATGTTCGATTGTCTCTTTTCATAGTATGTTTTATAATAATATCAAGGTGGTTTTATGAAAGAAAGAATCATATTTCATATTGATGTGAATAATGCTTTTTTATCATGGACTGCAGTAGATTTATTAAAGAAAGGTTATCCTATTGATATTAGAACAATCCCCTCTGTCATTGGTGGAGATGAAGAGCAAAGACGTGGTATTGTGACTGCGAAAAGTCCTATTGCGAAGAAAATGGGTGTAGTAACGGCAGAACCACTTTATATGGCCAGAAGAAAGTGTCCAGGGTTAAAAATTTTCAAAGGAGATTACGAGTTATATCATCGCAACTCGAATCAACTTTATGAATATTTTTGCCAATTTACCGATAAGGTAGAAAGATTTTCGATTGATGAATGTTTTTTAGATATGACTGGCATGGAGTTATTATATCCAGATGTGATTGGATTAGCCCACCAAATGAAAGATGAAATTTATCATAACTTTGGATATACAGTAAATATTGGTATCGCTAATAACAAACTATGTGCAAAGATGGCTAGTGATTTTGAAAAACCTAATAAAGTGCATACTCTATTTTCTTATGAAATAGAAAAAAAGATGTGGCCCCTACCAGTAACAGAATTATTTATGGTTGGAAAATCTTCGAGTAAAACATTAATGGAAATGGGAATTCAAATTATTGGTGATTTAGCACATGCAGATATCAATTTATTAAGAAGAAGATTTAAAAGTCAAGGAGATTTAATGCATGAATATGCAAATGGTATTGATTTTAGTAAAGTAGAACCTAGAAATACAAAAAGTAAGAGTATTAGTGTAACAGAAACTTTACCAAAAGATGAAGATTCCATTCCCATCTTAAAAAAAATTTTATTAAAACAATCCGATAGAGTAGGAAGACAAGCTAGAAAAGAAAAACTTTATGCACAAACCATCGCTTTAATTTTTAAAACAGGAGATTTTATTAGTTACTCCCATCAAATTAAATTAACCAATCCTACTAATATAACCTCTGAAATCTATCAAAAATCTATCGAAATTCTAAAAAAAGGATGGAAAGGAGAGCCATTAAGATTAATTGGAATTCGATTATCTGATTTTACGAATGATAATAGAAAACAAATTTCTTTATTTGATCAAGAAAAAGATTTTCATAATGATAAAATTCAAGAAGTAATGGATCATATATCCGAAAAATATGGAGATGGAGTGATTATTCCTGCTTCTTTAAAAAAAGATGAATGATATGAATAAGGAGTGGATAGAATGCCATATAGTAATGAACAAATGAATCAGTTAATAGAACAAGAAGTAATATTTAGTAATCAGCTAGCAAAACAATATCATTATCCAGATAATATTACGCATCTTCTTTATGTTATGATTCCAGCTTTACTTTTAAAATATGGCATGAACCATAGGCAATTATTAGAAACTTGTTTTAAAGAAGTTCCTATCTTAATACAAGATGAACAAAATGAAGTTTATCAGGCTTATTACATTAGTATTCCAAAATGGCAAGGGGAAAAAATAATTACGCAGAAAGGAATTGTTTTAAAGAATTATAAAGATATCGGACTAATGCAATTATTAGATAATTTAGTGCATGAAATGAATCATGCGGTAAACTCTATGCAAAATGAAATATTAGAAAGAGACCAAATTTTAGTAAGAACAGGAATTGTGTATAATTATTTTGAAAAGAAAAACTTATCTTTTATAAAAAAAGGAGAAGAAGTAATCTTAGAAGAAGTAATCAATACCAAGCAAACAGAAAAAATCATTGATATCATCCAAAATATGTCTCAATATACCATCACAAATCCAGTAGTAGAAAATACTCTTTATACAATTCATCATGCAATCGATCGTAATTATCATTCCAATAGTTATTTATTAGAATCATTGGTATGTAAAAAATTAATGGAAAATAAAACCTTTTTTTCTACGTTAGAGAATCTAAGATGGAATGGTCAAATCGAAGATATTCATCATTTTTTTGATTCAATAGTAGGAAAGGAAGATTCCTTATTAGAATTATCAAAATATCTAAAACAATCGATAGAATTACAGAAACAGTTATCAAATCAAAAATGGTTTCAAAAAACAAAAATTAATAAAATAAGAGAAATCAATCAGAAAGCAATGAAAATTGTAGAAATATTTGATCAAAATACGATTTATCGATAGAAAATAATTGGATTTTGAAGGAATTTATGTTAATATATTAGTGTAATATTTAATGAAGAGGAATTTTAGTAAGAAATATCAATTCTGAATAGAGAACTTACGGTTGGTGCAAGTAAGTAGAATCATATGGATGAAATACAGATTCTGAGTTAAATCGGTAACGCGTTATAGTGATAAAGTGTATAAGCAAAAACTTATAAAATAAGGTGGTACCACGGAAAGATTCGTCCTTAATGATGTTTTCGTGGTTTTTTAATGGAGGGATATCATGAATTTATATGAAGATTTAATGTGGAGAGGTCTGATCAAAGATGTTGCTGGAGAAGATTTGAAAAAGAAACTAAATGAAGAAAAGATCACTTTTTATTGGGGAACCGATCCAACCGCTGATAGCCTACATTTAGGTCATTATTCTTCTTTGGTTACAGCGAAACGATTAGCTCTTGCTGGACATCATCCGATTCTATTAGTAGGGGGAGCTACAGGATTAATTGGGGACCCTAGACCAACGAGTGAAAGAGAAATGATCCAGAAAGAAGTATTAGAAAAAAACTTAGAAGGAATTAAAAAACAGATTACCAAATTATTTGAAGGAAAAGCAACCGTAGTCAATAATTATGATTGGATGAAAGATTATAACTACCTAGAATTTCTTCGTGATATTGGAAAGTATATCAATATTAATTATATGTTAGATAAAGATATTATCCGTAGAAGATTAGAAACAGGAATTACTTATGCTGAATTTTCTTATACGTTAATGCAAGGATATGATTTTTTATACTTATATGAACACAATCATTGTATCATGCAAGTACAAGGTTCTGATCAATGGGGAAATATTACGACGGGAATTGATTTAATTAAGAAAAAATGTGGAGCGGATGCTTATGGTTTTACGATGCCATTAATTTTAGATAAATATGGAAATAAATTTGGAAAAAGTGAAGGAAATGCTTTATGGTTAGATTTAGATAAAACTTCTGCTTATCAGCTATACCAATATTTAATTAATACAGATGATGAAATGGTTATTCACTATTTAAAAGTATTTACTTTCTTATCAAAAGAAGAAATAGAAAAAATCGAAAAAGAACATTTTGAACTACCAGAAAAAAGATTAGCACAACAAACACTTGCAAGAGAAATGATAACCGATATTCATGGAAAAGAAGAGTATGAAAAGGCCTTACATTTAAGTGAAACACTATTTAATGGGGAGGTATCAGAATTAACAGGAAAAGAGATTGAAGAAGTTTTCCATGGTGTTCCAACTTTTGAAATAACAGAGGATGAAAATATACTTGATTTTTTAGTAAATCATGGTATAGTAACTAGTAAGAGAGAAGGAAGAGAATTCTTAAATAGTGGTAGTATTACACTAAATGGAGAAAAGGTAACAGATTTAGAAATGACAATTACCAAGACGAAAGCAATAGAAGAAAAATATGTTATCGTAAGAAGAGGAAAAAAGAAATACTACCTTGGAATCTATCAAATATAGAATAGGGGGGAGTATCATGGCAACCAAAAAAGAGACAAAGACTAAAAAGAAAACTGTTACGAATCCGGTAAAGGAAAAAAAGACAAAAATCCAAGAAAATCAAAAAATGATTGAAAAATCGAAAAAAGAGGATTCAAAGAAGAATTCTACCAACCAAACAAAAGAAAAAAAGAGTAATGCAAAATCTATTCCTACGAAGAAGGTTGGAAAAAAAGAACTTTCTAAGGTAATAGAAAAAAAAGAAGTTTCTAAGAAAAAATCGACCAATGTAAAGAAAAAAGGAACTACCAAAAAAACGGAAAAAAAAGTACCAAAGTTTAGTACTGTTACGAATTTAAAAGTTGAAAAAGAAAAAGCTTCAACTAAAAAAGCAGATGCAGAAACAAAAAAAGATGGTAAATCAAAAGAAAAGAAAGCGTTATTTCCTTTTTTCAAGAGAAAAAAAGCTGAAAAAAGGAAAAAAGAAAAGAAAGAAAACGAAAAAACAAAAAAGAAAAAAATAAAAGAAAAAAAACAGCACTTTCAATTTTTAAAAAAACAAAAATCTAAAAAATCAAAAAACAAAAAAGAACAGAAAAAAAATTCCTCTGAACTAGTTTTGTTGATCAAAACCAATAAATGGTTGAAGATTATGATAGGCATTTGTGCAACAATCATTTTAATAGAAGGAATTTATCTTCTGATATTAATAGCGCAGAGAGAATCTCAATCAGTTTACTATGATAGTTTGAATTCCTTGGTACTGGACAATCAAGATATTGTAGCGGTTGGAAGTAGTAATTTTAAATATAGTAAAGAAAATGACTATACCAAGGGGTTAGAGAAGGGTAAATTAATAAAGTATGATAAAGATGGCAAAATTATCTTTGAAAAAATGTATGAAAAAGGCATAAATACCACTTTTAGCTCTATTATCACTATTTCGGATGGTTATATTGTAGTGGGCAGTGGAGAATTTAGTGAAAAAGAACAAGAAGATGAAGGAAGAGAAGCCTTTATCATCAAATATAGTAAAGATGGGGAAATTCTTTGGGAAAAATTTTATAGTGTATTGACTAATACTAGATTTAATAAAGTCATTCAAACACAAGATGGAAACTTTATCGCAATAGGACAAAGCATTTATGCAAATATGGAATTAGGAAATCATACAACGGGTGGAGGAATTATTGTCAAATACGATCAAGAAGGAAATGAAATTTGGCACAATAACCATGGAGGAACCAAATCAGGTAATTTTAACGGAATTGTAGAAGTAGACGGAAATTTTTATGTAGTAGGAAAAGATGCTTCCGATAGTGGTAATATTGTGAAATATGATGCAAACGGAATTTACCAGTGGCATAAAAATTATAGTTATACAGATGGGTTAGGATTATCTGATATTGTATATCAGAATAATGGGTTATACGTAGTTGGTTCTAAGAAAATTTTACCAGAAGGAATTACGGATGATGATAATCGTGATACAAATAATACAGATGCCGTTTTAATCAAATATGATTTAGAAGGAAATATTATTTTTGAAAAAACATTTGGTGGAAGTAATTTTGAACGCTATAATGATATTTTTTACTATAGAGATAAGCTATATGCGGTAGGTCATACAACCTCAGAAGATGCAGGATTAAAAACAGATACCAAAAAAGAGTATATGACCGGAATCATAATACGTTATGATTTAGAAGGAAATATAGAGAAAAAAGATGCTCTTGGAGGAAGCCATGATGATAATTTAACAGAAATTTATACTGATGGAGTAAGTATATATATTGCTGGATACAGTAATAGCAAAAACGGGAATATTAGCACTTCTAAAAATAATGGAAAAGATTATTTTGGAAAAATGATTAAATTAGATATGAAGTTTAGGACGTTAATGATAAGATAAAAGAGCGAAAAAGCTCTTTTCTTTATGCAAAGGGATTTTCAATTTCAGCTGTTTGTAGATTGGTATTAGAAAAATCTGTGATGACAACATATAATCCAATGAATATTGGAATCAGTGAAATAATGGATGCCAGAATTTGTAACTCTAAAGCAGAAGTATCTTGACCCGTATTTTCTGCTAAATCTTTTGCCTCATAATCGAGATATAAAAATAAAAATAGTAAAAGTAAAATAAAAATTTTATTAAAAAGAGCTAAAACCTGGGATTCTTTGGGAGTAAGAAATCCTTCTTTACCATTGGCTCTTTTTCTTTGGTTAATAATTAAAACAATAGAAATTCCCAAAGAAAGAATATATAAAATACATCCTATCAATTGACCATCAATAATAAAAAGTTGCTGTTCTTGTGTTTCTTGGTTTTCCAAATCATCACGCCCTATACTATTTCAGTATATGCCGAAAAAAAATCTTTTTTCTTCCAAGAAAAAACTTCACGTTTTGTGAAGTTTTTTCAGTATTATCTGTTATAGAATTCAACGATTAATGATTCATTAATATCAGCATTCAATTCGCTTCTTTCAGGTAATCTAACAAGTTTACCTTCTAATTTCTTTTCATCAAATGTTACAAATTCTACACGTTTTGTTACTTTTTCTAAACTAGCTTTGATTGCTGGATGATCTTTTGCATTTTCTTTTACCGCAACAACATCCCCAACTTTAACACGGTATGATGGAATATCTACTTTCTTTCCGTTTACAGTAATATGTCCATGGTTTACTAATTGACGAGCTCCACGACGAGTAGTAGCAAGACCTAAACGATAAACAACGTTATCCAATCTTGATTCTAGCAATCTTAAGAAATTATCACCAGTAATTCCTTTCATTTTAGATGCTTCATGGAAAGTTTTCTTAAATTGTCTTTCGTTCACTCCATACATGAATCTAACTTTTTGTTTTTCTTTTAATTGTTCACCATAGTTAGATAATTTTCCCTTACGATCTTGTCCATGTTGTCCTGGACCATAAGGACGACGTGTTAATTCTTTTCCTGTTTCAGAAATAGAAAATCCAACTCTACGTGCTTGTTTATAACTAGAACCTGTGTATCTTGACATAATGTCCTCCTTCGATATTTTGTCATAAACATCGAACCCTATAAAACCATTTATTAGGGAGTTTACATTTCAGAGTTTCGCTAACAGTGAAGTTACTACCCATTTCGTAAACACATTAATAAAATTTTATAGCACTGTTCATGAATATGCAGTTTAAATTATATAAAAAATGTAGTTATCTGTCAACAATAAATTAAAAAAATTAATAACCAGCAGGAAGGAAAGAAAGATTTCTTAAAAAAAGGATGAAAAAATAGCTTTCTATGATAAAATAGAATTATAAAGATACGGAGTGGTTGGATGAATAATGGTGCTTACTTGTTAATTGGTACTTTTTTTATCATTGCAGTAATCCTAGTTACTGTTGTTTTAGTATTGATTCAAAAACATAAATACAATACGATTAGACAAGAAGTTGACTCTCTAGAAAAAGAAAAAAATCTAATTGCTAGTACTCCTGTATTATCTGAATTATCAAGAGTAGAATCCATTGTAAAAAATGATAAAATGGAAGAAAAATATAAAAATTGGCAAAGAAGATTTGAAGTCATTAAAGAAGAAAAAGTAAATGTAATTAATGATATGATTAATGATTTGGATATTGCTACAAATCAAAAAAATTATAAAAATATTAACCAAAAGTTAGCAAAGGCAGAAATGGAAATTTATAAAGTAAGAGAAAGTGCTAACGAATTATTAAAAGAAATTCAAGAAATCACAGTAAGTGAAGAAAAATATCGCAGTATTGTAACAAAATTAAAGGCAAAATATCGTAGATTAATGAAAGAATTTACAGATCATAAAGCTGAATATGGAGATATTCAGGATGCGATTGAACTACAATTTGAAAATATTGAAAAAAGGTTCTTAGATTTTGAAAGAATTATGGAAAAAAATGAGTACGATGAAGTAGCTCATATTGTCAAAGCTTTAGATACAATGATCGAGCATATGGGAGTCATTATTACAGAAATACCAGATTTAGTACTATTTGCAACTAAATTAATTCCAAAACGAGTAGAAGAAATTCTTTCTATTCATCAAGAAATGTCAGATAAAGGTTACAATCTAGAATATTTAAATGTAATTTACAATATGGATGAATGTAAGAAAAATGTAAATAATGTTTTAGATCGTGTTCGTGTTTTAAATTTAGAAGATTGTATGTTTGAATTAAAAACAATGTTAGACTATCTGGATAATATTTTAAATGATTTTGAACAAGAAAAAATAGCTCGTAAAAATTATGAAGAATTAGAAACAAAGTTTGAAAAGAAATTAAAAAAGACTACTCGTATTGTGAATGATATCTATAAACAATTAGATGATATTAAAAATATGTATGATTTATCAGAAGATGACTTACAAGGATTAGAAGGAATCAAAGAAAAATTAGAAAATATAACAGACAATTATAAAGAATTAGTAACACATTTAAATAAAATGGAAAAACCATACTCTTATTTATCAAACCAATTAGAAATGTTAATGAATTTATTAAAAGAGTTAGAAAATGACCTGGATAATAATTTAAAATCTTTAGGTAGTATGTATGAAGATGAAGAAAGAGCAAGAGAACAGTTAGAAGAAATTAAAGATTTATTAAAACAGTGTAAATTGAAAATCAGAAGTTATAAAATTCCGATTATTGTCAATAATTATTTTGTAGAACTAGCAGAAGCAAATGATGCGATTAATGAGATTGTGAAAGAATTAGAGAAAAAACCAATTATGATTAAAGTATTAAATACAAGAGTGGATACAGCAAGAGATTTGGTTTTGAAATTAAATCATACGACAACAGAGATGATAAAAACAGCAAAAATGGCAGAAATGGCGATTGTTTATGGAAATCGTTTTAGAAGTGAAGTAAAGGAAATTGATAAAGGTTTAGAGAATGCTGAAATGTTATTTCATAAAGGAAACTATCAAGATGCTTTAGAAGTATCTACTGCCTCTATTGAATTAATAGAACCGGATTTTTATGCAAAATTATTAGAAGTATATAAAGAAGATTAAAATGAAATGAAAGTTTGCTTCCACCATGATTTCTAAAAGGAACGTTTTAAGAAAAATTGAAAGAAAGAAAAAGAAATAAAAATTCTTTCTTTTTTTTCAAAAATAATAGTATAATAAATGTGCTTTAAAAAAGAGGAAGTGAAATCATGATTTATTTAGATTACAGTGCAACAACTCCAGTGAAAAAAGAAGTATTAGAAACGTATGAAAAAGTAAGTTTATCTTATATCGGTAATCCGAATTCACTACATCGATTAGGGGTAGAATCTAAAAAACTAATGGATGCTGCCACCAAACAAATTGCAGAATTATTAAAAGTACAAGAAAATGAAGTTATTTTTACAAGTAGTGCTAGTGAAGCAAATAATTTAGCTTTAGTAGGAGTCATCGAGAAATATCCAAATCGTGGAAGGCACATTATTACCACGAAATTAGAACATTCTAGTATTTTAGAATGTGTGTCTTACTTAGAAAAAAAAGGCTACCAAATTGATTATGTGAATGTTTTAGAAAATGGACTAGTAGATTTAGAAGATTTTCAAAGACTACTTTCCAAAGATACCATTTTAGTCAGTATTCATCATGTAAATAGTGAAGTTGGTTTCTGTCAAAATATTTCAGAAATTGGTAATATTTTAAAAAAATATCCCACCACCATCTTTCATGTAGATGGTACGCAGGCAGTAGGAAAGATTCCTGTTTCTTTAGAGAATGTTGATTTGTATAGTTTTAGTAGTCATAAGTTTTTTGGAGTAAAAGGTTGTGGATGCTTAATCAAAAAAAGTCAGATCGAATTAGAACCCATGATTCATGGTGGGAAAAGTCAAACGAATTATCGAAGTGGAACTCCCGCTCTTCCTTTAATGGTGGCTACTGCAAAAGCTCTTCGTTTAGCACTTACCGATTTAGATCAAAAGTATCAAAGAGTAAAAGAATTTAGTGATATACTGAAAGCAGAAATGCAAAAAATAGATGGTGTAGTAATCAATAGTAACGAAAATTGTATTCCTCATATTGTGAATATTAGTGTTTTAGGAATTAAACCAGAAACCATGTTACATGCTTTAGAAGAAAAAGAAATTTATATTTCTACGAAAACTGCCTGTAGTAGAGATTCTAGTAATTCTTTGACCTTGATGGCTTTAAAGAAAGATGATAGTATTAGCGGTCATTCACTTCGTATTAGTATTAGTGAAATCACAACGAAAGAGGAAATTAACAGTTTTGTGGAAAATTTTAAAATTTGTTTGGAAAAATTAAAATTTTAAAAAATATCCACAAACTTTGTGGAAAAAACATAAATTTTAGAAAGTAGGGAAAACTATGGAAAGAGTAGTATTAATTAAATATGGAGAATTAACGACCAAAAAAGGAAATCGAAAATTTTTTGTCAATACTCTATATCAAAACATGCAAAAGAAACTAAAAGATGATCGGGTAAAAATTAGCCGTGATTTATCCAGAATGTATCTTTCTTTTCCAGAAGAAGATTTAGATAAGATTTTAAAAAAATTAAATGAAATTTTTGGAATTCATTGTTATCAAGTCGCTTATCAAATTAGTAATGAAATAGAAACAATTCAAAAACAAGCATTAGAGATAATGAAAGAAAAGACTGGTACTTTTAAAGTAGAAACCAAAAGAGTGAATAAAAATTTCCCTATTCCCAGTTTAGATTTTAGTAGACAAATTGGTGGTCTGATTTTAAAAAATAATTCTCATTTAACGGTAGATGTACATGATCCGGATACTACATTAATGATAGAAATTTTAGATCAAGTAGCTTATTTATATACCGATAAAGTAATGGGACTTGGTGGATATCCTGTAGGAGTACAAGCAAAAGGAATGTTAATGTTAAGTGGAGGAATTGATTCTCCTGTTAGTGGTTACTTGGCATTAAAAAGAGGGATTCAATTAGAAGCAGTTTATTTTGAAGCCATTCCGCATACTAGTCTTGAAGCGAGAAACAAAGTAATTACGTTAACTAAAAAATTAACAAAATATACTGATTCTATGAAATTACATATTGTTCCTTTCACAGAAATTCAAGAAGAAATTTATAAAAAATGTAATCCAGAATATGGTATTACTATTATGCGTAGAATGATGTATCGTATTACAGAAAAATTAGCAAAAAGAAATAAAGCTTTGGCAATTATTAATGGAGAAAGTATTGGACAAGTGGCAAGTCAAACATTAGCTAGTATGTCTGTTATTAATAGTGTGATCAATATGCCTGTTATTCGACCAGTTGCTTGTTTTGATAAACTAGAAATTATTGAAATTGCCAAAAAAATAGATACTTATGAAACAAGTATTTTACCTTATGAAGACTGTTGTACTATTTTTGTTCCAAAACATCCTGTGATTCATCCAACCGAAAAAGAATGTATTTGGAATGAAGAAAAATTGGATGTTGAAAATCTTGTTTTAAAGACCGTTGAAAATACTAAAACAATAACGATTCGAGAACAGGAAAATAATGAATTTCAAAGCCTATTGTAGGAAAAAATTACCATAGTAATTCATGTATGTTTTACCTGAATTTTCACATTCTATAAATGTATAGGAGGTGAAACACATGAACAACAATTCAAATAACTCTTCAATGAAAATGAGAGTACCTGGTGCTAAACAAGCTATCGATAAAATGAAATATGAAATCGCTAATGAATTTGGTGTAAATTTAGGACCAGATGCAACTTCTCGTGCTAATGGTAGTGTTGGTGGTGAAATCACTAGACGTTTAGTTCAATCAGGAATGAACAATATTAGCGGAAGTTACCAAAATAAATAATGATATCAAATCATATCATGTGTGAAAAAATAAGATAGGATCATCCTATCTTATTTTTTGCCAAAATAAAATGTTTATGGTATAATATGAAACAATTTATGAAGTGGAAGGAGTCTTTTTCATGATGAATATCAATGATAAATGGATGCAAAAGTATAAAAAAATGAAAGAGTATCAAGAGGAACATGGAAATATTGATGTACCATATTCTTATGAAAAGGATGGTATAAAACTAGGAGAATGGCTAAGTAGTCAGAGAAAAGCTTATAAAGGAATAGGTGCAGGTAAAATAACAGAGAAGCAAATCGAATTATTAAATCATCTAGGAATCAAGTGGCAAGTAAGAGATGAAAGATGGGACGATTATTATCAGCTATTAAAAGAATATCAAGAAGAGCATGGAAATATTGATGTGCCACGTTCTTATAAAAAGGATGGTATAAAACTAGGAGCATGGCTAAGTAGTCAGAGAAAAGCTTATAAAGGAGTAGGAACAAATAAAATAACAGAGAAACAAATCGAATTATTAAATCATCTAGGAA
>CANPVK010000036.1 GCA_947581715.1 uncultured Bacilli bacterium
ACCTACTCTTTTTTAAACCGTGCAAAAAAGAGTAGGTGCTACTATATCAAATGGTGCAATTTCTATATTTGAGGGAATTGGTAAATTTGGAGAAGCAATTTTTGATACGGCAACTATACTAGGTACAGGTATATTGAGTCTTTTTACTGGCGCAGCTGACTTGATTACCGGTGAATCTTATACGGAAACGATGTGGGATACTACAAAAGCTTTTGTATCGAATCAATATATGAATGGGTGGTTTGATTCTTTTTATGATAATACAGAACTAGGGCAATATATAAAAGATAATTCTTATGCGTTCGATACTGTGCGTGAAGTGGGAAATGGTGTTGGATATGTAGCTGGTGCTACTTTATTAACGATACTTACATTTGGTGTAGGTGGAGCTGTGGTTGGTGGTACTGCAGCAGCGGGAGGCGCTGCAACAGTTGGTATTACTGCTGGACAAACTGCAGCGGTTGCTGGTTTAGCAGGATTTGGAAAGGGAACAGAAAGTGCTTGGATAGATGGAGCAAGTTTAGGTGAAGGATTAGGTGCAGGTGCACTATATGGTGTTTGGGACGCTATTCAATATTTCGTAGGTTCAAAAATAGCTACAAGTACTGCTTTTTTACCTAAAAATTCTGCTGTAGGAGCAAGTTTTTCTCAAAAATTATCTAATAGTTTATCTAAAATATTAATGGATTCTGTAGATGGTGGTGTTGAAGGTTTTGTTCAACCATTTATTACTACTATATATAAAGATGGGTATATCGATGACTTAGGTAATTATAGGGAGTTTCGTAATGATAATTCACTTCATTTTTGGGATAAATACTGTGAATTATTTGATGATAATGGTGGCTGGGCTGCATTGGCTACAAATGCGGCAGTAGCAGGTGGTTCTTCACTTTTAGGAGAAGTATTTGATATTAAGAAATTTTTTAAAGATAAAAAAGTTATGGATATCGTTGACCAAGCAGATATAGATAATTCTAGTAATTTTTCATCTGTATTAGATGAAAAAATAACAAACAATATTAATCCTAATCCAATAAGAAATTTAGATGATCAAATAGCATTAGCAAATTATTATACGAGTCAGGGCAATTTCTTTACTATTACAATGGATAGTTTAGATGATATCCCAGATGATTTTTTCAATAAAATTAAAAATTCTCAAAATATTATGATTCAAGTTAGCGATGGTACTGTCTATAATATTAGTCAAGTTACCGAGATGTTGGGGAATGAATTAAATTTAAAAAATCAAATTTTAAAATGTATAGGTGGCGTTGATGATTCAATCTCTAAAGCCAGAATTTTATATGAAGAACTCAATAAAAAACTTCACTATAGTATGGATTATTTTATTGGTAATCAAGATGTAAAAGATTCTATTCTTAATCAAACTTTGAGTTTTGAAAATTTAAAAGGTAATAATGTTGTTTGTAAAGGATGGTCAGAGCTTTATAAAGAATTATTAATTGAAGCTGGTTTTGATGAAGCTGATGTAATCATACAAAAATCTGGTCCGCATAGATGGATTGAAGTTAATTTGCAAAATGGAAATATTTTGTTGGCAGATGCAACTGAACTTATGGTTAATGCTGTAGATCATCCTATTGACTTAGTTGCCGCAAAAGCAGGATATGCTACTAGTGGTTTTTTAGTTTTAAATGATTCTTTTTCTGGTAAACGACCTTCTCAATTATATGGAGATATAAATAATAATGATATAATTCGGTCTAATGCTGAAATGTTAAAATCATTAGATAATTATTTAGGATATGCTACTCCAGATGGTTATGCATTTGATCAAATAGAAAAAGCAAAAAGTTTATTCGGAAATTCTAAATTATTGAATTCACTATTTGGTATAGATTCCTTTTCTAAAAAAATGCAGCAAATATTTGATTATGATATTCCAAACGATATGGATGGTTATGAAGCTTGGGCATTTTTTAGAAAAATTTCTAAAAATATATTAGGTGATGATAATTCTAAAATGATTAATCTATTTTTATATAATCAGACATCGACAAAAGTTGAACCAATTAATGTAATTAGTTATATAGATGATAGTGGTGTGTCGCATTATCAAATTTTTAGTGAATCACTTGGTAAAATATTTTTTAATAGTGATGCAGAATTTGTAGAATTTAAAAAAACGCTGAATTTAATTGAAAGAAAGTGAAATTATGAATAAAGAATTTGAATATTTAAAAAAATTGTTGTTAGAAAAAGAAAAACTTGTGCAAACATCAGAAGAAAAGGAAAAAGTAGAATTTTTAAAATCTATTTTTAAAAATAATAGTATTTTTTTCGAAATGCCTATGGATACAGCAATAGGAATATTTGATTTTCTTGGAGTTGCAGAAAATAGTATGGTTAGTTTATATTATAAACTTATATCTCCAGAGAACTATCAACAATTACCAAAAAGTTATGTGACAATTAGCAAAGAAAAATAAATCATAAAAGGGGCGTATGATATTATGCGAGTTTCAATTATAAAAGATAAAAAGATAAAAAATATAATATTACCAAATAAAGTATTTGGTAATTTTTGGATTACTGATAAAGATATCAATGGATTGGAAAAAAATTTGATTTCCATTGAAGCAAAAGATAACCAATGGTTATTAGTTAGTAATAATGAAGCATTTTATATGAACGATAATATGCAACAACCTTATGCTGTGTTGGAACCAGATAATTTTTATACGATTATCAAAAATCAAGATAAATCTCAAATTGTATTGTATTGCTCTAATATTGCTGGTAATTATCAATATTTGGATATTAATGATTATTTAGATAGTGGAATCACTATTGGAAAAGATAATTGCATTATTAATTATCAAATTTTATCTAGTCAGACTGCTATAATTCAAAGAGAAAAGGAAAAAATATATTTCAGTAATTTAAATCCTGAAAATTTAATATTTAAAGATAATATATATGTAGATAGCAAAAAGGAACTTAAAATAGGTGAAACAATTTTCATTTATGGATTAAAATGCTTTATGATAATCATTAATAATAGATATTATTTAGCCATCAATAATCCAAAGCAACAGGTTTCATTTCAGTTACTAGCTGTTGGAGCCTTGGATGGTAATATGAATATACAATATGAAGAAGAGAAAGATGAACTAGATATTTCTTTGTATCATGAAGAAGACTATTTTCATAGAACTCCAAGATTCCAGTATGTTATCGAGCCATTAGAAATTAAAATAGATCCACCTCCAACTAAAGAAGAAAAAGAAGACTCTTCTCTTTTACTTACCATTGGGCCAATGTTAACAATGTCAATGACATCGATGGTGACTGGATATACTGCCATTAACAATGTATTAGCAGGTAAAGCAACATGGAGTAGTGCTATGCCATCTTTGATCATAACTGCTGCCATGTTAGCTAGTGTATTTATTTGGCCATTATTTAGTAAAGCATTTGAAGCAAAGAGACAAAATAAAAGAGAAAAAGATAGACAAAAAAAATATAAAATATATATTGAATCTAAGAAAGAATTAATCAAAAAAGGAATTGCAGAACAATCTAGTATTTTAAAGAATAAGTATCCTGATACTAAAGAATGTGAAAAAATAATTTTAAATAAATATACAACTCTTTGGCAAAAGAAAGTAGAAGATGATGATTTTTTAGAAGTAAACTTAGGCTATGGGAATTGTCCTATGAAGATAAATATATCTTTTCCAGAAGAACATTTTTCTATGGCTGAAGATAATTTAAAAGAAATGCTATCTAATTTAGGAAATGAACCTAAAATATTAGTAGGTGTACCTATTGTCTATAATATTTATCAAGAATATATTTCTGGAATTATTGGACAAAGTACTACTACTAGTAAATTTATCAAAGATTTAATCATTCAGTTAGTATCTAGTCATAGCTATGATAATTTAAAGATAGTAATGTTAACTACTGATGAACATTTAAATGAATATAGTTTTATGAAAATGTTGCCTCATGTGTTTAGTAATGATAGAAAAATACGCTTTTTTGGTACTAATAATGAAGAGTATAAAGAAATATGCTATTATTTAGATAGAGTTTTTACTAAACGAATGGAAAATATTGGCGAGAATCATCAAATAAAAAAAGAAGATATTAAAGAACATTATTTAATTATTACAGATGATTTTAAAAAAGTTCGTAATTATGATATTATAGGTAAAATTTTAGATACTAAAAATAACATGGGATTTCATCTTTTAATTGCTGATACAAAAGTTACTAATCTTCCAGATGGTTGTAAATCGTTTATTGAATTAATGAATAATCGTGGCGAAGTACATAGTAATGTTATTAGTGAAAATGTAAAATTTGAATTTGATCCCATGCTAGATATTGATTATATGGCATGTAGTAGAAAATTGAGTAATATTCCTATTGAAATTTCTACAGATAATGAAGGAATTCTCCCTAATAAAGTAGGATTTTTAGAAATGTATGATGTTGGTAAGATTGAGCAACTCAATTCTTTAGCAAGATGGAAAAATAATAATCCAGTATTACACTTAGAAAGTGCTGTTGGGCTAGGAAAAAATGGTGAAATTGTGAGTATTGATTTACATGAAAAATTTCATGGCCCACACGGTTTAATAGCAGGTATGACTGGTAGTGGTAAATCAGAATTTATTATCACTTATATTTTATCAATGGCTATTAATTATCATCCTAATGAAGTTCAATTTGTCTTAATTGATTACAAAGGTGGTGGGTTAGCAGGTGCATTTGAAAATAAGACAACAAATTTGAAACTTCCTCATTTAGTAGGTACTATTACCAATTTAGATAAAGTTGAAACAAAGAGATGTTTAGCATCTATTGATTCCGAACTTAAAAGAAGACAATCTCTATTTAATCAAGCTAGAGAATTGTCTGATGAAAGTACAATGGATATTTATAAATATCAGCAAATGTATAGAGATGGTTTATTAAAAACCCCAATTTCTCATTTATTTATCATTAGTGATGAATTTGCTGAATTGAAGCAACAGCAACCAGAATTTATGGAACAATTAATTCAAACGGCACGTATTGGACGCAGCTTAGGAGTTCATTTAATTTTGGCTACTCAAAAACCTAGTGGTATTGTAGATGCACAGATTTGGTCAAATACAAGATTTAGAGTATGTTTGCGTGTGCAAGATAAGGGAGATAGTCAAGAAGTAATTAAATGTCCAGATGCAGCTTATTTAACGCAAACAGGTAGATTTTATTTTCAAGTTGGTTTTAATGAAGTATTTACATTAGGACAAGCTGCTTGGGCTGGTGCAAAATATATACCAAGTGAGAAAGTAATTAAAAATATTGATACCTCAATCAATATAATTAATAATATTGGTTATATTATAAAAACAATAGATACCAAAGAAAAAAAAGAAAATCAAGATGCTAAGGGTGAAGAATTGAATAATATTGTAAAATATTTAGCTGATCTTGCTAAACAAGAGAATATTTCTTGCAATCCGTTGTGGTTAGATAAGATACCTGCTTTTATTGAAGTAGATAAATTAAAAGAAAAGTATAATTATGAAAAAGTACCATATCTGTTAAATCCGATTGTTGGCGAATATGATATTCCTGCTATGCAAACTCAAAAGTTATTAACTCTTCCTTTAACAACTAACGGTAATGCTCTTATTTATGGTGCTAGTGGTTCAGGAAAAGAAAATTTTATTACTACATTAATATATTCTTCGATGTTATATGATAATCCTAATGAAGTAAACTATTATATTATGGATTTTGGTAGCGAGTCTTTGAAAATGTTTAGTGAATGTCCATTAATAGGTAATGTTTTGACTGTTGATGATTCTGATAAAATTTCTAATTTATTTAAAATGTTAACTGATATGATTGAAGAGAGAAAAAACTTATTTTCTTCATATAATGGTGAATATATATCCTATTGTAAGAATAGTGGGAATGCTTTACCAAATGTTGTTGTGATTATCAATAATTATGAGGCCTATCAAGAGAATTATGAAAAATATGATGATGTTTTGGTTGGATTAACAAGAGAATGCAGTAAATATGGAATATATTTTATTATTACCGTTAATACTCCAAATGGTGTTCGATTTAAATTAAAACAGAATTTTCCACAAATCTTTTGTCTACAGCAAAATAATGAAGATGATTATACTACTATATTAGGTAATATTCATAAAATGTATCCATCTAAAATATTTGGTAGAGGTATTATAAAATATGATGATGTATATGAATTCCAAACTGCTTTAGTATGTGAAAAAGATAATATTCCTACTTATATAAGAGAGAAATCAAAAATATTAGCAGAAAACACTAATGTTTATGCCAAGAAAATTCCAGAGTTACCTGAGGTTGTTAGTTATAAAGATATTAGTCAAGAGTTTTCAAAAGATCAAAAATTTATTATTGGTATAGAAAAAAACGATTTAACTATATCAAAATATGATTTTATCAAGAATGATGCTACTATGATTAGTAGTATGGACTTAGGAATTTGTAGTAAAATGATTAATCCTTTAATTAATCAAATTTTAGCTAAAGGTATTACAGAATTAATTGTGATTAATGCTGAAGAATTTGAGATTGATTCTACATATACAAAATATTATAAATATTATAATAATAATTTTAATGATGTATTTACTAGTATTTATAATATGGTTGTAGATGCCAATCAAAAATATGAAGCTAATAATTATGAAAAAGGAGAATTGGAAAAAAGAAAAAAAACGACTTGCATTATTATCGGAATTAATACTTTTAGAAATAAACTAAGCGAAGAAAATAAGCAAAAATTTGGTGAAATATTTACGATATCTAAGGAGCTTGATATTATTCATTATATTATTGTAGATAGTATTGATCAATATAAGAAAATAGAATTAGAGTCTTGGTATAAAACATCTATCAGTAGTGATTGTGGTATTTGGATAGGTAATGGAATTAATGATCAATTTACTTTAAAAGTTAATCAGAAAATAGATGAAATGAAAGAAGATATACCAGATGGATTCTGTTTTGTAGTAAATCGTGGTAGAGCAAGTTATGTTAAATATGTAGGAAGTTTTCCGTTAAAAACAAATGGATAAAATATGTAGATGCTTTCGTATAATTGTAAAACTAGAATTTATGTTATATTAATAATAACGTGATATTATGGAAGAAAAAAGTAGTCTTTGTTTTATAGACTCATGTTCAAAAAATTTATATGAAAAAATATGAACAATTATAGCAGTTTATCTTATGTAGAAGTGATTGTATAATGACAGTTAAGGTAATGTAGTGTTTGGTCATATTTTTTTGTTTTGGTATTTAGGAAAATTTTTTGCTCAAATAGTTTCTAATAATATAAATTCAGAATATCATTTCGTTGTTTGAAGTTACAGGTGATGGCTATTATATTATTAGGTAAGGCATGGAATCTAGATTTATCTTAGAATATGATGGGTGTGTCGTTATTAGTAAAAGAATCTATCGAGAACAAATCATTATAGAGGTTGGTAATATGCTAACCTATGGTAAAATAGTTATGATAGGAAAGTATGGATTCTAAATATTTTTTTTAAATGATTGACTTTTAAACCTTTCTGTGTTAATTTAATGTTGAACACGAAAAGGTGTTTTTATTTTGAGAAAAAGGTTAGGTGAGAATATGGCTAAAATTGTAAAAGATACAAGAAAAGTAATGAATGTAGAAGAGGAATTAAAAAAATTAGAAACAACCAAAAAGGACTCTAAGAAAAAACAAGAAAAGAAGAAAGAAGAAAAGCCAAAAAAGAAGGAAGAAAAGAAGAAAAACAAAAACAAGCAGAAAAAAGAAAAAAAGAAATCTGGGCTTTTTGCTTATTTCAAAAGTGTAAAAAGTGAGATTTCCAAAGTAAAATGGCCTTCTAAAAAAGATATGATCAAGTATTCTATCGCAACGATTGTATTTATTTTATTTTTTGCAATATTTTTCTATTGTATCGATTTTGTGATTGCGATCATAAAGGAGGCTGTAAAGAATGGATAAACAATGGTATGTTGTTAATACCTATTCAGGACATGAGAATAAAGTAAAAGAAAAATTAGAGATGCGTGCTGAAAGTATGGATATGAAAGATTATATCTTTCGTGTGATTGTACCAGAACAAAAAGTAGTAGAAGAAAAAGATGGAGTAACGAAAGAAAAAATTAAAAAATTATTTCCTGGTTATATCTTAGTAGAAATGGTCATGAGTGATGAAGCATGGTATGTGGTTCGTAATACACCAGGAGTAACAGGATTTATTGGGTCTAGTGGAAAAGGAGCAAAACCAACTCCACTACAACCTTATGAAGTGGATAACATTTTAAATAGTATGGGAATGAGTAGAATTGATGTAAACAAAGAATTAGAAGTAGGAAGTAAAGTAAAAATTATTTCTGGACCATTTTCAGGAATGTTTGGCGTTATCGATTCTGTTGATGTAGCAAGCCAAAAGATTATGTTATTAGTAGATTTATTTGGACAAGAAACTTCTGTAGAAGTAGGAATGTCTGAAATTGAAACCGTATAAAATCATCATAGGGTAGGAGAAAGAAAATGTATCATTATGCCTTTTTGGAAAAAGCAGAATCACTTGTAAAAGAAGCAACAAATAGAAATATAAAAGTAAATCAAGCATATTATCAAGCGAACTTTGTTTTAACAGAAAAAAATTTACTAATCTTCTACGATATCAATCGAGGAAATGTTTTAAGAGGACGTGGAGTGCAAGTATTACCGGATTATGAGTTATTATTTCAAATTCCTTTACAAGAATTAACCTATCAAATAGAAGAGGGGAATCTTCTTCTTCTCATAAATGGAATCAAAGTAAACTGTTATGATTTTGATTTGGAAGGTTTTGTCCAAGGAAAATCTTAAAAAACTTATCTTTTACTTGATTTTTTAAAGAATTAATGATATTATGGAGTGGCTATATGAAATACATATAGATTCGATTAGTGGGAAGCAAAGCGATATGCGGATAGCTATTGGAACCACTCACGAAGACAAAATTTATAGGAGGTGTTTTTCGTGGCAAAAGAAGTTGTAAAGAAAATAAAATTACAAATTGCTGCTGGAAAAGCTACACCTGCTCCACCAGTTGGAACAGTTTTAGGACCAGCAGGAATTAATTTACAAGATTTTTGTACAAAGTATAATGATGCAACTAAAGATAAGATGGGTGATATTTTACCAGTTGAAATTTCTGTTTATGATGATAGAAGTTTTGATTTCGTAATAAAAACTCCACCTGCAGCATTCTTAATTTTGAAAGCTGCTAATGTAAAGAAAGGTAGCAGTAAAGGTTCTAGCGAAATCGTTGGAAAAATTACTACCAACCAATTAAGAGAAATTGCAGAAACGAAACTACCTGATTTAAATGCTTACACAGTAGAAGAAGCAATGAAAATTGTTGCTGGTACTGCTCGTAACATGGGAATCGAAGTAGTAGATTAATAAAAGATATATTTATGTGGGAGGATCCGCTCTCCGACTAGACAATATCCGAATTCCAATCAAGATTGGAAAAACCACATAAGGAGGAAATGAAAATGAAACAAAGAGGAAAGAAGTATGTTGAAGCAGCTTCTAAAATAGAAAAAGGAAAATCTTATTCAAAAGAAGAAGCAGTAAAACTAGTAAAAGTTACTTCACCTAGTAAGTTTGATGCTACTGTAGAATTAGCAGTAAGATTAAACTTAGACACTAAAAAATCTGATCAACAATTAAGAGGAGCTATTGTACTTCCTCATGGAACAGGAAAAACAAAAAAAGTTTTAGTTGTTGCAAAAGGAGAAAACGCAACCAAAGCAAAAGAAGCAGGTGCTGATTTTGTAGGAGATACGGACATATTAGAAAAAATCGAAAAAGAAAATTGGTTTGATTTTGATGTTATGATTGCTACTCCTGATATGATGCCTTTACTTGGTAAACTTGGAAAAGTTTTAGGACCAAAAGGATTAATGCCAAATCCTAAAACAGGAACTGTTACAACAGATGTAACAAAAGCTGTTAATGATGTAAAAGCTGGACGTGTTGAGTATAGAACAGATAGTTTTGGAAATATTCATAGTATTATTGGAAAAGTATCTTTTACAGAAGAACAATTATTAGAAAATTTAGATAGCTTTATGTCTACTATTTTAAAAGTAAAACCTTCTAGTGTAAAAGGTGATTATATTAAAAATATTGCGATTACAACTACTATGGGTCCTGGAATTAAAATTTTAGTAAATTCCTTTGACAAATAGTAATTTGTGATATATAATAACAGTAATTTATTGGTGCCATAGACAGCAGGTAGAAAAGTAAATCCTGCCGAGGACTTGATGAAAGTTAGAAAAAAGTCCTTGCTTTGCGAGGATTTTTTTGTGGCATCCCTAAAGAAAAATGATAGGAGGTGAAGCTGGTGGCAAATGTAAATATTCTTGCAAAAAAACAAGAAATCATTGATGAAGTAAAAGCAAAGGTAGAAGAAGCTACAACAGTTGTTTTATTTGATTATCGTGGTTTAACAGATAATGAATCAAAAGAATTAAGAGTAAAACTTCGTGATGCTGGAGCTGATTACAAAGTATACAAAAATACATTAATGGCTAGAGCTTTTCATGATTTAAAAATCGATGTGGATGCTAGCTTAGAAGGACCAAGTGCTTTTGCTTATGGAAATGATGCAGTTGCACCAATTAAAGTTTTAACAGAATTTGCGAAAACTCACCCAGCATTAGTTTTAAAAGTAGGGATTGTAGATGGAGAAATATCTGACAAGAAACAACTTGCAGAACTTGCCAAGATTCCATCAAGAGAAGGTCTACTTACCATGTTAGCTGGAGGATTAATTGGTATTCCAAAGGATTTAGCAATCTGTTTAGACTTATATGCAAAACAAAAAGAAGAAAATTAATAATATTATAAAATAAGGGAGGAAAAGAAAAATGGCTAAATTAACCAAAGAAAGCTTTATCGAAAGCTTAAAAGAAATGAGTCTTTTAGAAATTAAAGAATTAGTAGATGCAATGAAGGAGGAATTTGGAGTAGATCCATCTAGCGTAGCAGTAGCTGCACCAGTTGCTGGGGGAGCTGCTAGCGAAGATGAAGGAAGCGCTACTGTTTCTGTAGTAATTACAGATGCTGGAGCAGGAAAAGTAAATGTAATCAAAGTAGTTCGTGAAATTACTGGATTAGGATTAAAAGAATCTAAAGACATTGTAGATGCTAATGGAACAGTAAAAGAAAATGTTTCTAAAGATGAAGCTAATGAAATTAAAGCTAAGCTTGAAGAAGCTGGAGCTACTGTTGAATTTAAGTAAGATCATTTTAACTAGAGAGACTATTGTAAATAGTTTCTTTTTTTCTAAAACACTGTAAAAAATTCTTGAAAAAAAGTTACTTGTGGTGTATCATATAGATACGAAAGGAGAGCTAACTATTAATATTTAGATAGTTAGCTCTTTTCTTTAGGAGGAAAGAAATTGGCACAATATTTTGATAATGTAGATTTAAAAAGTGAAATTCGAAAATTTTCCACTTCTGTTTTAGGAAAAGACTTTTCTTTTTTTACAGACAATGGAGTTTTTTGTAAAGAACATTTGGATTTTGGTACGAGACTCCTTTTGGAAAATATTCCTTGGGAAGAAGTAAAGGGCAAGATTCTAGATGTTGGTTGTGGTTATGGCCCTATCGGAATTATTGCTTCTAAAATCACAGGACAAGCTGTTACAATGTGTGATGTAAATAAAAGGGCTCTTCATTTAGCAGAGAGAAATATTTCCGAAAATCAAATAGAAGGTAGCGTTTTAGAAAGTAATTGCTATCAAAATATTTCGGATACTTTTGATACAATTATTACCAATCCACCGATTCGGGCTGGGAAAAAAGTTGTTTATGAAATTTTATTGGGAGCAAAGAAGCATCTTACTTCTTTGGGAACTCTATTTTTAGTAATTCATAAAGATCAAGGTGCAAAAAGTGTACTAAAAGAACTAGAAAAAGAATATGATGTAGAAGTTTTGAAAAAAAATAAAGGTTTTTTTGTGATAAAGTGTAAAATTCGTTGACTTGTTGCCGATTTTGTGCTAATAATATAAATTGGCAACGTATTATTTTTATATAAATATGTTCTTTGATTATTAGGTATAGGGGTGAATTTTAGTGGCATATAAGACAATTAAATGTGGTGACCATCGTACAAGAAGAAGTTTTTCTAGAATTAGAAATACTTATGAACTAAAGGATTTACTAGAAATCCAAACAAAATCATACCAAGAATTTATTACCAATGGTATTAAAGAGGTATTTGAGGATTTATTCCCCGTAGAAAATTTTTCTGGAACTTTGTCTCTAGAATTTGGTGATTATCATTTTGATGAGCCAAGGTTTTCTATAAAAGAATGTAAGGACAGAGAAACAACTTATTCTGCTCCACTCAAGGTTGATGTGAGATTATTCAATCATGAGACCGGAGAAGTAAAAGAACAAGAAATATTCTTAGGTGATATGCCTATTATGACAGATAGTGGTACGTTCATTATTAATGGTGCAGAACGTGTTATTGTCAGTCAGTTAGTGCGTTCTCCAAGTGTATATTTTAATCGTGAAATTGACAAAAACGGTAGAGAATTAATTACTTCTCAAATTATCCCTACTCGTGGTACATGGCTTGAATATGAAACAGATGCAAGAGATGTATTATATGTCAGAATTGATCGTACCAGAAAAGTAACATTGACGACTTTGTTACGTGCTTTTGGTTTGTCTAGCGATGATGATATTCGTGATATGTTTGGAAAGAACCAATATATTGAAAATACCATTTTAAAAGATTCTACTAGAAATACCGATGAAGCATTAATTGAAATTTATGAAAAATTAAGACCAGGAGAACCAGCTACTTTAGATTCTTCTAAAAACCAAATTATTACGAGATTTTTTGATGAATTCCGTTATGATTTAGCCAAAGTTGGTCGTTATAAATTTAATCGTAAATTAAATTTAGCAGATCGTTTATTAAATCAAACTTTAGCAGAAGATGTAAAAGTAGGAAAAGAAGTAATCATTGAAAAAGGTACTTTGATTACTAAAGAAGTATTAGATCAATTAAAACCACTTTTAGAAGATGGTTATGGAGTAAGAGAAGCAAAGATTAATGAAGAATTAGATCATTATAAATTAATTCAAGAAATCTCTATTTATAATCCAAATAATAAGAAAGAAAAATTAACTTTAATTGGAAATGATCAAACGTTAGATGTAAAAAGATTAACGATTTCCGATGTTTATGCTTCCGTTTCTTATTATCTATGTTTATTAAATGGAATTGGAAACTATGATGAAATTGACCATTTAGGAAATCGTCGTATTCGTCAAGTAGGAGAATTACTACAAAATCAATTTAGAATTGGTGTTAGTCGTATGGAAAGAGTCATTCGTGAGAGAATGACTACGCAAGAAATGGAAGAAGTAACTCCGAAAACTTTAATTAATATTAGACCAGTAACTGCTGCTATGAAAGAGTTCTTTGGTTCTAGTCAATTATCTCAATTTATGGACCAAATTAACCCTATTAGTGAGCTTACCAATAAACGTCGTTTATCTGCTTTAGGACCAGGTGGGCTTTCTCGTGATAGAGCGGGAATGGAAGTTCGTGATGTCAATCCATCTCACTATGGTAGAATTTGTCCAATTGAATCTCCTGAAGGAGCCAATATCGGATTAATTACTTCTTTAGCTAGTTATGCTAAAGTAGATGAATATGGATTTATTATGACTCCATATCGTAAAGTAGAAAACTGTAAAATTACAGATCAGGTAGATTATTTAACAGCAGATGAAGAAAATGATGTGATTATTTCTCAATCTACGGTTACTACGGATGAAAATAATATGATGATAGATGCTCAAGTTTCTGCTCGTTTTAGAGGGGATACTATTTTGGTAAAACCAGAACAAGTAGATTACATTGATGTATCTCCACAACAAGTTGTTGCTGTTACGACAAGTTGTATTCCATTCTTGGAACATGATGATGCAACTCGTGCTTTGATGGGTGCTAACATGCAACGTCAGTCTGTACCATTATTAAAAGCAGAGGCTCCACTAGTTGGAAC
>CANPVK010000037.1 GCA_947581715.1 uncultured Bacilli bacterium
GGAAGTTGTACCAAAACAGAAAATGAATATCGAACATACGAATGTAATCAAAGAGGAAATGATGGTACCTATGGAAGCAATAATAATGGAACATCTTCTGTTTGTTCTTTCTAAAAAGAAGGTTAAATGAAGGAAATCATTTTATTAGTTCTTCTTATTTTCAGTTAGAAAAAATATTTGATGGTAAAAATAAAAGTATAAAGGTGTTTATTCAAAAAGAATTTGTGTTTAGCAAAATGCGAATTCTTTTTTATTTAGCATATTATATTTAATACATTTTTGAGTAAAAAAAATTCCTTGTTAGTTAGGAATCTCTGTTAAACTTTGTTTTTAAATTATTTTTGTTGATTGTAGAGAAATTATATTAGAAATTTATATATTTTTGATATTTTTGAAAAAGATTTTGAATTTCCTGATAAGTATTTTGATTGACATCTTTTTCTAGCATGCTCCAAATTTCTTTTTTATTATCAAAGAAGTCTTCCCAGTAATTTTTAATATAGAAATATATGGTATCAACTTCTTTTTCTGTTACTTCATAATTATTATTGCTAATAAATTTGATAACATCTTCCTTTTTTAATTTTTCAATATATCCTCTTAATAATGTTTTATACATATAAATCCTCCTATTACACTATATGTAAATTCTCTTTTCAATTATAACATTATGTATAAAAATCTTCTATTTTTCTCATAATGTTCATAGAATATAAAGGAGGAATTGATATGTTTTCTAAATTTAGTGAAGAAGCACAAAAAGTACTTGTTTGTTCTAAAAAGGAAATGCAAGAATTAAAACATCCCTATGTAGGTAGTGAACATTTATTTCTTGCTTTATTAAAGGGAAACTATGAATGTAGTAAAAAATTAAATGAATTTGGAATAACGTATTCTAAATTTAAAGATAAATTAATAGAATTAGTAGGCCTTGGAAAAGAAGAAAATCCTTGGTTTTTATATACACCATTATTGAAAAGAGTATTAGAAACAGCTCTTTTAGTTAGTAAAGAATCCCCCGGTGGAGAGGTAACGGTAGAACATTTGCTTTTTTCTATTTTAGAAGAAGGAGAAGGAGTAGCAATTCGGGTTTTAAATAAACTAGATATTGATGTCAATAACTTACAAGATTTTTTTTCAATGCGCTTAAGTACGAAAAAGAAAAATGGAAAAAAGAAGTTATTGGTAGAAGAATTCGGAATTGATTTAACGAAAAAAGCTTTCTTAAATGAATTAGATCCAGTTGTAGGCCGTGAAAAAGAAATGAAAAGAATCATGGAAATTCTTTGTAGGAGAGGGAAGAATAATCCTTTATTAATTGGTGATGCTGGTGTTGGAAAAACTGCTTTAGTAGAAGAATTAGCAAGATTGATCGTACAAGATAAAGTACCAGAAAAATTAAAAAATAAGCGAATTGTTTCTTTATCCATTGCAACATTAGTAGCAGGAACAAAATATCGTGGTGAATTTGAAGAAAGAGTTACCAAAATGTTAAAAGAATTAGAAAATAGTGATGATATTTTACTCTTTATTGATGAAGTACATACGATTATGGGAGCGGGAGGAGCAGAAGGAGCCATTGATGCAGCAAATATTTTTAAACCAGCTTTAGCAAGGGGAAAAATTCGTTTAATTGGAGCAACGACTACCGAAGAATATCAACAAACAATTGAAAAAGATAGAGCAATGGAGAGAAGATTTCAAACTATTTTTATTGAAGAACCAAAGGAAGAAGAAGTATATCAGATTTTAGAAAAATTAAGACCAATTTATGAGAATTTTCATGAAGTAAAGATTAAGGATAATGAGCTAAAACTGATGATCCGACTATCGAATAAATATATGTATGATAGAAAACAACCAGATAAAGTAATTGATTTGTTAGATGAAGTCTGTTCTAAAGTATCACTAGTATCTCATAAATCTTTATCCAAATTAGATTCGTATAAAGAAGAATTAACTGTGATGAGAGAAAAAAAGAATACACTTTTAATCAATCAAGATTTTGAGGGTGCTATGAA
Organism: uncultured Bacilli bacterium; assembly: GCA_947581715.1. Lineage (GTDB taxonomy): Bacteria > Bacillota_I > Bacilli_A > RF39 > UBA660 > Alloscybalousia. Next base: position 2,022 of record CANPVK010000037.1, read on the forward strand.
AATCAAACAGAAAGAGAAAGAATTATTGTCGAAAATGAATCATTTAGAACTAAGACAAGGAAAAAAGAGAAATCCACAAACAATTCGGATAGATGATATTGCCTCTGTTATTAGTGAAAAAACTGGGATCCCTGTTTATGAAATCAATAGTAGTAATGGAAAATATATGAAGGAATTAGAAAAAGGGTTAAAAAGAAAAATAATTGGTCAAGAAGAGGCTATTGATAGTTTAGTGAAAACAACAAAACGAATGAAATTAGGATATAAAGATGATAACAAACCATACTCTTATTTATTTGTGGGTCCTACTGGAGTAGGAAAAACCAAACTAGCTCTAGAATATGCTAACTTTTTATTTGGAAAAGAAAAACTGATTCGTTTTGATATGAGTGAATATCGAGATAGTAGTTCTATTACGAAAATCATTGGTTCCAATCCTGGGTATGTAGGATATGATGATGGGAAAAACAAATTAGAAGAAATTCGAAAAAATCCTCATGCTGTAATCCTTTTAGATGAAATTGAAAAAGCACACCCTAGTGTTTTAAATTTATTTTTGCAAATTTTAGAGGAAGGAAAAATTGCGGATAGTAAAGGAAATATCATTCATTTTCACCATCATATTATTATCATGACCTCTAATGTTGGATTCCACCAAGAAACAGTAGGATTTTTAGAAGAAGTAAATAAAGAAGATAGTAAATTAAAAGAAGTATTATCCCTAGAATTATTAAATCGAATTCAAAAAGTCATTTATTTTAGAAAATTAAAAGATTCGGATATCCGGTTGATATTGAAAAATCAATTAGGAGAAGTGAAAAAGAAATTTAAAGAAAGAAATATTTCGGTACACATTCCAGAATCTATGATTGAAAAAATGATAGAGTTAACAAGATATAAAGAATTTGGTGCTAGAAAAGTAGAACAAATTATTGAAGAAAAAGTAGATGATGCTGTGATTGATAGTATTTTAGAAGGAAAAAGTGAAGTCTATCTCGATTGTTGATAGATTTCATTTTTTTCTTTTTGTTTTCGTGATATAATCTGCCCAAACTCAATCGCATAAATTTTACTCTAAAAAGAGTAACAATATTATACTAGTAAATAAATGATTTGCAGCTTCATCCATTTACTAATCAGTATGATACGTGATATAATTTTCTTAGAAAATGGAGGATTATATGGAAGAAAATAAAGTGATGTATCACATAGGCTTAAAGAAAGAAGATATCAAAGGTGCGAGATATGCTATTTTACCTGGGGATCCCGGTCGTGTCAAAAAAATAGCAGAATACCTAGAGGATGCTTCTTTTTTAACCACCAATAGAGAGTACACAAGTTATTTAGGAAAGATAGCGGGAGAAAATATATTAGTCATCTCTACCGGAATGGGAGGACCATCTACTGCTATTTGTGTAGAAGAATTAGCACAAATTGGAATTAAAAATTTGATTCGTGTAGGAACCAGTGGAGGAATGCAATTAGAGGTAAATGCAGGAGATTTAGTCATTGCCCAAGCTGCGATTCGACAAGAAGGAACGAGTAAAGAATATGTTCCAGTAGAATATCCAGCAGTAGCAGATTTGGATTTAGTAAATGCTTTGCGTGATGCCGCCGAAGAACTAGGATATCGATATCATACAGGAGTGGTGCATTGTAAAGATTCTTTTTATGGACAACATCAACCAGAAAAGATGCCGATTGGATATGAATTAAAAGAGAAGTGGAATGCTTGGATCAAAGCAGGTGCTTTATGTAGTGAAATGGAAACTGCTTCTTTATATATTATATCTAGTTATTTAAGAGTAAAAGCAGCAGCTATTTTATTAGTAGTTTGGAATCAAGAACAAGAAAAAAATGGCATGGAAATCAATACAAATTTTGAAACAGAAAAAGAAATTCAAGTAGCAATTCAAGCAATCAAAAATAGAATTCAAAAAGGATAATATGAAATCAAGAAGTATCAAAAAGAATCGATTTATTGTCCTTATCCTCTTTGGTTTTATGATTTTATTCCTGATTATTTTTTATTTAGATTATTATCATTTTCTACCCAAAAAGACATATACAGATGAAGATTTTGGTATTTCTTATCAGAAAAGTGGTAATGACTATGATCAAGATGAAATAGATGATTATATCGAAATGTTAAATGGTGCTAGAAAGTTTGTTAGCCAAAAACCAAAATATAAAAGTGAATATTATGATGGAGGTTATCCTCCAAAGGGTGTTGGAGTTTGTACCGATGTAGTAGCACAAGCATTTTTAGAAGCAGGTTATGATTTAAGAGAATTGGTCGATCAAGATATTCGTGAAAATAGAGAAAGTTATCCTAATATTGAAGTGGTAGATAAAAACATCGATTATCGAAGAGTTAGAAATTTAAAGATTTTTTTAAAACGAAATGCCATCTCTTTTACAACAGACATCTATAAAATTGATCAGTGGCAAGCTGGAGATATTGTTGTTTTTCAAAATCATATTGGGATTATTTCAGATCAAAGAAATAAAAAAGGAATTCCCTATTTGATTCATCACGGAGGACAACCTGTTTATGAAGAAGATGTCCTGAAACGATATGAAGGAAAAGTAGTAGGACATTACCGTTTTTCCTTCAAAAAAGATTGACTTTTCTTTCGCTTATGTTAGAATATGAAATAATGAAAACTAGTATTAATTATTAAGGAGGAAAACATGAATACTATTTCAAATTTTCATTTTGAAAGTTCAGAAGAATTATTTCAAAAGGTAGAGGTGAATCATGGCATCGATACTGTTCAATTAGTAAAGATATTTGGATTTCATGTAAGTTTGTGCAAGAATTTTTCTCCTTCTAATATTCAGGGAATTATTTTTGCTGATAAAGATAGGATTCAGAAGCAAATCTTGATCTCTGATCATCATTCTTTTTCTACTAAAAGATTTATTAATGCTTATTTATTTTCTTTTTATCAATTATATCAAAAAAAAGAGGAAGATTTTGTTCATATTCTTTATGATGAGTCTATTTATGATGAAGGGGCTTATTGTTATGCACTGGAACTTTTGTTACCAGAACATTCTTTTTGGGATGATTATCAAAAAACTCCGGATTCTGTTATTTTAGCAGAACAGTATTTGGTTTCTTCTAAATTGGTGGAAGAAAAGATAAAAAGAAAAAAATTTTGAAAACATTCAATTCTATTATTTTTTATAGATCATGTAGCATATTTTATTGCGAATGAAAAAAATATAAAAGAAAAGGTGATACGATGAAACTATATAATACTCTAACAAAACAAGTAGAAGAATTTATTCCTCATGAAGAAGGAGTGGTTCGTTTATATACTTGTGGTCCTACTGTTTATCATTTTGCACATATTGGAAATTTAAGAACTTATATTTTTGAAGATATTTTAGAAAAGGGATTGAAATATCTAGGATATCAGGTAAAAAGAGTGATGAATATTACCGATGTTGGTCATTTAACAAGTGACAGTGATACGGGTGAAGATAAGATGTTAAAAGGAGCCGAACGCGAAGGAAAAACGGTTTATGAAATTGCTCAATTTTATACGAATGCTTTCTTTGAGGATTGTAGGAAATTAAATATTCGAAAACCAGATATTGTAGAACCTGCTAGTCATCATATCGATACTTATATTGAAATGATTTCTAAAATGTTAGAGGATGGTTATGCTTATTTATCGAATGGAAATGTATATTTTGATGTTAGTAAAGCGAAAAATTATTATCAATTATCTGGAAAAAATCCTGAAGATTTAATGGTTGGAGTTCGTGATACGGTAGAAGAAGATAAATCCAAAAAAAATCCTGCTGATTTTGTGTTATGGTTTACAGATAGTAAGTTTAAAAATCAGGATATGAGATGGGATTCTCCTTGGGGAGTAGGCTATCCTGGTTGGCATATTGAATGTAGTGGAATTAGTGGGAAATATCTAGGGGAATATTTAGATATTCATTGTGGAGGAATTGATAATATTTTTCCTCATCACACCAATGAAATTGCGCAAAGCGAAGCTTATTTTGGTCATAAATGGTGTAATTATTGGGTACATGGCGAACATCTAAACGATCAAACTGGAAAGATGAGTAAATCAAATGGAGAATTCTTAACACTTTCTTTATTAGAGCAAAAAGGATATGATCCATTAAGTTATCGTTATTTTTGTTTAGGAAGCCATTATCGTAATCAGCTAGTTTTTTCTTATGAAGCCCTAGATCAAGCCGAAAATGCTTATCAGAAATTGAAAAATAGAATTCGTAAATTAGATAGAACCCCAGATTTACATGAAGAAAAAATAGATGTTTATCAGGAAAAAATGAAAGAAGCAATTTCCAATGATTTAAATACTTCTAGTATGCTAACCCTTGTCTATGATGTTTTGAAAGATGAAACATTAACAGACTTTACTAAACTTTATTTAATAGAAAATTTTGATCAGGTATTATCATTAAATTTAATAGAAGAAGAGATCGAAGTAGATCAGAACTTAGAAAAATACATTCTAGAAAAAATAGAAGAAAGAAATCTAGCAAAAAAGGATAAAAATTATGCTTTAGCAGATGCTATTAGAGAGGAATTATTGAAAAAAGGAATTCGTTTAGTAGATTCTAGAGAAGGAACTACTTATGAAATGTTATAGGAGATGATTTTTTGGAATATCAATTTTATAATACTTTTGGGTATTTGTTAGTAATCATTGCTGGAGTGATTACGATTGCAGCAGAGTATTTGGTACAAAGTCGATATCAAACTTATCAAAAAGGGAGCATTCAAAAGAAATTAACGGGACAAGAAGTTGCTAGAATCATCTTAGATAAGCATGGATTAAATGATGTTTATGTAACAGAAGTACAAGGAACATTAACAGATCATTATGATCCAAATCGAAGAGTAGTAAGATTATCAACTGCTGTTTTTCATGGAGATAGTATTGCTTCTATTTCCGTTGCTGCACATGAGTGTGGTCATGCTGTTCAACACAAAGAAGGATATTTATTGATTAAAATCCGTGGACTAATTTTTCCTCTTGTTAGTTTTGCTTCTAGGTTTGGTTATTTAGCAATTATGATTGGTTTTCTTTTTGGAGCAATGGATTTTGCTTGGGCTGGAGTTGGATTACTATTAGTCATTTTACTATTCCAATTAATAACGTTACCAGTAGAATTCAATGCATCGAAAAGAGCACTACAAGAAATTCAAGAAGAAAAAATTGTAACTAGTGAAGAATTAGAAGGAAGTAAAAAAATGTTAATCGCTGCAGCACTTACCTATGTGGCAGGACTTGCTACGACGATTTTAGAAATACTAAGGTTTGTTTTGTTAATTATCGCCAGAGATGATAGGAACTAAGGTTCCTATTTTTTGTTTATCAAAATTGTGTTATGATAGAAACAAGAGGTGTGAAAATGAATGTATTAGAAATGAACGTGTTAGTTCTTGCTTATTTAGGAGATACGATTTATGAAGATTATGTGAGAAAACATCTCATTTTATCCGGTATTGGGAATGTAAAGGACTTACAAATAGCTTCTATTTCTTATGTCAGCGCCAAAGCCCAAGCTAAATTTTTAATGAATATGATGGAGGCATCTTTTTTCACAGAAGAAGAACTACATATCATTATGCGAGCTAGAAATTATAAAAGTAATGCTCACCCTAAAAACTGTGATATTATGACTTATAAATATGCAACAGGTTTAGAAGCTTTGATCGGAGCATTAGAGTTATCTGGGAAGAAAGAAAGAATTGCAGAAATTATGTCTGTAATATTAGAGGGAAAAACGTTATGTTAATTTATGGTAGAAATGTAAGTTTAGAATATTTGAAAAAAAACGAAAAAGTACGAAAAATTTATTTGCAAACTGGTTTTCATGACCAAAATTTAATTTCTCTAATCGGAAAATGCAAAATTCCGGTAATTTATCAAGAGAAAATAGAATTAGACCGACTTGCAAATGGAAACCACCAAGGTATAATTTTAGATGTGGCGGATTTTAGTTATACAGATTATCATGAATTTATTCAAGAAGAAGATAGTTTTGTATTAATATTAGATCATCTAGAGGATCCTCATAATCTAGGAGCAATTATTCGTACGAGTGAAGCAGCAGGGGTATCAGGAATTATTCTTCCGAAAGATAGAAGTGTCAGTGTCAATGCAACAGTTATAAAAACGAGTGCAGGAGCAATTACCAATATTCCGATTGCGATGGTGACAAACCTAAGCCAAACTATAGAAGAGCTAAAGAAAAAAGGCTTTTGGATTGTAGGAACAGCTTTAGAAGATAGTACGGATTATCGTGAACTGGATTATTCTGGGAAAATAGCTTTGGTAATTGGTAATGAAGGAAATGGGATATCTAGAATCGTTCGTTCTTCCTGTGATTTTATAGCTAAAATTCCCATGTATGGAAAAATAAATAGTCTAAATGCATCTGTAGCAAGTGGTATTATGATTTACGAGGTGGTTAGGCAGAAAAGAAGGTAGAAAATGGGAGAATACAAAGATTTAAACGATTATGAAATTATGTATATGATTCAGGAAAACGAGGAAGATGCAAAGAATATCTTATTTCGAAAATATCGTCCTATTGTAGTTTCTTTTGCTAAAAAATATTTAGTGCATGCCAAAAAATACGGATTAGAATTAGAGGATTTGGTACAAGAGGGATTTTTAGGACTTTATAGTGCTATTAGAAATTATGATGCCGATAGTGGTACTCTTTTTTATACGTATGCTAATATTGCTATTCGAAGTAAAATTTTAAATTGTGTTATGAGAAAAAATTTGGAAAAAAGAGAGGCTTTAGCACCATTAAGTTTAACTGAATTAGTATCTTCTAACGGAGATTTGACTTTAATGGATGTTTTAGAAAATAAAAATGCACCATTGCCACATATAGAAGTTGATATAAATGATTTATTAATACAAATAAAACAATTTATGCTTTCTTTAGAATTTCCGGGATCGTTAATTTTTGAACTTAAGTTTAATGGATTTACCATGATTGATATTGCCAGTTTATTGGATTTATCTTATAAAACAGTCTCTAATGTTTTATATCGTATTCGGAAAGAGTTTAAAACAAATTTTTTTGGTAATTGTAAAAAAGAAAATTAATGTTATAATGATAATAGGGTGATACTTGTGAAGAATCAGTTGTCATTAATCGATATGAGTTTTCAAAATTTACCTTATTCGGAGAAAAGAATTGCTTTTGCTTTAATGGATATTACATTAAAGAAATTGCATGATAAAAATATGATGGTAATTAATTTTGATCCAAGAAAGGTATTTTTTCAAGATGGCGTTTATTTTTTCGAAAGTGTTGTTCCTATCACAAATTATTATGCTAGTAGTAAAGAAGAGGCAGTTTTGCGTGATTTGTTAGGACTTTCTCAATTAGCATTTTGCTCCTATTTACCAAATTATTCTTTTCAAAATGGTCTTTTAAGTTTAGAAGTAATTAGTCATCATTTTCAAGATTTTTCTAATATCTTTTTAGAAGAGGATCGGAATTATTATCGATCTATTTTAGTGGATAGTTATCAAAAAAGAAAACTTCCAGAAACTCCATATTATTATGAATATATGGCAAAATTAAATAAAAATGGAACTTCCAAGGCAACAAGTCTCGCCTATATCAAAGCAACAGAGGCCGGAAAAGCTTTTGCTAGTCAAGATGAAGCCGCTTATGGGAACACACTCTTTTTCGTAAGCATTGTTACTTCTTTAGTCATATTATTAGCGGGTGTTATTTTGTATTTTTGGATAAATTATTCATAACTTGTAATACTATAAAGTTTACTGTATTAGTTTTGAGGTATTTATTGACAAATATATTTTGATATTTTATAATGAGATTGTAATAAGGTAAGGATTTAATTAAAATACTTGAGGACTCTTACAAAATAATTAAAATATTATTATCACTTAATGAATTAAAAGGCAATAACAATATTGGTTCTATAATAAATAATGTTGGTAAATAAAAAATTATTACTAACATTATTTATATAGGGCTTTTTTATTTTGCATAAAAATAAAGTATTATTCAATAAGTAATTGTTAGTATTCTCTAGTTTTAAATTATTTTAAATTAAAACTAGAAAGGAAATGATTATGAAAGATAAACTATTAGTCAATATAGTTGTTCCTGCTGTTGAATTAAATTTTGATACTTATTTACCAATTAATAAAAAAATGGGTACACTAAAAAAAATTCTATTAAATATTATCATTGATGAGACAGATGGTTATTATAAAACTTCCTTTGAGAAAGCAAAATTATTAGACCAAATAACTGGCCAAGAATTTGAAAATAATACTTATCTATATCAGTCAGGAATTCAAAATGGTAGTACTATTATTTTTTTATAATGGAAGGGGGTGTAAAAATGAATTTATCTGTTAATTATGAAGAATTGGATACAACTGGTAAAAAAGTATTAAGTCAAGCAGAAGAATTTAAAAACTTATTGAATAATATTAGTAATATTAATGAAAATTTGAAATCACAATGGCAAGGTCAAGATTCTGCTAAATATGCTAATGCAGTAGAAGCACAGGCTAAAATTATGAAAAATTTAGCTGATACAATTGAAAGCATAGGAAATTATATGATAAAAGTTGCAAGTGCTTATAAGGAAGTAGCAGAAAATAATGCTAGTTCTATAAATTACTAAATTAAAGGAGGGAAATATGGATTTTTCAAAAATTTCTTATGGAGAAGTAAAAAATTTTTCTGCAAGTTTAAAGCAGAATGCTTCTTCTATGGATGCTTTATTAAAAGATATTACTACGCAATTTAATAAAATTGGTGATGATGGTGTTTGGAGTGGTGATGCTGCAGGGGCTGCAAAACAGGAATTTGATTCGTTGAGTAGTCGATTCCATGAATTTAATGAAGCAATTAACGAATGTGCAAAGTATTTAGATCAAGTTGTAGCAAATTATGAAGCACTTGATGCACAAGTTAAAAATATTCAAATTTAGAAAAGAGTTGTCTGTATGACTCTTTGAAATAAGAGTAAAATTTTTTTACTCTTATTTCAAAGATTTGGGGTGATTTAGTGATAGAAATGAACAGTGAAAAAATGCAAAAAATTGCTGATGAAATTTTATCTAGTGTTAATAATTTTTCTAATTGTATTAAAAATATCAATAATATTGTTGAGGATATTAGTCAAGCATGGGTTGGTATAGATGCAACAAAATATGTGAAGGCATTTAAAGAAAAGAATATTCCAGAATTAAATCATTTATCGGAAATATTAAATGATTATGGCAATTATTTAAAACAAATTTCTACAATTTATGAATGCTTTGATGAAATATATTCATCTAAAAATATAGGATAAGGGAACATGAATTTTTCTAAAGATAAATTAGAAGCATTAGCAAATGAGTTAAATGAGCAATTTAATAAAATTCAAGATATTCTGGATAATGTAAAAAATCAGCAAAAATTATTAGAAAAAAGCGGTGAATGGGAAGGACCTAGTGCTAAATATTATAATGATAAATTTTTGTCAGTTATTAATTGTTTTGATACTGTAAATGATTCCATGTCATCTAGTTTGAAATATTTACAAAGTGTAATAGAATATTATAGCTCACTAGATAAACAGATTATTATGAAAGCTTCTTTAAATTTTAAAATTAAGAAATAGGAGTATAAATTATGGCATTTGAGAATATAGATGTTACATCTTTAAAATTATCCTTAAATTCCTTCAAATCGACAATAAATTATTCTATTACGAATTTACTTATCGACTATGTCGTAAATAATGATTTATGGTATTGTGATAGTAGATTATGCTTAAGAAAGGCATTATATAATTTAAAAAGATTATATCAGGATTTAGAAAAGAATATTGATAATTATTTAACTGTGGCAACTATGATTGAAGATTATAAAACTTTACAAAGTGATAATAACAATCTTCGTGAAGAAAGAGAGAGATTAACCTCACAACTTTGGCGTGATGAAGAATATACAGAATTGGAATATAATGCTGAAACAGAAAGTTATGATGAGGTTAAAAAATGGCGCCGTGTAAAAGATTCTACGGTTGAAAATCGTATATTTGAAATTGATGGGCATTTACATCAGAATGAAGAAAGAATGTCACAATTATATTATAAAATTAATATCTATTAGAAGGAAAGTAGGAGGAAATATGATACCAGATAAATATTTACCAATTGGTACGATAGTAATGTTAAAAGGCGGGAAAAAAAGAGTTATGATATGTGGTTTTTTATCAATTAACCAAGATACGCCAGAAAAAGTATATGATTATTCAGGATGTTTATATCCGGAAGGTGTTATATCTACAAATCAAACTTTGTTATTTGATCATAGTCAAATTGAAATGGTATATCATATGGGCTTGATAGATGATGAAGAAAAAAATTTTAAGCAAAAGTTAGTTCAAATAGCAAATTTAGCTCGATTGAGGAATAACTCAGATGTAAAAAAGTCATTATCTGATAATCCAACAATCGATGATAAAGTGCAAAGGGTAGATCAACCAATTGATATTATGCCTGATGAGTCATGAATTTAGTTAGAGAAAGGTAGTTAATATGAGTAGCATTAATAGAATAAATTTATCAGTTTATAAAAATAATAAACAAGAATTTTTAAATGAAAAAAATCATTTTGTTAGTGTTACCATGTCAAATTTCCAATCTGGATATTTAATAAACAGTGAATATCCAATCAATATAATGGCATCAAGAATTGAATCTGCACTGGATAATATCAATAACTTATACAATAGTATTGAAAATTGGATGCAAAACTATCAAAATGATTTGGAAGGAATAGAAAGTGCTCTTTCCAGTGGCAACGTAGGTTCTATTATAGAAAGTGAAATTAGAAATAAAATTTCTTCATTAGTAGATTTGCAAGATTATAATCCTAGTTTTGCAACTTTTTCTTTTCAAGGTAAAAATGTTTTTGAATTTGCTGCAAGTCAAATGGGAGAAGTTGAGTTGCAGAATACTGCTTATGTATTAAGTGCATTTGATAAAATAAAACAAGCAGCGAAAAATATATTTGGTTATGTTAAGGATGAAGTTCCGCAAACTCAAGCAGAAGTTTCTCAAGGTTTGATTACAGCAACGGATGAAGCAGCAAAATTTATAAAAAAAGATATATTACCACCACTTTATCAGATGAATAAAAATATTAAAACCGTGCAAAAAAGAGTAGGTGCTACTATATCAAATGGTGCAATTTCTATATTTGAGGGAATTGGTAAATTTGG
>CANPVK010000038.1 GCA_947581715.1 uncultured Bacilli bacterium
TTTACATTTCATTATACTATAATCAGACTTAATGCCGTTATTTAGTTAAAAGCGGACTTCCAAATGAAAATTTGCATTTATCCTGAAAAATTACAAGATTTGCTTTATTTTATATAAAAAATTATATATAATATATTAAATATATTTAAAAAGGAGTCTGTAATGTGTTAAAAAAATAGATATTATTGTTTAAGTTTAAATGAGATAAGGAAAAACTTTTTATTGAGAGTAAAAAAAATTCTATATAGAGGGTATGATTGTAGATGAAGAACACGAAGTAAAATGGATATTAATCTAGAAGAAATTACTGATAAAGATTTAATTGGAAAATAGATTTCTTAATTAAAAATTTAAGTCCAAATAATAGACATAATCAGAGAAGAAAACAACATTTTCAAAAGTTGAAATCAGATTTACATCTCCCATTTATAATGTTGATGGTATGGCATATATTGAAATTGATGATCCTAAACTTGATTTTACGCGTGAAGATTTAAAAGAAATTGGGCAATATTTACAAAGTCTTAATCAAAAACAAATAGTTAAAAGAAAAGATGAAAATAGAAAGAAAATAAGAAAAAGAATCATTAAAAACAAAAATAACAAAAAAACAGATGGTTTAATAAAAAGTTGTAATTTATAAAGGAAGAGAGGTTTATAATTTATGAAAAATGATCCATTCAAATATATCAGAAGAATGCAGGGAATACCTGATAAAAATTTAAATTTAAAAACATCAGTAGGAATAAAAGGAATGATAGAGTTACTTGACTTTATGATAAAGAATAGATTGGATTTAGACAGAAAAAGTATGACCGTTGATGTAAATGATAATAAATATGTTATCATATTTTCATATTACAATGATTTTACTTCTTCTAATGAATCTTGGTTTGCTTCTATTCAAGTAATAGGTTCAAATAAAAGTATTGTTTTTCAAGAATATAAAAATAAGAAAGAACGTTATAATTCAAAAAGTTGTGACTTTTCTAATATCGATAAAAAATATGAAATTATCGAACCAATAGATAATTATGGCAAAGTTTATACAATGATAAATCAATATGGAACTATCTATGATAGATATTATCATCCTAATTTTAGTGAATTGATTCAAAAGTATTCTTATGTAGGTCAAGGCTTACATATGAGTAATAATTATTGGAGTGAAGAAAATGGAATTAAAGTAAGAAAAAAAGATGATGGTATGATAGAAATTGAAGACTATTCTTCCTCCTTAAATAATTTAAGCGAATATAGTAAAAAACCAGGAGATAAATATATTAGGATAATGAAAGATGGAAAAAAATACTATTATGATATAGAAAGTCAAAAGCTTTTAAATGAGAAAAAATCTAAAGAAGTAAATATTCCTAGATGTGATTACGATACTGATCATCCAGAATATAAGTGTTATATAAAAAAAGACTCTAATTTTTATAAAATAATTTCATTGTTTTCCAGATTTGATAAAGAAGCAAAATTAACAAATTTTAGTGATGAAGAATTAAATGCGATGGAAGAACAAATTAAAAATAATTTAGTTAAAAATGAAGAAGTTGATGAGAGAAAAAACACTAGCAAAGAAAAACCAAAAATGTTTATTAAAAGTAAGTAATGAAAGAAAGTAACAAGAAAACGATAAGTTGTTTTCTTGTTTATTTATAGGGACTTAAAGAGTGTGTAAGAAATTCTGTGTAAATGGAACTTTCCACAATAGGGAGTAAGTTATTATTCTTACTTCTTTTTGTTATTAAAATAATAACATATAAATAATAAATTTCAAAGAACTAAATTCTACCATCAAACATAATGGATAATTCAGATAATATTGTTCCCCAATTCCTATAAGCTTGATCCCATTTTTTGGATATATTTTTAGTAGATAAATATAGACATTTTAATAAGGACATATCTGTTGGAAATACTGATTTTGTTTTTGTATACTTTCGAAATTGTCTATTTAAAGATTCCTTTACAAAGTATCAATAATATCTATCTTTCTATACTTTTTAATTGAACGAAAACTAACATTTAATATTTCCGATATTTCCTTTGTTCTATTATCTTTTGAATTTCATTGTCTAGCAAAGGCTATTCTAGAACCTTGTGATAAATCTCTTAATTTGGGTTTAGTATAAATTAATCGTATTTTTTCACTTCCTTTTTTGTTGCAAAATTCTTATCTTTCCACACAAAAAAGACTAAGATATTTTTACCTTAGTCTAATCAAAGTCTAATTTATTTTAAATCGTTTCTTTTACTTTTGCTTGCGCTGCAGCCAAACGAGCAAGTGGTACTCTAAATGGACTACAAGAAACATAAGTTAATCCAATATTATGGCAGAATTCTACGGTAGAAGGATCTCCACCATGTTCTCCACAAATTCCAAGTTTGATGTTAGGTCTAGTCTTCTTTCCTTTTTCAATGGCAATCTTCATCAATTCTCCAACACCTTCTTGGTCAACTTTCGCAAATGGATCACTTTCAAAAATATTCTTTTTATAGTAATCTTCTAAGAATTTACCAGCATCATCTCGAGAAAATCCATAAGTCATTTGTGTTAAATCATTTGTTCCAAAGGAGAAAAATTCTGCTTCTTCGGCAATCTTATCAGCAGTGATTGCTGCTCTTGGAATTTCAATCATTGTTCCAACAGAATATTTCATTTCTACTCCTGCTTCTTTAATGATTGCATCTGCTGTTTCACAAACAACATTTTTCACATATTTTAATTCTTTGACATCACCAACTAATGGAATCATGATTTCAGGTTCTACATGTAGGCCTTCTTTATTTACGTTAATAGCTGCTTCGATGACAGCACGAGTTTGCATTTTCGCAATTTCTGGATAAGTAACAGCTAAACGACATCCACGATGTCCCATCATAGGGTTAAATTCTTTTAAAGATTCAACTCTTGCCTTTAATGCTTCAAAAGTCATTCCTAAACTTTCTGCTAAAGGTTTGATTTCTTCATCCGTGTGAGGTAAAAATTCATGTAGTGGTGGATCTAAGAAACGAATTGTTACTCCATAACCTTTCATCACTTTAAATAACTCTTCAAAGTCTTGTCTTTGGTAAGGTAAGATTTTCTCTAATGCTTCTTCCCTAGCTTCTACAGTTTCAGCTGTAATCATACGACGGAAATTAAAGATTCTTTCTTCTTCAAAGAACATATGCTCTGTACGACAAAGTCCAATTCCTTCAGCTCCAAAATTACGAGCTACACTAGCATCTTTTGGATTATCCGCATTGGCTCTTACTTTTAAAGTACGAACACTATCAGCCCAACTCATGAATGTTTCAAAATCTCCTACGATTTCTGGATCAACAGTTTTAATTTGTTCGCCATAAACATTACCCGTAGAACCATCTAAACTCATCCAATCCCCTTCCTGGAATACTTTTCCATCTTTGGTAGTTAATTCTTTCTTTTCTTCATCAATTCTTAACTCCCCACAACCAGATACACAACAAGTACCCATTCCACGAGCAACGACAGCAGCATGAGAAGTCATTCCTCCACGAATTGTTAAAATACCGTGTGCTAAGTTCATTCCTTCAATATCTTCTGGAGAAGTTTCAAGCCTTACTAATAATAAATCTTTTTCTCCTGCTTCATGTGCTTTCATGACATCTTCTGCTGTAAAGTAAATTTTACCAGTGGCTGCTCCAGGAGATGCTGCTAACCCTTTGGCAATCACAGTGGCAGCTTTTAAACTTTCTGAATCAAAATTAGGATGTAATAATTGATCTAGTTGTTTTGGTTCTACTTTTAATAAAGCTTCTTCTTTGGTAATCATTCCTTCTTGTACTAAGTCAACTGCAATCTTTAAAGCAGCAGATGCTGTTCTTTTTCCATTACGAGTTTGTAGCATAAATAATTTTCCATCTTCAATTGTAAATTCCATATCTTGCATATCTTTATAATGTTTTTCTAGAATATCACAAATACGAACGAACTCATTATAACATTCTGGCATTGTTTCTTTTAAGGTATTAATGTTTTGTGGAGTACGAATTCCAGCTACCACATCTTCACCTTGAGCATTCATTAAGTATTCTCCAAATAATGCTTTTTCTCCCGTTGCAGGATTACGAGTAAAGGCAACTCCAGTACCAGAAGTATCTCCACGGTTACCATAAACCATTTCTTGAACATTAACAGCAGTACCCCAACTAGATGGAATATCATTTAATCTACGATAAGTAATAGCACGATCATTATTCCAACTTCTAAATACAGCTTTGATTGCTTCCATCATTTGTACCATTGGGTCTTGTGGAAAATCAACTCCTGCATGTTTTTTATATTCTTCCTTGTAAATTGCTACTACTTCTTGTAAATCTTCTGCTGTTAATTCTGTATCATAAGTAACATGTTTTTCTTCTTTGATTTTATCAAATAATCTTTCAAAAGAACTCTTTGGAAATCCCATTACCACATCGGCAAACATTTGAATAAATCTACGATAAGAGTCATAAACAAATCTTGGATTGTTGGTGACTTTACTAAATCCTTCTGCTACTTGATCATTTAACCCTAAGTTTAAAACAGTATCCATCATTCCTGGCATAGAAGCTCTAGCACCGCTTCGAACAGAAACTAATAATGGATTTTCACTATCCCCTAATCTCTTTCCTGTCATTTTTTGTAGTTCTTCTACTTTTTCTTGAATTTCTGCAACAATTTCAGGAGCAATTTCTTTGCCATCTTCATAATATCTCGTACATGCTTCTGTTGTTACGGTAAATCCTCTTGGTACAGGTAATCCAATTCCAGTCATTTCTGCTAAATTGGCACCTTTTCCACCAAGTAAATTACGCATATCTTTGTTTCCTTCACTAAACAAATAAACGTATTTCATGTTATCATCCTTTCTTATAAGCATTACTCGCTTAACATCCCTAATTATAAAAGAAAAAAGATTCAAATTCAATGAAATCTTTCTTTATTTGACATTATTTGCCATTTCTTTTGTTTTTTTTGCCCTAGGATGAGTCTTCAAATACACATCTTTCATACGATCATTGGTTACATGCGTATAAATATTGGTAGCAGATAAAGATTCATGTCCTAACAATTCTTGCACACTTAATAAATCGCATCCTTCATTTAGTAAATGAGTTGCAAAACTATGACGAAGCATGTGAGGAGTAAGATGTTTGGTAAGAGAGGTATGCTTCATGATTTGATCTAATACTAACTCTACTCCACGAGTTGTTAATCGTTCCCCGTGATGATTTAAAAACAAATAAGGATTTTCTCTTCTTCTTAACTTTTCTCTTCCATCTTTCAAATACAATTTTAATCTTTTTTCTGTAATTTTATTGTAATAAACGATTCTTTCTTTATTCCCTTTTCCTAAAATTTTAATAGTTTTAATAGCAGGATTAATATCATCTACTCGAATACTTATTAACTCCCCTACTCGCATTCCCGTTGCATAAAGCATTTCTAAAATTAAAGCATTTCTCTGTCCTAAAGGAGTATTTAAATCTGGAATATCAAAAATTTCTTCAATTTCATTATATTCTAAAAATTTAGGAAGTCTTTTTCCTTTTTTGGGAAGTTTTACTAAGTGAAAAGAATAATTTTCTATCCCATGATTAGATAAATATCGATAAAAACTACGAAGAGAAGAAATCTTTCGACTAATAGTTGTAGCCTTTTCTTTCTTTTCATACAAATAATTAATATAACCCCTTACTTGTAAATAGGTAATCATTTCATAATTAATATTATTTTCTTTACAATAATTAAAAAACTGTATAATATCATCTTGATAATTCAAGATAGTATAACCCGAATCATTTTTTTCTATTTCTAAATAAGTAATAAAATCGGAGACTAATTCTGATACTTTAATGGTACTGATATGGTTCATCCTCTTGTTCTCCCTGCATCATAGCGTACTCTTCTGGACTTAAATATTCATCATATTCACGATTATAAATGGAAGCTCTCTCCTGCATGCTAAGATAAGTATATCGACTATCAGAAAGATGATAAAGATTACCAGATAAATGAGAAGATACTTTTAGATTGGAAACTGTTTTAGGAAGTATAACAGAAATAGCTTTCTCCTCCCAACGTTTTCGACAAATGCAAAGTCCACGATAATTTTTATAAATTTTAAAACCATCTAAAATTTTATTTTCATATTTTTTTAATTCATTCTCTTCCTCTTCTCCTAAAAAAGTTTGATGATATATCATACAATAGCGTTCTAATAGAAAATGAAATTGATTATCATAGTAATATATTTTCTCTAAAAAAGTACGATAGTCTTCAGAATGTAAATATCGAAATAAATAATCTTTCATTTGTTGACAAATTGGATGAGTCGTTAAAAGCTTATGATCTTCCATCATATTAGTTAAAATAGGAGTTAGATATTGATTTCCCAGGCAAAGAGAAAATTCTATGGACTTCCTGATTTGTAGAATTCCTACTTTTTCAATACTTTGAATAGGGACATTTAACTCTTTTGCTAACATTTCCTCTACTTCATTTTTTCCATGCATTAATACAAATAAATCCATCTCTTGCAAATTAGCTTTTTCTAATTCTTTTAAAAAAATTAATTTTTTTTCTTTATTTGGTAAATAAACTACAAAAGCATACTTCGCCATACTATCACCTAACATAATGGTATCATAAAGCCACAAAAAAGAAAAGTTGTAAATATTCATTTCTGAACTTTCCTACTTTTCTTTCTTCTAATCTCTCATATCCATATAAAATAAATGGAAGCAATTCCAATAAACGATAAAATTACTGATCTTCCTCATAATCATGCAATCATTCATATGAATCAGCATCTTATTTTTTTAAGAAAAGAAAAAGCTAATAATTTATTTTTCAAATTTACATTCTGAATTGCTACACTTTATTTTTTTATTTTTTTCTACTAATAAACTTCCACATTCTGGACAAATTTCTCCAGTAGGTATATCCCAAGTTGCCACTTTACATTTTGGATAATTATTACATCCATAAAATATTTTTCCTTTTTTTGTCTTTTTTTCTACAATTTTTCCTACTTTGCAAATAGGACAATCCATAATTTCTTTTACAGTCTTTTCCTCTTTTTTGATATATTTACATTCTGGATAATTACTACATGCAATAAATTCTCCATATCGTCCTTTACGAATGACCAAAGGATTTCCACATTCTGGACAAATTTCTCCTGTTTCTTGTGGCTTTTTCTTTTCCATTTCTCCAAAGGCTTTTTCTAAAATCGGCTCAAATTTCTGATAAAATTCTTCTAATACTTTAATATTATTTTCTTCATGGGAAGCAATTTTATCTAAATCATTTTCCATATTAGCAGTATACTCTACATTGATAATATCGCTAAAAAATTCTTGTAATTTATCAGTTACTTCGAACCCAATCGAAGTTGGAACAAATTTTTTATCTTCCATTTCCACATATCCACGATCTCGAATATTACTAATGATAGTTGCATAGGTAGAAGGTCTACCAATTCCTAATTTTTCCATTTCTTGAATTAAAGTAGCCTCTTTATATCGTGCAGGTGGAGAAGTAAAATGTTGTTTCTTTTCTACTTTTTCTGTTTGATAAATTTGATCACGGAATTCAGGAAGATTCTTTTCTTCACTTGTTTCATAATCCTGATATACTTTTAAATACCCATCAAACACCAATACCTGGCCTGTTGCTTTGAATGAGTAGTCTTGATTATCAAAAATAACGGTTGTTTGATTTACTTTTGCTGCAGACATCAAGGAAGCTAAACTACGATAATAAATGATTTTATATAAAGAAAATTCATCTTGTGTTAAATAAGCTTTTACTGATTCTGGTGTCCTTAAAATGCTAGTTGGACGTATTGCTTCATGTGCATCTTGTACATTTTCCGTTTTTTTACTTTGTTTTTGATATCCTACATATGCTTTTCCATAATTTTTTTCAATATAATTTTTAGTGAACCCAACAAATTCATCCGATAAACGAATAGAATCAGTTCTCATATAAGTAATTAAACCGACAGTTTCATTTCCCAGATCAATTCCTTCATATAATTTTTGGGCCAAACTCATTGTTTTTTTAGCAGGAAATCCTAATTTATTAGAAGCTTCTTGTTGCAAAGTACTTGTAATAAAAGGAGGCTTACTATTCTTATTTTTCAACTTTTCTTCTAAATTAGCTAAAGTATAATCTTTAGTTAATTTATTTAAAATTTCATCTGCTTCTTGCTCATTTTTTATTGCTATCTTTTTATTATGATAAGCAAATAATTCTGCCTCAAATTCTGGAAATATTGCTGTAATGGTCCAATATTCCTCTGGACAAAATGCTTGAATTTCTCTTTCTCGATCTACAATTAATTTTAGGGCAACACTCTGCACTCTTCCAGCACTTGTTCCTCCTGTTTTACTTTGCATCAATTTTGATAAACGAAAACCAATAATTCTATCAAGTATTCTTCTAGTTTCTTGACTTTTGACCAAGTTTTCATCTATTTTTCTAGGTTCTTTAAAAGCTTCCAATACTTTATCATGTGTAATTTCATGAAATAAAACACGTTCATAATCTTTTTCTTTTATCCCTAATGCTTCTTTTAAATGCCAGCTAATTGCCTCCCCTTCACGATCCGGGTCAGTAGCAAGATATACCTTTTCAGATTCTTTTACTTGTTTTTTTAATTCATTCACTAATTTTTTCTTGCCACTAATAAAAGTATAAGAAGGTTCAAAATGATTATCAATATCTACCCCTAATCCATACTTTCCAGTAGTAGCTAAATCCCTAATATGGCCCTTAGAAGAAACAACATGATAATCTTTTCCTAAATATTTTTCAATAGTTTTACTTTTAGCAGGAGACTCCACAATTACTAAATTTTTTGCCACAAAATCACATCCTCATTAAATTTATACTTGAACTTTGACAATTTGTCAAATTTATTTTCTAATATTTCTAATATACTATACCAAAGAAAAAAGAAATTTACTTCTATTTTTTTAAATTTTCTTGATATTTCCGATTAACTTCTGTAAAGTCAATGATTTGAAAGAAAGCTTCATTATATTTCTTTTTATCATTATAATAATCTAAATAATAAGCATGTTCCCACACATCAATAGCTAAAATAGGAATTCTTTGATAAACATAAGGATTTTCCTGATTAGGTAAAGCCATCAAATAAAGTTCAGAATTTTGATTTACTGTCAAAAATACATAGCCAGAACCCCTGAAAGAATTAGCACGTTCCAAAAGCTGGTATTTAAAATTCTCTATACTGCCAAATTTTTCTATTAAATGACTATTTAATGGCTCAGGAATTTTTTCTTGTCCTTTCCTTTGAGACATACTACTAAAATAGAGTTCATGATTCACAACCCCACCTAAATAAAAAAGAATTTTATCCCGATCTTCTTTTGAAAAAAATATCCATATTTGTAAATAATGTTTCTTTTGGAAATTGAAAAAAATACTGATTTTTAATTAATAATTCATTCAAATTTTTTAAATAATTTAAATAATGTTTATGATAATGAATTTCTAATGTTTTTTTACTAATTTGTGGTTCTAAACCATCTTCATGATATTTTAAAATATATGGCTGATACAAAAGTTATCACTCTCCTAAAAAAAATATATGAAAAAAGAAAGATTTTTAGATTATCTTTCTCTTACTTTTTTGTTTGGATGGAAGGAAAGTTAATTTTTCCATATATTTTTGAAGAATGGAAAAAGAACATAATTCAAAATAAGCAGAATCTTGTATATAATTTTTCTCAACGAGATAATGATGATATCTATTTAAAATTGATTTGGCTAATTGAAGAGCCTCTTCTTTCAATAAACTATTTGAAAAGGTAATATCATCCAATTTAAAAATATTTTCTTTTAAAATTTTTAGAAGATCGGAAATATTATTTTCAAAAATATTAATATAGCCTTCTTTACAATCTATTACTAAGTTTTGAAAAGATTTAGGACCATCAATTAATAAAAAAGATTCATTTGGATCAGGACATAATGCCTCTTGTATGAAAAGAACTTTTTCCAATAATTGGAAATAGTGAATAATTGCATAAGTTTCTTTCTCAACTCTCCTATCTTCCAAAAAAATATCATCTATTTTTGATTCTAATCCTTTCATATCATTTCATCTCCTTTATCTACTTATTATAACTTTTTTCTTTGATCCTAACAATTGGTTGAAAAGTAAGTCTATACCCATCAATTAACCCATATTTCTGAATTGCTTCAATATGTTTTTTAGTAGGATAGCCTTTATGTGATTTAAAACCATACATAGGATATTTTTGATCAAGATCAATCATCATTCGATCTCTGGTAACTTTCGCAACTACACTTGCTGCAGCAATTGATATACTCTTACTATCTCCTTTAATGATAGAAGTAGAAGGCATACTTAATTTTTCCAATTTCATAGCATCAATCAAAATATGCTCTGGTATAATGGGACTATTTTCTACTGCTTGATACATAGCTAATTTAGTAGCCTCATAAATATTTACTTGATCAATTATCTTTTCATCCATCATGCCAATTCCTACACTCAAAGCATGTTTCATAATATAAGAATAATATATTTCTCTCTTTTTTTCGCTTAATTTTTTAGAATCCGTTAACCCCTCTAAAACAAAATCATGTGGTAAAATCACACAAGCAGTTACAACAGGACCAATTAAAGGCCCTCTACCCACTTCATCCATTCCTGCAACATAATTGATTCCTTGATTCCACAATTCTCTCTCATACTGATACAAATCTACTTTTTCCATTTTCCAATCACTGAAATTAGTTTACCTTAATTCAGAAAAAAAATCAAATAAAAATCCTATGAATTACCTAGGATTTTAGTCTTGATCTTATAAATAACTTGCTTTCTTTTTAAGATTCGATTATCTTTTTGAAGTTGCATAGCTTGAAGTAAATATCCTTGTATAATAGTCTTCTTTGTTTCATAATAATTTATCATATCAACATACTCACTAGAAGTCATTGCCAATGGATTTTTTTGATAAGAAATTTCTAAACAATCAATATCTATTTTACATTTTTCAAACATACTCTTCAATATCTTTAACATTTCTTTTTCTGTTAAATTTTCCGTTTCAACTCCATTTTTGCTTAAAAATAATTTAATTTTCTCTCTATCTATCACTGAAAACCTCCTACAAAAATATTACACAATATATATATTATAGTAATATGGAATTACTTGTCAAGAATGAAATATTATTTTTCTAAATCTTCCAATCGATCTAAAGTAATCTTGCCAAAAGCTCCATTTTTCATATCTTGTAAAATGATTTGATAAACCTTATGATAATCAACTTCTTCTTTCTTTTGAATTGCTCCTCTTTTTTGAGCAATGGTTCGAAATGTTAGTTCTAAATTAGAAAAATCAATTTCCTCTATTTCATATCTTTCTAAAACACGATCTGGATATAATCGACTCATAATTTTTAAAATAAAAATAGCTAATTCCTGACTCTCTACAATTTCTTCTTTAATGGAAGATAAACTAGCTAAAATAGCTGCTTGATATTGATTTTCTAATTTTGGCCATAAAATACCTGGTGAATCTAATAAATCGATATCTTTATGAATACGAATCCATCCCAAATTTTTCGTAACACCTGGTCGGTCTCCAACACTCACTACTTTTTTTCCAACTAAGCGATTAATCAAAGTGCTTTTTCCTACATTTGGACTTCCTACTACTAGGGCTCGAATATTTCTAGGTTTTAATCCTTTTTCTTTCCTTTTTTGATTCATTTCCTGTAAAAGTTTTTCACTTTCTACAATAATCTGATTTATATTTTTTCCGTTCATTAAATCAACTGGTATCACAACATAACCTTTTTTTCGATACCAATCCAAAATCTGATCTGTTGCTTTTTGATCACATAAATCATATTTTGTTACGATTAATAAACAAGGTTTATTTTTTATTAAATCATTGATATCTGCTATTTTAGAACTAATTGGCATTCTAGCATCAATTACCTCATAAATGATATCTATGAAATCTAATTTTTCTTTGATTTCTCTTCTCGTTTTTGCCATATGACCAGGATACCAATTGATATTAGTTTTATTTTCATTCATTTTTATCACTACTCTCTTTATTTTTTAAGATATTTCATGTAAAATTCATCCATGGATGGATCGTATAAAAAGCAAGAATTTGTCCTTGCTTCTATGATCTCTTACTTTTTACCAATTCGATTAAATGGATAAATAACGAAAGTTGCTTTCCCTAAAATTTCACTTTTCGGAATAAACCCTAAAATTCTGCTATCAACAGAGTCCGTTCGATTATCCCCCAAAACATAGTAAGTATTTTCTGGAATTCTTTGTTTAGGAATATCATAAGTAACATCACTTCCATAAGAATCTTCTACTTTTTTATCATTAATATAAAGTTGATTATCTTGATATTCAATAGTTTCTCCTGGAAGTCCAATGATTCTTTTAATAATTTTAGTATTCCCTGTCTGAATTACAACAATATCAAATCTCTGAATATCTTGTATCTTCATGCCAATTTTATTTAAAATCATAATATCATGATCATGCAAAGTATTCATCATACTTTTCCCATTCACAATGACTGGAGTAAAAAGATAAGTTTTTACAATTATTACTGCTAAAATAACTAAAATATAAGGATAAATTTCTTTCACTATATTCTTAATTTTTTCCATTTTACACTCCCAAAAAGAAAAAATAAGGCTTGGCCTTATTTATCTCTTCTTTCTTTAATACGGTATCCGCCAACTAAATCTCTTAAGAATGTTAATTTAGCACGTCTTACTTTTCCTTTTCTAATCACTGTAATTTTTGCAATTTTTGGTGAATGAATTGGAAATATTCTTTCTACCCCAACTCCTGAAGACAACTTTCTAACTGTAAAAGTTTCACTGATTCCACCACTTTTGCGCGAAATAACAATTCCTTCAAAAGCTTGAATTCTTTCCTTATTTCCTTCAATAATTTTTACATCTACTCGCACAGTATCTCCTACACGAAATTCAGGAATATTAGGATTTAACTGCTTTTCTGTAATCTTATCAACTACATTTGCCATACGATATCTCTCCTTTCTTGTTTTTACAGTAATCATATCACTCAAATAACATCGGATTACTAACGAGATAAATTATAACATAATTACTCATAATATGCAAATATTTTTTCCAAGTGTTAATTAAAATAATGAAATCCCTAATAAGTATAAATTTAAATTAGGATATCCCGAAATAAAAATAACCCATATAT
>CANPVK010000039.1 GCA_947581715.1 uncultured Bacilli bacterium
TACTAAACCAAGTATCTAAGACATCGTTATCTTGTACCCAACCTTCTTCCACAGGTGCTTCCATCCCGACATAGACTTCTTCTCCTTTATACCAAGCAGGAATTCGATGTCCCCACCAAAGTTGACGAGAGATACACCAATCATAAGTAATTTCCATCCAATGATTCATTACTTTTTCAAATCTTTTTGGAACAAAGTTTACTTTTTTGTCTTTCTCTTTTTGATTTTCTAATACACGATCTGCTAAAGGTCTCATTTTTACAAACCATTGTTTGGATAAATAAGGTTCTACTACGACTCCACTTCTTTCACTATGTCCTACACTATGGGTCATTTCTTCTATCGAAATTAAGAAATCTTTTTCTTTTAAATCTTCTACTAATTTCTTTCTACATTCTTCTCTGGTTAGTCCTTGATAAATTCCGGCATTTTCATTCATGGTAGCATCTGGATTCATCACCACAATTCTATCTAAATGATGACGATTTCCTACTTCAAAATCATTGGGATCGTGTGCAGGAGTAATCTTAACTACACCCGTTCCAAATTCTGGATCAGCATGTTCATCGCCTACAATGGGAATTAATCTTCCTACAATCGGTAAAATGACCTTTTGACCAATCAAATGCTTATATCTTTGATCTTGTGGATTAACAGCAATCGCAGTATCTCCAAATAAAGTTTCAGGACGAGTTGTTGCTACATCCAAATACATACTTTGATCTTCTAAATAGTATTTCAGATGATAAAACGCCCCCTTTTCTTCTTGATAAATTACCTCTTCATTTGATAAAGCAGTCATTTGTACGGGATCCCAGTTGATGATTCTTTCCCCACGATAGATTAATCCTTCTTGATATAAATCGACGAATACTTTTCGAACGGCTTTGGACAATCCTTCATCTAAAGTAAATCGTTCTCTACTATAGTCTAGGGATAATCCTAGTTTTGCCCATTGATTGTGAATATTTTCGGCATATTCTCTTTTCCAATCCCAAGCAATTTTTAACCACTCTTCACGATCCATTTCACGAGGTTTGATTCCTTGTTCTTTTAATTTTTTATCGACTTTCGCCTGGGTAGCAATTCCAGCATGATCCATACCAGGAAGCCATAACGTATCATAGCCATCCATTCTTTTATAACGAATCATAATATCTTGTAAAGTGGTATCCCAAGCATGTCCTAAATGTAATTTTCCGGTTACATTAGGGGGTGGAATCACAATACAATAAGGTTTCTTGCTTTGGTCTTTTCCTGCCTCAAAATAACCATGATCCTTCCAAAATTCATATTTATCTTTTTCTACTTCTAAATGATTATATTTTTTCTCTAACATATTATCTTCCTTTCTTAACTCCTTGATTGATGGTATCAAAACAAATTTCTCGAATCTTTCTCCATAATTTTTCACTATTTGGTGCTACCTCAATCGTACTTAAATAAAAATCAAAATTATCGGTTTCTACCAAAATATCGAAACTTTCTTCAAAATTGATATCAAATAAAAATGCTAATTGCACTAAAATAGTGTCTGAAGGAAGATTTTTTTCTTTGGTTAATTTTAATGGTTTTCTTTTTTGGAACTCTTTTAATCGTTCTTCCGTTAAGGTATCTATACTAAAGGTATGAGAATAATGAACTGCTACTTGTTTATAAATATCCACTTTATCCATATCTCGAATCATTTTCGCAAACAATTCTTCTTTTTTCTTTAATTTTGGTAATTGATATTGATTATGATAACGAATGGCTGTTTCTATGATCGTATCATATTTGGAATCTTCTACAAAATCCCGAATATGTCCCTGTTGAAATAAATAGTTACAGCTTTCTAAAGCATGATCGACATTCCAATCCGAATAGGATTGATACTTTTTTAATTGTTCAAATCTACCAATATCATGCAATAAACCAATTATTTTCGCTAAGATCATTTCTTCTTTTTCTAATCCAAGTCGAAAAGCAAGTTCTGCCATGAGGTCCGCTACTGCGTAACTATGATGATACTTTAACGCAATCTCTTTTTTGGTAAGATCATAATTTTTGAGATATTCTTCCAATGCTTTTTTACATTTTTCAAAATCCATAAAAAAACTCCTCCTTTTGAAAAGGACGAGTTTACCCGCGGTACCACCTTTTTTTATTCTAAAAATAGAATACTCTTCATTTCTATTAACGGAAAGATTCCGAAATTAGCTACTGAATTCACTAATTCAACTCCATTGCTACATATTTATTATTTCTAATCTATTTTCACCAACCATAGACTCTCTATTAGAAAAAAATAAATACCTCAATTTCACTGTTTTTCTACTATATTATAACTTTCTTTTTTCTTTTTGTCTATTCTTATTTTTGAAATTTCTAAAATCATATAACAGAAAAAATAGAATTTGCATATAATAAAATAGGTGAAAATAAATGTTTAGGCAAAAAGGTCATGGATTTTTCTGTCGTTGTGAAGGGTGCAAAATGAAAAGAAGAAATAGTCTTTGGTATATGGGTGGTCTTCTTTCTTTATTTATTATTTTAATTTGGCAAATTCTTTTTACTCTTTTTGTAGTAACACGATTTAATGTTTTTTTGATTTTTTTATTGATGGTTTGTGTAGTAGTTGGTTTTTTTCGAATCATTTTCTAGAAACGAAAGAATTCTTTGTAAATAAAACACAATCGAAGTTACTTGTTTGGTTTTTAAATACTCGGAAGCAGTTATATCAATTTTATCTGGTAACAAAAGAAGAGCTAACAGTAAATAAAGTTCTTCTTTTTTTAGTGGATACTTGGCCTCATAAATTTCTAACATATCTTTCAAAGAAATATCTAAAAAACTCTTTCGATAAAACTTTTCTAAATCATAAATTGGTAAATCCACTCTTGCTTGATCCCAACTTATAAAGTATAAATCATCACTTTCAATAAAATGAGATGCTTCTAGATTTCCATGAATAAAGCAAAATCGAAATTGATGATTTTCTTTTACCAATTCATACCATTTTTCTAAATAATCACGACTTTGCTTTAAGGCATCATATACCATTGAAATATTACGTACTAATAAATAGTTCGCTGGTGACATATAAATTTCCAAGTCAATCATATTTTGATCCTCTTGATAATATTGGTATAATTGACTTTGTCTTTCTAATAAATCTTCATAAAGATGCTTGATATAATCAATATCAACCGTTTTATAAAAAGTTGTTTTATTGTGTAAAATACTAGTTAAGTAAACTAAATCTTCTAATCTTTGCTCTTTGGGAGTTTCTTTTTCTTCTATATAATCCGTTAATTCTATCTCATCATTACAACAACTATATACTTTGGGAAAGTTATGAAAATTTCTTGTTTCTAGATAAGCAAAAGAATCTGCTTTTCTTTTATTTTTTTTCATTACGTACTTTTTACTTTTCGTAGAAATAATAGAAACAGATCCTTTTTTGTGAATCGATTTGGGTTTAATTTGATAATAATCAAATAATTCTTGTTTATTCATTGTTGCACGGAATAATTAATTTGCTTCCTATTTTTACATCAGATAAATCGTTATAATTTTGTAGCTGTTCTTTTGTCGTTTTATATTGATCAATAATCGATTCAATTGTATCACTTTCTCTGACAATATAGACATGATAAGTTGAAAAAGTTTCCTCACTAGCAAATATAGATGAAAAAATAGAACTTACACTTGGTTGATTTTCAGTGCTTGTTTTACTAGGTACCGTTGAATATGGTGATTGTTCCACTACTTGTTCTACTTCTACTTTAGGAGTTTCTACTTCTATCGGTTCCACTTTCTCCGATTTCTGTAAATCTTCTTGTAAATCTTTTTGAATTTCTACTGCTAATTGATCCAATGGATTGTTTTCTAACATCACATCTTGTATTTCTTCTTCTAATTCCACTGGGAGAGGAGCTGGTTCTGTATCAGAATCATGTCTAACTGGTTTCTTCTCTGCTATTTCTTCTTTTGTTTCTAATATCTCAGGCTCTTCCAATTTCATTTTCGTTATTATTTCTTCTTCTTTCTTTTCTTCTAAACCATTCATTTCAATTTCTACATTTATTTTTAAATCTTCTTCATTGATAATTTCAAAATAAAAATCACTAATCGTTATCTCTAACTGCTCTAAATTATACTTTGGATCAATTTCTATCATAAATGGTAATTGATAATGAAATTCTTCTTCAATTTGACTAGCATCCGTCATTTTATAAGTTCCATCTACTAAAATATCTCCTTCTACTTCATGATCTTTCGTTAAAGCTAATGTATGTTTTACTTCAATATCTGTGATTTCAGCAATCATTGTTTTGAAAGTAATTGTTTTACTAAAAGGTACAACCTTCTTCATAATATCCCTCTTTTCTATTAGAATATTATGTATGAAAAAAGAAAAAAGACTAGTTTTCTTTTTTCTTTTTTAAAGTATAAGTATAACTTGGGTGAAATTCTTCTTTGAATCCATATCTTTTGTTCCATTTATGAAGTACTTTCTTCGCCAAAACTTTTTCCACACTGATATGAGGAGCAATTTTAGAACAAATCTCACAAATACTTCTGTTATAGCCTAATAAAATTTCATCTTCCCATACTTCAGGAAATTTTTCAATTAAAAGATGAACAAGTGATAAATACGCAAGTGGATTTTTGATTTCAAAATGTGACTCTAAAGAAAAAATTTGAAAGAAAGATTCTTCATCCAGAGAAATCAATTGAAAATAAAGTTCATCTTGATCACAATAAAAGGGAAAGCCTCTATTTTTTCGTTCTTCTTGAATCCAACGATTAATTAAAGTAAGATGACGTTTCGGACTTAAATTTCGATAATCTTGAAGTCTACCAATCATATAATTCATTTTTTCATTGATTTCTTTTTCTTTGATAAAATCAAATCGATAGGCCTGTAATAAATCTTCCACCCCTTTCATCAGTTCCCAAGAAGTTAAAAGGTAATCTTCTTCTTGCATTAATTTAGAGATATTTTTGATATAATAACGAAAAGTATCTGGGTCTTTTGCAAGTTCAATCAATTGTTTAGAATTATAATTGGTTAAATTTGATCTAATCGATAAGTAATCGTATATTTCTTGGATCATGAGTCTTTCTTCCTCTTTTCTTTCTAAATAGTACTTGATAGATATCCATATATCGATCTACTAAGATAAATTTTATTTCCTTTTTAATATCTTCCGGAATTTCATCTAAATCCTTTTCATTACTACTTGGTATAAAAATCGTACGTATTCCATTCCGATGAGCTCCAATTACTTTTTCTTTTAATCCACCGATTGCTAATACTCTTCCTCGTAAAGTCATTTCTCCTGTCATTGCGATATTCGTATGAATACTAGTATTGGTTAGTAAAGAAATTAAAGTTGTGGTAATCGTAATCCCTGCACTTGGTCCATCTTTTGGAACTGCTCCTTCTGGAACATGAATATGGATATCATTTTTTTCAAAAAATGCCGGGTCAATTTCAAATTTTTCATGGTTCGCTTTAATGTAGTCAAAAGCAAGATTAGCAGATTCCTTCATTACATCCCCTAAACTACCAGTAATGATGATATTTCCCTTTCCTGAAAAACTAACGGCTTCAATTGGCAAAGTATCTCCTCCATAAGGGGTATAAGCAAGTCCATTGACAACACCTACATGCTCAATAATATCAACATCTGTCCATAAATATTTCTTTTTTCCTAAAAAACGAGTAATATTATAATCTGTAATTTCAGAAGAAAAATTTTTTTCTTTCATTAATTTATCTTTCACAATTTTACGCAAAACAGTAGCAAAATTTCTTGCTAATTCCCTCACACCAGCCTCTTTGGTATAAGAACGTATCATCGTTAAAATGACTTCATCGCTAAAACTAATTTCTCCTTCTTTTAAACCATGTTCTTTTAATTCTCTCGGAATTAAATAATTCTTCGCAATATCTAATTTTTCATATTCTGTATAAGAAGAAAGTTCAATAATTTCTAAACGATCTCTTAATTCATGAGGAATTTGTTCATAATAATTTGCCGTGGTAATAAACATTACTTGACTTAAATCGAATTCTTCTTCAATATAATGATCAGCAAAACTCTTATTTTGTTCTGGATCCAAGATTTCCAGTAAACTACTAGCAGGATCTCCTTTTATATCTTTTGTCATTTTGTCTATTTCATCAATAATGAAAACGGGATTCATACTACCTGCTTTTTTCATTCCTTGGATAATTAAACCTGGAGCTGCTCCTACATATGTTCTTCGATGTCCTACAATTTCTGCTTCATCATTGATTCCTCCCACAGATATTTTGGTACATTTTCGGTTTAAACTATCGGCAATACTTTTTGCTAAAGTCGTTTTTCCTACGCCAGGAGGACCTACTAAACAAATAATGGGACTTTTTAAATTATTTGTATTCTTTTTTACTGCCAAGTATTCTACAATTCTCTGCTTTACATTTTCCAATCCAAAATGTGATTGATCTAATACATCTTTTACTTTTCTTAAATCCGTATTATCCTTTGTATAAATATTCCAAGGTAAATCTAATAGCCAATCAATATAAGCACGAATCATTCCTACTTCTGGAGAATTATTAGACATTGTTTCATAGCGATTTAATTCGGTTTGGAGCCTGTCTTTGATTTTTTCACTTGCTTTTAATTTTTCTATCTTTTCCCGTATTTTTTTGATTTCATTATCTTTATCGTTTCCTTCTCCTAGTTCTTCTTTGATAACACGAATTTTTTCACGCAAAATATATTCCTTTTGGCTTTTTTCAATTTCATAAGAAAGCTTTTCATCTATTTTCTTTTCTAATTTGGCAACAGCAATATCTTGATTGATATCAAAAATGATCATTTCACTACGTTTCATAGGAGATAACTCTTCTACATATTCCATTTTTCTCATATTAGAAATCATCAAACAAGAGGTAACACGATCTGTTAAAGTAGATAAATTCTCTTCTTTTTCCATTAATTCTAAAAAATCTTCTCGTAAATTACGAAATTCCATATATTTTTCTATTTTTTCATAAAGTAGTCTCATATAAGCTGATTTCTCTGATTGTTCGATTTCTTCTTCTTCCGTATCTAAAACTTCTGCTTCTAATACTTGTCCATGTTGATAAGATAAAATTTTTACCCTTTTTTCTCCATAAACAACAATCTTCGTTTTGCCATTTGGTAAATCAATACGAAGTTTGATTAATCCAATCACTCCTATTTTAGGTAACGTTTTGATATCAATATTTTTTTGAGGATTAGGGTTACAAACAATTAATAAATGACTCTGATAATAACCTTCCGATAAAGAAAATAATTTTTTTTCTAATGCAGTATCAAAATCCATACGCATTTCACTATTTGGCAAAAGAACAGTATCATTTAGTATTAAAACAGGAAGATTTTTGGATTCCATTCTATTCGCCTCCTAAACTGATTTTTATTATAATCATTCCCAAAAAAAAAGCA
Source organism: uncultured Bacilli bacterium (assembly GCA_947581715.1). GTDB lineage: Bacteria > Bacillota_I > Bacilli_A > RF39 > UBA660 > Alloscybalousia. The sequence continues at coordinate 7,476 of CANPVK010000039.1, forward strand.
ACTAAATATACAATTTTTTACATTGGATATTTTTGTCACTTTTTAAGAAATAGCATTTCCTTCTAAAATTAATTTTCCAAAGAAATAATGCCCCATAATGTCATTTCCACTTTTACTAGAAATCCACAATAATAGAGAATGTTCTTTGGTATCTCCTGGTGAAATGGTAATCGTTTCTGCTACCACTCCTTCTTCACTTAAAGTCATTGGTTCCGAGTAGTTATCTTCATCATCTAAATGATGTGAAAAGCGAAGATTTGTAATCGATAAAGGTAAACAAGCGGTACCATCCTCTAATGTACAATTTTTTAGTTTTTCTGTGTCAGAATCAATCTTTACCGTATAAGAAATTGTTTTATTGGAATGGTTTGTAACTTGAAACACAAGAGGAATACCTTCTAACCCATCTTCATCAGAAATCGGATAAGCATTATCTAAATTAATCGAGTCTTTTCCACTAATAATCTGTACATCTAAGCCTTGAATTGTAATAACATTTATAATATCTCCCTCTCGCACATAAGCAAAAAAAGCAAAAGCACTACCAATTGCTAAAATACCAACCACTAATAGGAGAACGAAAATTAAAATTCCTTTGTTTTTCTTTTTCATGCTATCACCTACTATTAACAGTATATCATTATTTTCAAAAAAAAGAAACTATTTGTTAGCTTCCTTTAAAATTTCTATTACTTTTCTAAATTTTAAATCATATTTGATCATGTCTTTAGAACCAAAATTTTTCAATAATTCTTCTTCTTTCATTCCATATTTTTCAGATAATGATTGAATTTCTTCTTCCACTTCTTGTTCTGAAACAGTAACATTTTCTAATTTGATAATTTCTTCTAATGTTAATCTTTCTAGCACATGTTGATAAGCTTCTTTTTCCAACTGTTGATGTAAATCTTCATGGGTAGTATTAGTAAATTGATAATACATATCTAAACTGATTCCTTGCATCTTTAACTGATCTTCAAAACGATGAATCATCAAATGTATTTGATCATCTACCATTTCTTCCGGAATATCTACTTCTACATGCTTACAGATTTCAGATAATAATTGATCAATATATTTATTTTCTGCTTCCATTTCTTTTTGGGCTTTTAAATTTTTTTTCAATTCTTTTTCTAATGTTTCTTTGGAATCTACTCCTTCCATTCCTAAATCTGCAAAGAAATCAGAATCTAATGTTCTTTCTTCTTTTTCTTTGATTTCATTTACTTTTACTCGGAAGGTTACTAGTTTTCCAGCTAAATCCTTTGCTTGATAATTTTCTGGGAAAGTCACTTGAATTTCTTTTTCTTCCCCTGTTTTCATTCCTACTAATTGTTCTTCAAATCCAGGAATAAACGTATGAGAACCAATTTCTAAAGAATAATTTTCTCCTTTTCCTCCATCAAAAGCTTTTCCCTCTAAAAATCCTTCAAAATCAATAATCGCTACATTTCCTTCTTCTAACTTTCCATCTTCTTTGACTACTAATTCTGTATACTGTTCTAAAAGATGAGATAATTCTTGTGCTACTTCTTCTTTGGTTACTTCCACTTTATCTTTCGCTACTTTTAATCCCTTATATTTTTGAATCGTTACTTCCGGTTGGGTAATGATCGTAAATACAAATTCTACCCCTTTGTCATCTATGGATTTGATATTAACACTTGGTTGTGTTACAGGGATAAGCTCTTTGTTTTCTTCCACTCCTTGATTGTAAGCTTTTTCTACTACTAATTCTGCAGCATCCATATATAAAGATTCTTTTCCATATTTCTTTTCAAAAATATTTCTAGGACATTTTCCTTTACGGAATCCATCTACTGTTACATTTTTTACATTTTTTTGAAAAGATTTTTCCAACGCATTTTCCCAATCTTTTCCTTCTATTTTGACCGTTATTTCATGTCTGTTACTTGACTTTTTTTCTTTTGCCATAGTATCTCCTCCAATATGTTTAATATTATATCTTAATTTTAATAAAGAAACAACAAAAAAACAAAATAAATTAGTTTCCTAATCTATTTTATTTCTGTAATTTCTACTTGATAGCTTCCATTTGGACTTTCTACTGTCACAATCTCCCCTACTTTATGATTCATTAAAGCTTGAGCAATAGGACTTTCATTTGAAATCTTGCTAGCAAATGGATCTGCTTCTTGACTACCAACAATCATATATTCATCAGATTCATCATCTTCATCAATATAACGAATCGATACGGTACTTCCAAGTCCTACTTTATCCTTTGCTGTTTCCTCTATAATTTCATAGTTTTCTAACATCTGTTCTATTTTTTTTATTCTACCTTCTAATACAGCTTGCTCATTTCTTGCTGCATCATAATCTGCATTTTCAGATAAATCTCCAAGAGCACGAGCTTCTTTAATAGACTGGATATTAGCAGGTCTTTTTACATTTATTAAATCATCTAATTCAGCTTTTAATTCATCTAAACCTTTTTGGGTTAAATAAACTGTTTTCTTATCAGCCATGCTATTCACCTCCACTTATGAATACGTCTTAAATTTTATCATAAAATTGTTTTTATGTCAATTATTTTTGGTTAACAGATAACATTTTTATTTCCTTCAAAAGATAATCATCTGTCATTCCTGCTATATAATCGATCACAATTCGTTTTGGATTCGTATTTTCCAAATAAGATTTGTCCATTTCCTTTAAGAAAACCTGGTAAATATTACTTTCTACCTGATGATTTTCTAAATCAGAAAGACATTTTTGAAATAATTGATTCATTCCTTTTTCATAAAAGTCTAACTGTTCTTTGGTGTTTGCTTTTACATAAATATTTTCATAATTAAATTTTTTCAAATCAAAAATCGCTTGATAAACCGAATCACTTAATTTAATATATGGTTTTTGATAACTATTTGCTACCAAATCTAAAATAATTGTATTTATAATTTCTCGATTTGTCGTACCTAGTACTTGTTGAATATTTTTTGGGATGGAGGAAACATCAAATACCCCTAATCGAATCGCATCTTCAATATCTCTTCCTAAATATCCAATAATGTCACTAATACGAACTACACAACCTTCTAAAGTCATTGGTCTTATTTTTTGTAACACTTGAGGGTCTGTGTAGCATTTTTCATATTCTAATAAAAATTCTTCCTTTGTTTTGGCTACTGGTTCATAAATATTTGATACCATTTCTCCATTATGACACATAATACCATCCAAAGTTTGAATCGATAAATTATTTCCTTTTCCATTTCTTTCTAAAACTAAATAATTTCTAACACTTTGAATATTATGATGAAACATTTCTCCTAATTCTCTTAAGGAAATACGATTTAAAATCGCTTCTCCCGTATGGCCAATCGGAGTATGACCAATATCATGTCCTAACGCAATTGCTTCAATTAAATCTTCATTTAAATTTAACGCTCTTCCAATCGTACGAGCAATTTTACTAACCAATTGAACATGAACGATCCTTTTACTAATATGATCATTCTGTTGAAAAGAAAATACTTGGGTCTTATCTAAATATCTGGTATAAGATAAAGAGTAAATAATGCGATCAATATCATGAAAAAAGTTTGGCCTAAAATCTTTGGAAAAGTCTTCTTCTTGCAAGCGAATTGCGTCCGTACTTTTGGTAGCATAAGGACTTAAGTTTTCTTCTTTTTTTCGAAATTTTTCTTGAATTTCTTGAATGATTTCTTCCATACTACTATCCCTTCCTAATTATTTTACCTTCTGTCCTTCTCTTAACTGAATTACTTCTTTATTTTCTAAATATTCATCATATGGTAATCTTCTATCAATCACCCCTACTGGTAATAATTCAATAATTCGATTGGCAACCGTACTAACAAACTGATGATCATGGGATGCAAATAATAGTTCGGAATGATATTTGATTAATCCATTATTCAAAGAAGTAATGCTTTCTAGGTCTAAATGAGCAGTAGGTTCATCTAAAATGAGTAGATTGCTTGCCTCCAACATACATTTTGATAACATACATCTAGCTTTTTCTCCTCCTGATAAAACAGGAACTTTTTTCAATACATCTTCTCCAGAAAATAGCATTCTTCCTAAAAAACTTCTGAGTACCGTTTCATCTTCAATTTGATAATATTGTCCAATCCATTCCATAATATTGATATCTTTTGTAAAGTAACTAGAATTATCCTGTGGAAAATAAGATTTGGTAACTGTTTTTCCCCAAATCACTTCTCCAGAATCAAACTTTTCTTCTCCCATTAAAATTTTAAATAACATGGTTTTTGCTAAATCATTACTTCCTACAAAAGCGATTTTATCTCCTTTTAAAACGATAAAAGATACTTTCTCCAAAATCTTTTTTCCATCTACTGTTTTACACAGATTCTTCACGGTTAAAATTTCTTTTCCACTTTCTCTTTCCGGTTTAAAATCAATATAAGGATATTTTCTAGAGGAAGGAATAATTTCCTCTAATTCAATTTTTTCTAACATTTTCTTTCGAGAAGTTGCTTGCCTACTTTTAGAAGCATTAGCAGAGAATCTCGCAATAAAATCCTGCAATTCTTTGATCTTCTCTTCTTTCTTTTTATTGGATTCTTTCATTTGCTTTAAAGCTAATTGACTGGATTCATACCAAAAATCATAGTTTCCAATATATAATTTTATTTTACCGTAATCAATATCCGCAATATGCGTACAAACTTTGTTTAAAAAGTGACGATCATGACTTACTACAATAACGGTATTGGGATAGTTGATTAAAAACTCTTCTAACCAATTAATCGCATCCAAATCTAAGTTATTCGTAGGTTCATCTAACAGAAGAATATCGGGATTTCCAAAGAGTGCTTGTGCTAGTAAAACTTTTACTTTTAATTTTGCTGGAATTTCTTTCATTAAGGAATCATGAAATAATACCTCAATTCCTAAATTAGAAAGTAACTCTCCTGCTTCGCTTTCTGCTTCCCAACCATTTAATTCTAAGAATTCTCCCTCTAATTCAGCAAGCCTCATCCCATCTTCTTCGGTAAAATCAGTATGAGAATAAAGTTCTTCTTTTTCTTTTCGAATTTGATATAATCTTTGATTTCCCATAATCACAGTATCCATTACCGTATAATCTTCATAGGCATAATGATCTTGTTTTAAAGTTGAAATTCTTTCTCCTTTGGTAACTATAACTTCTCCACTGGAAGTCTCAATTTCTCCATTTAGTAATTTTAAAAAAGTAGATTTTCCAGCTCCATTCGCTCCAATAATACCATAACAATTTCCTGCCGTAAATTTCAGATTTACATCTTCAAATAAAGTACGTTTTCCAAAACGTAAAGTTACATTTTTTGTTTGTATCATGATATTCCTCCAAAACTATTCATAATTTTACTATAATTCAGCGAATTTTACAAGTATCTGGAATGCACAAAAAAAGCCTTGTATCCACAAAGCTTTTATTTCTCATGGTCGGGAAAACAGGATTTGAACCTGCAACCCCTTGGTCCCAAACCAAGTGCTCTACCAAGTTGAGCCATTTCCC
>CANPVK010000040.1 GCA_947581715.1 uncultured Bacilli bacterium
TTATAACCATTTCCATCAATCATTAAAGTATCGGTAAAATAAAAATTAGAATAATGAATACTTTTTCCTGTATGAATGATAGCGCTTTCTGTAGAGGAAATATCAATTGCATTACAACCGACATGCCCTGATATAAAAGAGGATCCTCCTGCTCCACTGGCAGAAGTATATGTTGTAGTTCCCCTGGAACCACCACCACCATAATATCCTGAGCCGCCTCCGGCACCATCACTCCAATGACATACTGTATTGAGTGATGCTACACCGCCTTTGCCAAAAGTACCGTTATTATTTCCACCAGATATTTGAGATGCAGCTAATCCGCTATAATCAGAAGATATAGTACTGTCGCTATCTTTTGATCCAGAATAACCTTCTATGCCTCCTCCGGATCCTCCATATGCATAATGTTCTTTATCATATCCACCACCCCCACCGGCAGCTACCATAATTCTGGATTTTAAACTATCAAAAGAATCCCAATCTCCATTTACTAATCGAATATCCGTTGCTCCTCCACCGCTAATACTTTGCCCAACACCATTCTGATATTCAAAACAAGTTAAATTACCAGAAGCCCCACCATTAAAGGTATATTCTGGTTTTTTTAAAGAAGTGTTTTTATAAAATCCTTTTTCCCCCACATAAACATAAAGAGAGGTATCTATCTTCAGTTGAATATTTCCCTTTGTATAAGCTCCCTTTCCACCAAATAAAGAATTATTTGCTCCACCACCCTGAGCTCCCCATAATTCTACTTGATAAGTTCCACTACATTTTGTAGTAAAAGTTTGACTGGTTCCGGTATAAGCAAAATCTTTCGTTTCTCCAATTCTACAGTAGTTTAATAAAGATAACGATTTTCCTTTTGCTAAAACTAAATCTTGATTGGTAAAGCCTCCTTCTACTCCAAAAGTTACAACTACTTTTTCGGAGGTTGGATTCGTAATTCCTACTTTTACTTTCTTTTTCCCATCCGCTTTTATTTCTCCTGTTGGTAAATCTTCCGTTACTTCAAAATAACCAATTTCAAAATTAGTTACTTCTTGATCCAATAAATAATATAATTCATACTTAGAAGAAATTGTATTGAGAGAATCGATTTCAATTTCCAATTCGTAAGTGCTATTCGGATTTACTATTACTTGATTATTCTTTAAATCTTTACTTTCTATTTTATAATCCAAAGTTCCCACTACCAAATTTAGTTTTCCATGCTCTTCTAGTTTGTGCGTAAAGAAAGCATAAGAATAATAAACTGTAGAAACAAATAGAATTGATAATATTAGTAAACTAAAATAAATCATTTTCTTTTTCATCATACCTAACCTAGTTTTTAAGTAAAATACTTAAAAACTAAAGAATAAACAAAACATCTTTATATACTATCATTTTTGATAGCTGTCATTTATGATTTTTTAGAAAAATTAAAATACAAAAAAATTTATAATGGATTTAAAAAATATGGATTTTCTAGGAACGAAAAAAGGATTCAAGTATTTTACTTAAATCCTTTCTATTTTGGTATTTTTAGTATAGCATGTCTATTCTAAATTGTCTAGTTTTTCAATCAATCTTCTATTTGTCCATAACTGTAAAGTTTTCAATTTTTTCAACTTTTTTCCTATTTTTTAAGAAATTTTCAATTTTTTCTAAATAATACTATCAGAAGATAAAAATATTGTTCTTCTAAAAAGAAAGGAGTTATATGAATGAATCAATTAAAAGAAAAAATAAGATTTATCAAACTCTGTAGTGATACTACCTTTAAATACCTTTATAAAAATCCTAAGTTTAAACCTTGGTTTGATGAAATTATCTTAGAAAAGTGTGGTCTTGATTTATCTGGTTTTGAACTTGTGGATAATGAAGCAAATACAGGAAATCAAATCAAAGATTATCGGATGGATTTAGTCTTAAAGAAAGAGGATACGATTGTTATTATTGAAATGAATGATTCTTATTATCAACATTTAAGAATTAAAAATTATAGCTATTTATATCGTTTAGCTGGTAACAGATTTGAAACAGGAGAAAACTATCATCCAATGGAAACAAAACTCATTCTATTTAATAACTATTCTTATCAGAAAGCATCAAAAGTAAAAGAAGTTCATTATCTATTCATGGAACCAAATCTTCAAGATATCATAAAAGATATTGAAAGTTTTGAGATTTATTTACCAGAATTTCAAGATTTATGTTATGATAGTAATGAAATTGATATCAGACTTTCTTTATTTCAAAAAGAAAGTTATGAAGAGATGAGAAAAGCTACAAAGAATTCCAGAGATTTAGAAATTATCAAAGAATTGGAGAGATTAGCGATGGAGGAAGAGTTTATCTATGCCTATGATCATGAAGCTGTGAGAAAAAAAGAAGAAAATTCCATACGAAAAGATTCTTATGAAGAAGACCATGAACATGGTTTAGAACAAGGTATTACACAAAGGAATATAGAAATTGCTAGAAATTTATTAAGACTTGGTATCAAACCTGATGATATTTCCAAAGCAACTGGTTTATCACTATCAGAGATTCAAAATCTAAAAGAAAAAGAATGTTAGATAAAACTAACATTCTTTTTTCATGATGAATAAAAAATAAAATAACTTCTATTTATAAAAATAATGTAAATAATAGTAGTATAATTCCTAATAAAATTCCTATTTTTGTGATTTTTTTATTTTCTTGATGAATCACTTTAGGAAGTAGTTCTAATAATAAAATATAAACAAGCATTCCAAGAGTTAAACATAGTGAAATACCTTCTACTAAATCCAATCCTTTTTCCAATGGAAAAAAGTAAATAGCTAGTCCACCAATAAAGGTTGATAAAGAAATTCCAAATAAAGAAAGAAAAGTTTTTTTCTTGCTATTACTAGCTTTATAGAAAAAAGAAGCTATCATCATTCCAAGGGGAATATTATGGAGTCCTACTCCAATTGATGCTAAAATTCCAGCTTTAATATCAGAACTAACTAATAAATAAATTGCCATTCCTTCCACTAAATTATGAAGTATTAATGCAATACTAGAAACTAATCCTAAATGGCGAAAATTTCTTTCATCATCTGCAGTAGTCTCTATATCATCTTCATGATCCGGAATAAAAGTATCCAATATTTTTAAAAAAAGAAAGCCGATCACTGCACCAACTAGGATATATATAATGTTATAAATAATATTTCCTGTATCAATCGTTTCATATGCTTCTGGAATTAAATCCATAATAATTAACATAAAAATAACCCCAAAAGCAAAGCTCACAGAAAACTGAATAAACTTATCATTATTTTTAGAAACAAAAACAATAATTGCTCCCATTAAAATAAAAATTCCTAATAGAAGAGTAAATAATAAACCCATTTTATCACCTCAACATTGTATCAATGATTACTACTACTCCTAAAACGATTCGATACCACATAAATATTTGAAAATCATGTTTTTTCAAATAACGAAGCAAAAATTCAATACACCAAAGTCCGGCTATAAAACTAACTAAGATCCCAATCACAAAAATAGGAAGATGAGTAGTAATAGCAGTGATGGTAGCGGAATCAAAAACAGATAATACTACCGCCCCCAACACAACAGGTGCCGATAAGTAAAAGGAAAATTTGGCAGCTTCTTCTCTTTTTACCTTTAACCCTCTTGCTGCAGCAATCGTAGTTCCACTTCTAGAAAAGCCTGGTATTAAAGCAAAAACTTGACTACAACCAATCAAAAAAGCTTCCTTTACTCTTAAATCAGAACATGTTTTTTGTTGTTTTGATTTTTTATCTACCAAATAAATCAAAATCCCCATAACGATTAAACTACAACCAATTAAAATAAAATTGGTACGAATCATCTCTTCAATCACATCTTCAAATAATACTCCAACAATGGCAGCAGGAATGGTTGCAACCACAATATACCAAAATAATTTTCCATCCTTTGTTTTGGTTCCCTTCGTAAGTCCTTCTACCACCATCTTCCAAAAATCTTTAAAAAAATAAATAGCGATAGCTAATAAAGTACCAAAATGTAAAGCAATATCAAAAGCAAGAGCAAAATCTCCTGTTACACTAGAAGCACCAAGACCAAATAGATCACGAAAAATAATTAAATGTGCACTAGAAGAAATTGGCAAAAATTCACTAATTCCTTGTATTATTGCTAAAAGAATAACTCCAAAATCCATTTTATTTCTCCCCTAACTTGTAACCAATTCCAATTCCTAAAACAAGCATGATAAGTCCAATCAAAACTTGTGGTGTCGTAAAAATAACGGTACCTACTTCATGATAAACAGAAACTGGAATAGCAATAATACTAGCTAAGATAAAGCCAATGACTCCAAAAAAAGTTTTCTTTTCATATTTTACCAATAACCATTCAATCAATTTAGCTACTAAAATAATTCCTGCTAAAACTCCTATTCCAAAGAACAAAGCAACAAAAAAATTGGGATAGATATTTTCGAAATGAGTTAATTCCTTAATGACTTTCATAATAGGAAAATAATATCCTAATAGCATTAATACCAAAGACCCACTAACTCCAGGAATCACCATCGTAGCAGCTGCAATCATACCAATAACAGAAATTCCCAAATATCCTAATACACTTAAATTATCAAACTTAGCATCCCCTAAACCACTTCCAAATAGTTCTTTAGAAAAAGCTAATACCATAACAAGTACAAAAGTAGCAATCAAAATCAAATAACTAGAAAACTGTTTCTGTTCCTTGCTACCTTTTACTTTTGCTAATAACATTGGAATTCCTCCTGCTACCAATCCCATAAAGAATAAAGCAGTGGGAATGGGATAATTAGCAAAACTAGAAGTAATGACACCACTCATCGTTAAAATAGATAATCCTATTCCAATAAAAACAGGAATCAAAAATTTCAAATTTTCCTTCAAGTTAGAAAAGAAATGACTAATGGCACGAATAAAATTTTCATAAATTCCAAGAGTTAAGGCAAGAGTTCCTCCACTTACCCCAGGAATTAAATTGGCAACCCCCATAAAAAATCCTTTTATAACTAATAATCCATATTTCATATTTCACACCTTTTTCCTACATATATCCTATTTTATCAGAGAAATGATATTTCGAAAAGATTCTTTTATTATTTTAGCGAATAATATTCATAATTGCTGGAATAATTTGCTTCTTTCTAGATACAACACCATCTAGATAAATACCTTCTTCAGCCTCTTCTAAATCAAAACTATCAGAGATCATCTCACTAGCATTTTCTGTAAATAATAAATAACTTCCATTCCGAATAATATCCGTAATTACTACTAATATAAAACGACATCTCCTCATTTTTGTCAATTCATTGATATAGGCAATAAATTCTTCTTTTTTTGAAAAAATAGAATCAATATCTAAAGTAAAAACTTGACTAACGGCAAAACTTAGATCATCATTCTGATAAACTTTCATATCTGCATTCACAATTTCCTCAATCGTTTTGCCTGATAAAGAAGTACCAGCTTGAAACATTTTTAAAGCATATTGATGATAATCAATTTTCAAATTTTCAGCTAATTCTTGTACAATTTTTCGATCTAAATCTGTCGTAATAGGGCTAGTTAAAGCTAGCGTATCCGATAAAATACCAGATAACATCAAACCTTGATTTGGTTTTGGAATTTCTATTTTATTCTCTTGATATAAAAGATAAATAATCGTATTGGTACAACCAACTGACATATTTCTAAAATTAATAGGATTTTTCGTAGAAATATTACCTAATTTATGATGATCAACGATTTCAATAATTTCTGCTTCTTCCAATCCTTCTACACTTTGTTCTAATTCATTATGATCTACTAAAATTACTTTTTTTCGGTTTTTATCTTGTTCTGTAATTTCCGTAATACGAATTAAACCTTTACAAGTATTTCCTTTTCCAATAATCGGATAATTATTATGTTTTAATTTACTAGTTTTTACTAAAAAGTCATCATAATAAGTATCTTCTAAAAAAGTATATGGTCGATCAACCGGAATAATGTTCTTTAAATAATTCGCTAATCCTATCACTTTTGTCGTATGAAAAGTATCCAAATGAGTACGAATAATATTAACCTTATTTTTTTTCGCAATTTCTAAATGTTCTTCTTTAATTTCCGCATTTCCAACTAGAATTAACATTTTGACTCCTGAAGAAACAGCATATTCGATTACACTATGTCGGTCACCCACAATTAAAATATGATTTTTTTTCAAGGAAACGTGATTTAAAATCGTGGTACTACGATAAGCTGCTGCCAAAATATCACCACAGATTTCTTCTTCAAACTTTAATATCTCTTCCCCTTTTAAAGTATCTAATAAATTTTGATAAGAAGTATTTAAATAACTATAATTACCACTAATTAATTCTTTTGCTATCATTTTTACTGTTACCAAACCAACAAACTTTTTATTATCATTGACTACTGGTACACCAGTAATCCCTTTTTCTAACATAAATTGATATGCTACCTTCATAGATACATTTTGATGAATAAAGTAATTTTTATGATAATTTAAATCCTTTAATTGTAATTTTACATCATTTAATAAGATTGGCTCTTCTACTTGAAAATAATTTAAAACAAATTTCGATTCATCATTTAAATCCCCTAATCTAGCTGGAATAGTATTCATTCCAAGTTGATTCTTTAGATATGATAAATTAATTGCACTAGTAATCGAATCCGTATCTGGTTTTTGATGACCAAATATATATATTCTTTCCATAACTATCTTACCCCTTGTATTCTTACTATTACATTATTATACATGATTTTTAAAAAAACTACAATTCCTAAAATATGAAACTTCGATTTTATCTTATTTATTTTTACTACTTTTTGAAAGAATGATAAATTGAAAAAAGAATATCTCTGACATTCTTTTATTCTTCCATAATTTGAAAATGATTTCCACTATCTAAATATAAGATTCCTTTTTTTCCATCTAATTCTTTTAATACATCTTCATAATAATTAATCTGTTTAAATTTAGTTAAAGTAAGATATACATAATTTCCATCATTCATATATAATAAAAAGCGATCTTCATCTTGATCATTTGGATAATATCGAATTTCTGATATTTGTGCTTTAATACTTTCCGTTACTGCATTCATTCCTTTGATAAAACTATCATATTTCGTATCTGGAACATAATTTAATAAAACCGGTAAAGAATAAGTGTTATGATCATCAATTTCTTCTTTATTTTCCAAAACGATCTTTTGATTTTCCTCTTTTCGAAATAATAAATTTTCTTCTTCTACCGTTATGTGCACTTCTGCAAATAATTTTTTTGTAACATGAACCTGTTTAATATAAGGATTTTCCTTGATTTTTTTAGAAATAGAATTACTGGATGTCTTCCAAAAACTTGGATAATTTTCTATGCCTGCCAACTCAATAATGTTTTGATCAGATAAATAAGTGTTTCCTGTAATATAAATGTTGTGTATTGGAATTTGTAAAAAAAAGAAAATAACACATCCCAAAATACCTAAAATTAAAATAAAAACCAAAAAGGGTAAGAATTTGATTCGCACTTTCTTTTTCATTTGTTTTTTCATAAATTACTCCCAATTAATAAATTCTTGTTCTACAACTAAATCAACACCATACTTTTCTTTGACTGCTTCTTGGATAAAATCGATTAAGTCTTTAATATCTTGTGCTTTCGCATGATTAAAATTTACAATAAAATTTGCATGCTTCTCACTAATTTTTGCTCCACCTTTCATTAATCCTTTATATCCTAAATCTTCAATTAATTTCCCACTGTATAAATCCTTCGGATTACGAAACACACTACCAGCAGAAGGATATTCCAATGGTTGTGTATCTAATCTTCTTTTTTTGCGATCTAAAACTAACTGTTCCATTTCCTCTTTGTTTCCTTTTTTTAATTGCAGAGTAGCTTCCAAACAAACATAATCTTTATGTTTTTTAAAAAAAGATGTACGATAATGAAAATCTAATTCTTTATTTACCATCGTAATAACAGTCATTTTAGGAGTTAACACCTTGACTTTAGAAACAACATATCCCATATCACTTTTATAGGCTCCTGCATTCATATAGACTGCTCCACCTACACTACCAGGAATGCCACAAGCAAACTCTAAGCCAGAAAGTCCTTTTCGAATTGTTTGTTGACTTAATTTCATCAAAGAAACTCCAGCACCAACGGTTACTTTATTTCCATGAAACGCTATCTTATCAAATTCTGTTAATTTGATTAAAACTCCTTCATAATTTTTATCACTAAACAAAACATTAGAACCATTTCCCAAAATCATAAATAAAATATGTTTTTCCTTTAATTTTTGAATTAAAGTAATTAAACAATTGATATTTTTAGGATAAACAATTGCAGTTGCCATTCCACCCACATGATAAGTAGTATATTCTTTTAAAGATACATTTGTTATAACTTTACCTAAATCCAACTGCTTAATTTCTTTCAAGAATTCTTTCATTTTTGATCACCATCGATTAATGCCCTTAATATTTGATAAATTTTTGTAGCACTATTTTTTACTCCCAAACGAGAAGCATTCTGACTCATTTCTTGATAGATTTTATCATCCTTTAAAATAGAATCGATCATATCTACTACTACACGTTTATCATAATTTTCTTCTTCTATTATAACAGTTGCATTCTTTTCTGCAAGACTTTTCGCATTTTTTAATTGATGATTATGGGTTACATAAGGGCTGGGTATCAAAATACTAGGAATTCCTAATGCCGTAATTTCAGCAATACTACTAGCTCCAGCACGGGAAAGAATAACATTAGTATGTTTTAGTACTAGTGGCATATTTTCTAAATAAGAAATAATTTTTACATTTTTTGGAACTTTACTCTTGCGATATTCCTCATAATAGTCCTTTCCTGTGACAAATACAACTTCATAATCTTTCTTTTCAAACAAAGGTAAAGTTTCCTTTAATTTTTGATTCATGGTAGTAGACCCTAAAGATCCCATTACAATTAAAACCAATTTCTTCTGTTCCGTTAAATCTAATCCCAATTCTTTCTTAGGTACCTTTTTTTCCATAAGTACCTCTTCACTTCTAGGATTTCCGGTAAAAATTACTTTATCTTCCGGAAAATATTTAACAGAATCTGGCAAACTTACTCCTATTTTATCTGCATAATGAATTAAAAACTTATTAGATAATCCAGGAATTAAATTTTGTTCATGAATAAATGTCCGATAACCCAATTTTTTTGCACTATAAATTACAGGAGCTGTTACATAACCCCCTACTCCAATCACAATATCTGGATGAAATTTTTGAATCTCTTTTTTTAAAATCTTTACATTCTTCCAATATTGTTTTAATATATTGATATTTTTCCAAGGTTGTTTTCGATTAAAACCTTTCATTACAATTCCAAAATAAGGTATTTGTTCTTTGGGAATAATAACATGCTCCATTCGATCTGTTGTACCAATATACAATATTTTACTTTCTGGTTCTTTTTCTTGTATTTTATGAATAATTGCTAAAGCAGGATAAATATGTCCTCCTGTTCCTCCAGCACTTACGATAATTTTCATATTCTCACATCCATTTTCATTATACCATAAATATATGCCAAAGATAATATTTTATTAGGTAGAAATGTCAAAAAAATTTTCATTGAAATTTTATTCTTATTGAAAAATTGATTGTCATTTAAAAAGTCATACAAAATTGAAATTTTAAAGTTTCAGTTGTTTTAACTCTTTTTAGTGATAGAATAAGATTTCATTCATATAATGAATTGAAAGGAAATGTAAAATTTTGTAACAAGTAACAAAAATCCTTTTTTGATTCTAGAAACTGTAGTATAATGGAAAAAGAAATAGGAGTGATCTTATGCTAATCTTAACCAAATCAGTATTTGCGATTATGATTGGTTTTTTATGTTCCGTTGTATTAGGATTATTATTAATACCAGCTTTAAAAAAACTTCATGTAGGACAAAGAATCAGTATATTTGTTGGAGAAAGTCATCGAAAAAAAGAAGGAACTCCTACAATGGGAGGATTAATTTTTATCATTTCTACTTTCCTTACAACATTAATTTTAATTTTTACTGATAAAATAGAATATACAACTAATTTAGGAATTGTTTTAATCGTGTTTATAGGATATGCCATCATTGGTTTTTTAGATGATTATCTTAGTATTAAAAAAAATAATAATGAAGGATTAACAGAAGTACAAAAGTTACTAGGTCAAGTTATCATAGCCTTAATCTTTTTTTACATGTATGTAAAGAATGGTGGACAAACAGCATTAGTAGTTTCTACTTTAGGAATTCATATTGAAATGGGATGGGTTTATGGTCTTTTTATCCTTTTCTTATTAGTAGGAGCTTCTAACGCTGTAAATTTAACAGATGGCTTAGATGGTTTAGCAGGAGGATTATCGGCTATTGCCTTTATCGCTTTTAGCTTAATTTCTATGGTGGTAGGATTTGAAGATATGGGTATTTTTACATTAATTTTATCTGGAAGTTTACTAGGTTTTTTAGTGTTTAACACTCATCCAGCAAAAGTTTTTATGGGTGATACCGGTAGTTTAGCATTGGGAGGAGTAATGGCAACTATTGCAGTACTTACCCACCGTGAAGTTACTTTAGCAGTAGTAGCTAGTATTTTTATTCTTGAAACTTTAAGTGTTATTCTACAAGTAATATGGATTTATTTGTTTAAAAAGAAATTATTCTTGATGACACCACTTCACCATCATTTTGAAAAATTAGGATGGAAAGAACAAGATATTGTAAAACTATTTTGGGTCATTGGGTTAGTATTAGCTATGGGAGGAATTTTCTTCGGCGTTTGGTTATAAATTTAGAAAAGAGTGATGAAAATGAAAAATCGAAAATTTGATGTAGTTCTTTTTATCGCTGTAATACTCATAATTTTATTTGGACTAGTAATGATCTACTCTGCTTCCTCGATTTGGGCAGAATACAAGTTTCACGATAGTTTTAAATATGTGAAACAACAAGCTTTATTTATTGGAATAGGAATTGCACTAATGATTGTAATATCAAAAATAGATTATCAATGGTACTATAAAAAGACAAACTTCATTTTAGCTGTTTGTCTATTTTTATTAATTTTAGTTTTAATTCCTGGCATTGGTAGTATTCGAAATGGAAGTAGAAGTTGGTTTGGAATTGGTTCCTTCGGAATCCAGCCAAGTGAATTTGCAAAACTTGGTTTAATTATTTTTACTGCCAAATATTTATCGAATAACAACAAATTTCTTAAAGATATAAAAAATGGAGTTCTTCCTATTCTACTTGTTTTATTTACTGTATTTGGTCTTATTATGTTACAACCAGATTTTGGAACAGGAATGATAATTGTAGTAAGTATATTAGCAATGCTATTTATAGCAGGGGTTAATATAAAATTTTTTTTAGGATTAGGTGTATTAGGAATCTTTGGAATTGTTGGTTTAATTTTAATTGCCCCTTATCGAATTGACCGTATTACTTCTTTTTTAAATCCATGGAAAGACCCATTAGGAACAGGATTTCAAATTATTCAAAGTCTATACGCGATTGGACCAGGAGGATTATTAGGACAAGGATTCTTAAAATCTAGGCAAAAACAATTTTATTTACCAGAACCTCAAACCGATTTTATTTTTTCTATTATTAGTGAAGAATTTGGAATTTTAGGAGTTATTATTGTAAGCAGTTTATTTTTACTTATTTTATACCGAGGTATCAGAATTGCCCTACAAACAAAAGATTCTTTTTCTAAATTTTTAGCATTTGGTATGATTTTTCAAATCTTAATTCAAGCAGTGTTAAATCTTTTAGTAGTAATAGGTTCTATCCCCGTAACGGGTGTTACTCTACCCTTTTTATCTTATGGAGGTTCTAGTTTGCTTATTACATTAGTATCCATTGGAATATTATTAAATATTTCTAGAAAGCAAAAATAAAAGAAGCTAACTTATTTCAGCTTCTTCTTGTTCTATTTTTGTTTCTTTAGTAAGCATTGGGTAATATTCAATAATATCAGAAATATGACATTTTAAATAATCACATATTCTGGCAATAACATATATATCTAATTTTGTTAATTCTCCACGAAGAATCCTTTGAATTACTTTAAAATCGGTATCTGTTTCCCTCATTAATTTATTCTTACTAATTTCCCTTTGCATAAGAAGATCATTTAGTTTAAATAAATAATATCCTTTTTCGATATATACTTTTACCATTCCAACACTTCCTATGGTAAATTTTACCAATTTATTTAGTTGATTGACTATTGGTTGTATAACCAGTATAATAAGATTAAACAGATAAGGAGATTACTATGAATGAAGAAATATTCACCAAAATTGCTAGTAAAATAAGTAACCAATTAATACGATTATGGCAACAGGGACAAACAAAAAATAAAACAGTTATAGAACTTTATCATGAGTTATTAGATTCTAAGTATTATGAAAAACGCTATCATATCTTATCATATATTCCAGAACAATTGGCAATTAAAGGATATGAAATTGTAGATAATGATCATTTTGAATTAAGAAAGTATTAAAAAATAACTTTCTTTTTTAAATATTAAAATAATGTTTTATTATAATCATAAGGTCGAAAAAACTCAAGCATATCTCCGTTAATAAACTAATTGAAAACTTTTATATTATGAAAAAGCTAACTATCGAATCCAGCGATTTTAGAATTATTTTGATTTTTACAGTAATAAAACATATAAAGCTCAAATTTTAAAGTAAACGCAACTTTTTAAGGTTAAATGCAACTTAAAGTATGATGACTAGTTAGTAACAAATAA
>CANPVK010000041.1 GCA_947581715.1 uncultured Bacilli bacterium
TTGCACAAAAAAATGAATCTGTGGATAAAACAAATTCATTTTTTTCTTTTGCTCCTATTTTTTACCGGAACTCAAAAATCATTCAATTAAAAAGTAATGCAAATATGATATAATTAGTTTGCAAATTTTTAAAAATAATATACTTTTTTTAAATTTTTAGTAAAATAATATTATGGATGTGATGTTATGAATAAAGAAGTAATACTTTATATGGTAATACCTTGTTATAATGAAGAAGAAGTTCTGTTAGAAACTACTAAAAGATTAAAAGAAAAATATAAGAATTTAATTAGTAATAAATTAATTTCTAAGGAAAGTAAGATACTATATGTAGATGATGGATCTAAAGATAAAACCTGGAGCTTAATAGAAAGTATACATAAAAATAATAATACCTTTTTAGGTATTAAATTATCGAGAAATAAAGGACATCAAAATGCTTTAGTAGCAGGATTATTAACAGCTAAGTCATATGCAGATGTAATAATTAGTATGGATGCTGATTTACAGGATGATATTCATGCTATAGATAAGATGTTAGAAGAGTATTATAAGGGTAATGAAATTGTATATGGAGTAAGAAATAGTAGAAAAAAAGATTCTTGGTTTAAGAAAACTACTGCTCAAAGTTTTTATAAATTGATGAAAATAATGGGTGTAGATGTTATATATAATCACGCTGATTTTAGATTAACTAGTAGAAAAGTATTAGATTGTTTTGAAAATTATAAAGAAGTAAATTTATTTTTAAGAGGAATATTCCCTTTAATAGGCTATAAAAGCAGTGTAGTTTACTATGAAAGAGATAAAAGATTTGCTGGTGAAAGCAAATATCCTTTCAAAAAAATGTTATCTTTTGCTTGTGATGGAATAACGTCATTTAGTATTAAACCATTAAGAATGGTACTGATTTTAGGAATGATTATATTATTCATAAGTATTGTTATTATGATATATTCCTTAGTTGTGAAAATGATGGGAAAAGTAGTACCAGGATGGACATTTATTACTATATCTATTTGGTTTATTGGAGGACTTCAAATGCTATCTATTGGAGTTATAGGAGAATATATTGGCAAAATATATCATGAAACAAAACAAAGACCAAGGTATTTTATTGAAAAAGAATTATTAAAATAAAATACATATAAGTAATCCAAAAATAAAATTAATTGTTGTGTATTTTTACGTGATTTATATCACGTTTTTCTTTTTCTATAAAACGACATATTTTATCAAAAATAAGTAGTAAAATAAAAATAATTTAATAATTTAGGAGAAATTTTCTCCTAAAACATTGAAATTTAGAAAAGAGATGATATAATATGCTTGAAAAAGAAAGAAGTGAGATTATGTTAATACAATTTCGTTTTAAAAATCATAAAAGTTTTTATCATGAGGCTACACTGGATATGACAGCAACTTTAGAACAAAGACATTCTGATTATCTAATAGAGAAAAATGGAAATAAAACGTTACCTGTAGTAGAAATACAAGGTGCTAATGCTTCTGGAAAAACAACCGTTTTGGATGCTTTTTTTACCATGGCATATTTAGTGATAAAGTCCTTTGATATGAATAAAACAAAACCATTTGAGGTAAATCCCTTTATTTTTACCGATGAATATCGTAAAGAAGACAGTGAATTTGAAATATTTTTAAACATTGATGAGAAAGAATATCGTTATGGTTTTATTGCCAATAGAGAGGAAATTAAGGAAGAATGGCTTTATGAAAAGCCATTTAAAAGCAATACAACAGCAAAAGAAAAAATGTTATTTGAAAGAGAAAAAAATAATGTTATCGTAGAAAAATTTGCTGATATTAAAGACTATGAACCATTTTTAGATCAAAAAACGTTATTACTTAGTATATTAGGAAGAAGAAGAATTCAAATAGCGGATAAAATCTATGATTGGTTTATAAATGGATTTTATGCAAAAGATTTTATGAATATCCCTACTTCTATTTATGAATTATTATATAATAATCCAGATTTAGTAGAAAAAGTAGAAAGATTTATGAGTGAAATTGATTCTTGTGTTGAAAAGATTATTATAGAAAAAGAAAATAAATTGGAGAAGGAAGAATATAAAATATATTGTGTTCACTCCGATCCTAAGAATAGGAAAAAGAAATATAAAATGGAAATATCCTTAGAATCGGATGGAACCTTTAAAGCAATAGCATTAGCTCCATTTATTATCCTTTCCTTAGAAGATGGTGGAACTTTATTTATTGATGAATTAGATACGAAATTTCATCCTCTTTTATATCGTAAAATTGTTTCCATGTTTAATAATCCATCTTTCAATAAAAAACATGCACAATTAATTTATAGTGCTCATAGTACTTATTTATTTGATAAAGATGAATTAAGAAGAGATCAGATTTATTTAGTAGAAAAAGATAAAAATGGAATGTCTAATTTGTATTCTTTATCTGATTTTGAAAATTTAAGAGGGGATGCAGACTACGAAAAGAAATATTTAGCAGGAGAATTTGGAGCAATTCCATTTCAAGAGAGGTAATCAGTATGGGAAGTAGAAAGGAAAGAACACCAAGGAAAAGTGGAATTTTAAGACAAGAAAAAAGTAAATGGTTGGTTGTCTGTGAAGGAACAAAAACAGAACCTAACTATTTAAAAGGCGTTATTGAATTTATGAATACTAAAATACCTCAAGATATGCAATTAGATGTTACTATTACAGGGATGGGAATGAATACTACTTCCTTAGTAGATAAAGCAATGGAACTTCAAAATTTAGTAGATCGTAAGAAAAGAGAAGTGTTAATACCATATAAATATACAATTGTGGTATTCGATAAAGATAGTTTTAGTGATAATGATTTTAATAAAGCAATTCAAATGTGCGAGAAAGAAGGATACATTGCATGTTGGTCCAATCAAGCTGTTGAATATTTCTTTTTACTACATTTCTTCTATTGTGATAGTGGGATTGATCGAAAAGATTATAAACAAAAAATAGATGAACAATTTGCATCTCACGGTTGTAGCCAAAAATATCAAAAAAATTTATTAAAAATTTTCCATATTTTTTATCAATATGGGGGATTTATTAGAGGCAATCAAACGAGCAAAGAAAATTCATGAGAAGTGGTTAGATAAGAAAGAGAGTCCAGCTAAATGTGAAAGTTGTACTACCATGTATCGGTTTTTCGATTTGATTGATGCTAGAAATGAAGAACTATCTCTTCCCAGTGTAAAAGAATTATTTCAAAAAAAGAAGAATTAATTATGTAAAAAAGTGTCAAATTTTATCAAAAAATGAAGAAAAATGGAAGAAAAATGAAAAATTTTTCTTTTTTTTTAGTCAAATGGAATTTTTTTCAAATAATACTATAGAAACCAATTTTAATAGGAGGGAAAAAATGAAAAGATTAATAATTGTTTTCGTAGTATTATTATCACTTTTTGTGATACCTAGTGTGAAAGTGGAGGCTTTGGGGGATAGCTTTCATGCTGCAGAATATATTTCAGGTGCCTATATTAAAAAATTCAAAGGTTCTTCGGGTAAATATGAACAATTAAGATTTTTTAGAAGAAATAGTGATAATGAACCTGTATATTGTTTAGAGCCATGGGAAAATTTAAAGGAAAATACTAGTTTAATGGGATATGATGATAAACCATATCAACATGCTACTTTTGATTATGCTACATGGGAAAAAGTAATGTTAATTTCCTATTATGGATATGGGTATGAGGGACATGCTGATAGTAAATGGTTTGCCATTACACAATTTATGATTTGGAAAGAAGTATCCAAAGATTCTACTTTCTATTTTACGGATACCTTAAATGGTAATCAAGTTTCTAAATATGAAACAGAAATGGCTGAAATTAACTCATTAGTAGAAAATCATGCAACAACACCATCTTTTTATAATGAGCATTATGATTTAGCTTATAATACCCCAATAACGATTGTCGATACAAATCAAGTATTAGATCGCTTTGATTACCATCATAATGGTACGATTGAAGTTTCGAAAAATGGAGATCAATTAATTGTCAATAAAAGAACAAAAGGGGAAACAATATTATATTTTACAAACAAAGGGAAAAGATTTTCAACAGACCCTATTATTTATATAGATCAAACCGGACAAGATATATTAGTGCCTGGAAATTATTATCCCATTTATATGACAATTAGCTTAAATGTAAATCCTGCTAAAATAGTAGTTAATAAATTAGATATGACTACTGGAACAACTGAGTCTATGGGAGAAGCAAGTTTAAAAGGAAGTAAATTTCAGTTATTTGATCAAGATAATTATTTCATTGCAGAAAAAGAAATCGATGAAGATTTTTCATTATCGTTTGAAGATTTAGAGTATGGAACTTATTATTTAAAAGAAATAAAAGCAGGTGAAGGATATGAATTAAATCCTAATACTTTAGAAATTCAAGTAGAGGAAGAAGTAAAAAATATTTCTTTTTATAATCAAGTTATTCAAAATCAAATTACTTTTCAAAAGTATTTGAGAAATCCCATAACAGGTGAAACGAAAGAAGAAAAAGATGCAAAATTTACGATTTATGATAAAAATCATAGAAAAGTGAAAACTTTTCAAACAGATGAAACTGGTTCTTATACTTTTATGTTGCCATATGGAACCTATACCGTTGTACAAGAAGAGGGTGCTAAAAATTATGCCTTTACAGAAAATTTTGAAATTCATGTAGTAGAAGCAAATCAAACCCAAAACTTTTCATTATACAATGAAGAATTAACTTTAAATATTAGAATTCAAAATACAGATTTTGATTCTCATTTACCCATTTTAGAAAAGGGTGCAGCATTTCGAATGAAAGATTTAGAAACAGGGAAATACGTAACAGATTTAGATGGAAATATTCTCATTTTTACAACTGATGATTTCGGTAGTACTCCAATGTACTTATTAACCAGTGGTACTTATCAAGTAGAGCAAATAAAAGCAGTAGATGGTTATTTGATGAATGAAGATATATTCTTTTTTGAAATCAATGATAATACGGATTATTTAGAAGATGAAAATCACCAAAAATATATGGAAATTATTGTTCCTAACCAAAAAGTAAAAAGTAAAATTGAAATTGAAAAATGGATAGAATATTATTTTAATGATATATTAACCGATAGACAACAGGATATCGATGTTGAAATTCCTATTTATGCAAAGGAAGATATATATTCGAAAGATGGTTTAAAATTATATGAAAAAGATTCTTTTATAACTACTGCGAAGTGGAATGGGGAAACCATTTTAACGGAAGATTTATATCTAGGTAACTATTATTTGATCAATCCAATTGATCAATCTGTAATAGAAGTATTATTAGACAGTTTAGAAACAAAGAAAGTAGAACTATTAGAACAAGTTTTTGAATATAGTGATAAACAAGAAAGAATTGAAGTACCTAATACGAAAATCTACCAGTCTAATATTTCTTATTTTGGAACCTTTCTTCTACTAAGCGGATTTTACTTATTAAGGAAAGAGAAAAAGAATGAAAATTAGTGGTTATTGTTTCTTATTTTTAGGGGTCATTACCATTGGATATCAATATTTATCAAGTCAATATCAACAAGCACAAGAAAACAATAAAATTGAAATGACATTGCAAAAAGAAGTTGGGTATGTTACAGAAGACATCGATACTTACGATGCTATTTTATCCATTCCTCAGATTCATTTAAAAAAAGGAATCTATCAAAAAGAAGATCAAAGAAATAATATTTCAAAAAATGTAACAATCCATCCAAATTCTACTTATCCAACAGAAGAAAGTTCTAATGTCATTTTAATGGCTCATTCTGGTAGTGGAAAACTTGCATTCTTTAATGATTTAGATCAGTTAAATACCGATAGTTTAATAGAATTTTATTATCAGAATACGAAATATGTCTATCAAATAGATCATTACTATCAAATTATAAAAAATGGTTATGCTACCATAGATAGAGATTTCCATAAAAAGACGATTACTTTAATTACTTGTAGTCAAAAAGATAAAACCAAGCAATTCGTTTATATTGGATATTTAATTGATGAAATTCATTATTTAGAATAAGTATTATTTTGTTATTATAGTGTCAAATAAGGACTATGAAAGAATCATAGTCCTTGTTTTGTGAATATGTTTGCGGATATTCAATCATATCTTGAGAGATTTTTTTCCTATTCATACATATTTTGGAACTTTTCTTTACTTGTTTTTATTTCTTTATTATAATAAATATAGGTGGTAAGAATGAAGAAACTAACAATTTTTTCTCTCCATTTAGGGTATGGAGGAGTAGAACAAAGTGTTGTTAATCTTGCTAATCTTTTAGCAAATGATTATGAAGTAGAAATTGTTTCTACTTATAAATTAGATCAAACTCCGGCTTTCGATGTTTCTCATCAAGTGAAAATAACATATTTAATAGAAAAATATAAACCAAATCGAGAAGAATGGAAAGATTCTATTCGACATTTTCATCCGATTAAATTCTTGAAAGAAACGAAAAATGCCATTTTAGTTTTATTTTTGAGAAAAACCAAAACCATGGAAGCGATGAAGAAATGTGATAGCGATATTATCATTTCTACCAGAGTATTATTTAATAAATGGCTAGGACAATACGGTAAGAAAAAAGCTTATAAAATCGCTTGGGAACATAATCATTATCATGATGATATGGATTATGCGAATGGAGTTGTTCATTCTTGTCGTAATTTAGATAGTTTGGTATTAGTATCTGATTCCTTAAGAAATTTTTATAAAAAGAAAATGAAAGAAAATCATATCAAATGTAGATGTGTTTTTATTCCTAATATGTTGGAAAGTATTCCTAAAACGACTTCTTCATTAACGGAAAAAAGGATGGTTACGATTGGAAGATTATCAAAAGAAAAGGGATATGAAGACTTAATTGAAATTTATCGTGATTTCCATCAAAAATATCCTGATTGGCATCTCGATATCGTAGGAGGAGGAGCTTTAAAAAATAAATTAGTAGATAAAATTTATGAATACCATTTAACTGATACGATTACCGTGCATGGTTTTTTAAAGAAAAAAGAAATTAATGCGTTACTTCAGAAATCTTCTCTTTATTTGATGACTTCTTATACAGAATCTTTTGGAATTGTTTTAATTGAAGCAATGTCTTTTGGAATTCCTTGTCTTGCTTTTACTTCGGCAGAGGGTGCTAATGATTTAATTCAAAATGATCAAAATGGTTACTTGATTGAAAATCGAAATTTTCAAGAGATGATTCAGAAGATGAGTGATTTGGTAGAACATCCAAAGAAAAGAATGGAACTTGGAAAAAATGCTAGAACTACCAGTTTACAGTTTAGTAGTGAAAATATCAAAAAAGAATGGATCAACTTATTAAAAAGAAAGGGTTAAAATGAAAAAAGTATTATTTATTTCTAGTACAGGAGGGCATTTATCCGAGATGATGATGCTAAATCCTTTATTTCAGAAGTATGATTACCATATTATTACCGAAAAAACAAAATCAACAGAAAACTTGAAAGCAAAATATCAACAACGTATTGACTATTTAATCTATGGAACGAAAGATCATTTCTTTTCTTACCCTTTTAAACTTTTAGCAAATTGTATGAAAAGTGTCTATCTTTATTTCAAAATAAAACCAGATTTTATCATTACAACAGGTGCTCATACGGCAGGACCTATGTGTTGTATTGGAAAATTGTTGGGAAGTAAAATTATTTATATTGAAACATTTGCTAATATTCATACCAAAACGATTACGGGTCGATTAATTTATCATTTTGCGGATTTATTTATTGTACAGTGGAAAAGTATGTTAAAGCAATATCCAAAAGCAACCTATGGTGGCTGGATTTATTAGAGGAGGCACTATGATATTAGTAACACTAGGAACACAAGATAAACAGTTTACTAGATTATTAAAAGAAATTGATTCTTTAATTGAAAAAAAAGTCATTCAAGAAGAAGTCATTGTTCAGGCTGGTTATACCAAATATCAATCGAAAAATATGAAAATATTTGATTATGTTTCCAAAAAGAAGCTAGAACAATATATGGAAGAAAGTAGCTATGTGATTACACATGCTGGGGTTGGTAGTATCTTTGATTGTTTAAAAAAGGGTAAAAAAGTGATTGCTGTACCAAGATTAGCAAAATATCAAGAGCATCATAATGATCATCAGCTAGAAATTGTGGATGAGTTGGGAAAACGAAATTTTATTTTACCTGTTTACGAAATGAATGATCTAAAACAAGCTATTCAAAAGGTCAAGAAATTTCAACCAAGTGCTTATCAAAGTAATAATCAAAATATGATTGATTTAGTAGAAAAATATATTGATCAAAATGAGGGAAGAAGTATGATAAAAAATTTTCACCATTTATTTCAAAAATATCGAGAAATTATTCTATATGTTATATTTGGAATACTCACAACAGTTGTTAGTTTAGCTGTTTATTATTTTCTGGTTTATACGATTTTGAATCCAGAACATGGAATAGAATTACAAGCTGCCAATATCTTATCTTGGGTTGCTGGTGTAACTTTTGCTTATTTTACTAATCGTAGTATGGTTTTTCAAAGTAAAAATAAAAATAAACTCAAAGAAGCAACGAATTTTGTTCTGGCAAGGTTCATTACTTTAGGAATGGATATGGCAATTATGTTTATAGGAGTTACTCTTCTTCATGGAAATGATAAAATTTTGAAATTAATTTCTCAAATCATCGTTATTGTGTCTAATTATGTATTCTCTAAGGTATTTGTCTTTCAAAAAGGAAAATAATATGGTAAAATTTGGTCAAGAAGGTGTAAAAATGAAAAAAGTTTCAATTGTTGTTCCTTGTTATAATGAGGAAGAATCGATTCCTTTGTTTTATCAAGAAGTAGATAAAATCACAAAAGAGATGAAGGATAAATGTGATTTTGAATTTATTTTTGTGAATGATGGATCAAAGGATAAAACACTAGAAGAACTTAGAAAACTATCTAAAAAGGATAAAAGAGTACGATATCTATCTTTTTCTAGAAATTTCGGAAAAGAAGCTGCGATTTATGCTGGATTAGAACATGCAACCGGAGATTATATTACGACTATGGATGCCGATTTACAAGATCCACCTAGTTTATTAGTAGAAATGTTTGATACCTTAGAAACCAAAGAATATGATTGTTGTGCAACGAAAAGTACCAATCGAAAAGGCTATTCTTTCTTTCGTAAAATCTTTACCAAATGGTTTTATCAGATTATTGGTCACATTTCTAAAACGGAAATGGTACCTGGGGCGAGAGATTTTCGTTTAATGACCAGACAAATGGTAGATGCCATTCTTTCTATGAAAGAATATAATCGTTATTCGAAAGGGTTGTTTAGTTTTGTTGGATTTGAAACCAAGTGGATTGATTTTGATATAGAAGACAGGAAAGCTGGAACATCTAAATTTAATTTTTGGAAATTATTTTCTTATGCTATCGAAGGAATTGTTGCATTTTCTACTGCTCCTTTGGTTATCGCTGCTTTGATAGGAGTCATTTTCTGTATGATTGCTTTCTGTTTCATCATCTTTATTATCGTAAGAACCATTGTTTGGGGTGATCCTGTAGATGGATGGCCAAGTATGGTATGCATTATGTTCTTTGTTGGTGGTATCCAATTGTTTTGTACGGGAATTATTGGAGAATATTTAGCGAAAACTTATTTAGAGACAAAACGTAGACCTGTGTATATTATCAAAGAAACAGAAAAGGATGGAAAGTAGTTGGTACTACTTTTTTTCCTGCCTAATTGTGTCAAGAATGAGAAAAAGAATGTCTAATTTGGAAAGGGTATGGTAAGATAATATCGGTGATAATATGGAACAAATTGATGTATTAGATGAATTTGGAAATCCTACGGGACAAGTAGCTACTAAAGATGAAGTTTATGAAAAAGGATATTGGCATCGCTCCAGTCATATTTGGATTGAAAATGATCATCAAGAATTATTAGTCCAAAAAAGAAATCCCAATAAAAAAACATTTCCTAATCTTTGGGCAATTTCTGTAGCTGGACATGTTGATAGTGGTGAAACTAGTAGACAGGCCGCTATTCGAGAATTAAAAGAAGAATTAAATTTAGATGTAAAAGAAGAAGAATTAGAGTATTTATTTACAATTAAAAGGATTCAGCCTTATCATCATTCTCTTATTCGTGTATTAGATGATGTTTATTTATTACATAAAAATATCGATATTCACCAGACAAAACTTCAGGTGGAAGAATTAACGGATATTAAATATGTATATTATCCATATTTAGAAGATATTTTTAGACAGGGAGATAAAGACTATGTTCCCTTTACAGAAGAACATGAAAAATTATTTTCTTTTTTGAAAGATAGGGATTTAGAAATTATATGATTCTTTATGATTCCCGTAGAAGAATTTGACTTTTTTCATTTTTTATGGTATTATTAAGCTCGTATTTGTTTGAGGGGGAATTCAAATGAAAGAAATTAAAAATTTTGTTGTGTTTCATTCACAAGTAAAACATGGGCAGATGAATTCTGCGAAAGAATTTTATCCAGGATTAGAAGAAAATCCAGTAGAAAGAAAAAGATTAATGAATAGAAATAAGATTTTGCTAGGGAGAGAGATTGGTTTTGATCGAAGAAATATTTTTATGGCCAATCAACAAGATTCTAATCATCCTTATGTTCCTGGTACATCTTATACCGTTACACCAGATGATGTTGCAGAATATCGTGATTTATATGAATATGATGTCTGGGCCGATACGGTAAAATTAACGAGAAATACACCAGGAGTAGTCATTGGATTTCCTGTATCTGATAGTGCTAATGTCATTGCTTTGAATTTAAAAACAAAAGAGGCTACTTCTACTTACTGTAGTGGTCGTCATATCAATCAAGGAGTACCATTTACGATTGCTTCACAATTAGGTGGAAATCCTGAAGATATTGTTGTAGATGTTTCACCATTCGCTTATTTTTTCCCATTTGTAGGAGATGATAAGCAAAGTGAACCAACTTGGATTAGCAATTCTTTTGTATGGAATGATTGTGTTATGGAAAAAGATGGAATTTTATATATCGATCAAAAGAAAGCTTTAACCAATCAACTCCTACAATCTGGTATCCAAGAAGAAAATATTTATTTCAGAGAGAATTCTTTACAAAATCCTAATTATTATTCTTCTCAAAGGGCAAAATTGACACAAGATAATAGTGTAAATGGAAGATTTATGCATGGGGTAATGTTTGAGTGTGAAGGACAAGAAAAAGATTATTCACAATCTTATGTAAAAAAATATTCTGTAAAGTAAAAATATAAGAATTTGAAAAATAAATAAAAATATAATATAATGTAATAAGAAATGGTGCATTATTCTAGTCACTTTCAATTATTACGAAGACGAGCCTAAAAATTCGTTAAGAGCACATCTATGAAACCTTTGGTGCTTGCTTAGTACGCCCAGTATTGGGTGAGTGCTGGAGGGAAGAGTCTATGGGCGCTTATAATGGCATATGGGGAACGTCCCATTTACTCGTGGAGACCTAATCTTGTGGAATAATAGTTCTACGACTTAGGATCAAACCTATCATGTGGAGAAATCTATGGATAGTGTAGCTTGGCTTGCGTGATATTTGGGGATAGAGACAACTGACTAAAAGGTGTACATCTTTTTAATCAGTATCGCTACTTGAAACATTTGTTGCAAAAAAGCATAGTAATAAACTAGAAAAGTGTTGGAGGAAATCTCCTAGGGTGTACTATTAATATAGGATTGCAGTGTATACTAAGTGGCAATCAAGTCATAGCATTGGTGACAATCTATTGCTTTCTTTCAAGGGGAACCGCTTATTGGTAACGGTAAGTAGAAAGTAGGGAAATCCAACTTGACCTAAGATACAAAGTTTACTATATTAATAACCATTTCTTATTTTTTTTATGCAATGAGGTTGAAAAATGAAAGTAAAAAAAATGAAAGAAAAATATTCCAAAAAAGCAAATAAAAAACCAATTAAAAACAAAAGATTAGTAGATTATAAATGGATTTTTACCGTAACTATTTTAGCTTTTTCTATTTCTTTTTTGTTTTCTTTTATTTCAGAAGCTACCATTCCTAATGCTAATAGTATTGTAGCAACTTTAATTATTTTATTATTTATTGGAATTGGTATTTTATTTGATATGATTGGAATTAGTGTTACTGTTGCTGATATCAAAACCTTTAATTCTATGGCAACGAAACAAGTAAGAGGTGCAAAGTTAGCAGTAAAATTGATTCAAAATAATGAAAAAGCATCTAGTTTCTGTAATGATGTCATTGGTGATATTTGTGGAATCATTAGTGGTTCTGCAGGAGTAGCATTATCTACTATTATCGCAAATAATTTTCATTGGAATTTATTGATTGTTAGTTTAATGATTACTGCCGTGATTGCAGCCTTAACAATTGGTGGAAAAGCAATTGGAAAGGCAACTGCTATTAATAAAAGTACTCCGATCTTATTTTATTTTTCGAAAGTGATTTCTTATTTTTATCATACGAAATAAATTATATTTTCATATCATTGTTTACATAAAATAGACAAAGTAAGGTATTATAATAAGGACAGGATAAACGCATGAAAATTTAAATCATGTGTTTTTCTTTAACAATAGAGCAATATCTTTAGTATTAAGAAGTT
>CANPVK010000042.1 GCA_947581715.1 uncultured Bacilli bacterium
AATTACCATTTTTACTATATCATATCACTTTAATTTTTTTACTTTTTTGGTCTCACATCATTTACAACTATACATTTTTCTTAATTTTCTATTTTATTACTCTAACGTTTCCAAAGTTCCAGAAACTCCTGTTTTGGATATAATATCGGATTCACTTAGTGATTTTATATCCGTAGTGATCAAATTAAATCTTTCTTCACTATCTAATTCATCACTTTTTACTAATTGAATCCCTTTTTGTCCCTCTTCTAAATCAGCTACTAAATTCACATAATATTCTAAATAACCATTTTTTCGAACTACAACGACATAGGTATCTTTTAGATTATATTTATTTCCATCTTGATCTTTGGAAACATCTCTGGTTCCTAAATAGGATAAGGTGATTTTGATTAATTCGTTTGCTGCTGGTTTTTCTATTCCACCTCTTCTTAATTCATATTCCGTTTGTGTAATTAGCTTTTTAGCATCTGATAGGTAGGATTCTTTCTTTGCTTTATCCAAAGTAGAAGTTACATTCGGAACAGCAATCATTAAAACAATGGATAGGATTACGATTACTCCTAATAATTCTACCAAAGTGAAAGCCCTTTTATTCATCCTTGCATCATCTCCTATTATTATCATTATAAAATGAATTTTATGGAATAGCAACTTTTTTTCCAAAAAGAAGGCATCATGCCTTCTAATTTGTAACTACATTAGTAATTGTAACATCATCATCTGGCATCTTAAAGGTATTTCCAGTTATTGTTTGATCATTCATATCAAAAGATATAATCTTTTTACCAGACTTAGACGTTAAAGTTACTCTAACATTTGGATAATAGTTGCTTGCTGTAGTACTTGTCTTGATATCTTCATTGTCACTTATTGTTACTGTATGGAAATTAATTTGGGTTCCTTTGTTTACATGACTACTATTTGATTTTGTTTTTATCATGTTATCAACTAATTCTTGATTCTCAACAGTATAATTAACTGTAATTTGAGCATTGTCAGCTGTTGCTGCATTTGAAAACATTAAACTATAGTTAGAAGAACTACTCATTTTAGATGATAACATCATAATATTGATGGTAGTAATTAATTGGCTACAATCTTCAAACATAGAATTCATATATTTTACTTTAGAAGTATCCCAACCACTTAAATCTAAAGTAGTTAGCTTGCTACAACCATAAAACATATATCCCATATCGGTTACTTTAGAAATATCCCATTTACTTAAATCTCCTACACTGGTTAATTGGCTACAATTTTTAAACATATCACTCATATTGGTTACACTGGAAGTATTCCATCCACTTAAATCTAGATTGGTTAATTGGCTACATTCTAGAAACATTTTACTCATATCCTTTACACTGGATGTATCCCATCCACTTAAATCTAAAGTAGTTAGCTTGCTACAACCATAAAACATAGAATTCATACTGGTTACCTTGGATACATCCCAGTTACTTAAATCTAAAGTGGTTAATCCACTGCAATCATAAAACATAAAACTCATACTGGTTACCTTGGAAGTATCCCAATCTCTAATAGAATCTAAAGTAGTTAATCCACTGCAATCATAAAACATATAATTCATATTGGTTACACTTGAAGTATTCCATCCACTTAAATCTAGATTGGTTAATTGGCTACAGTGATCAAACATAGAATACATATTGGTTACACTGGAAATATCCCAGTCCTTAATAGCATCTAAATTAGCCAATCCACTACATCTAGAAAACATATAACTCATATTCGTTACACTAGAAGTATCCCATTTACTTAAATCTAAACTTGCTAATTGGCTACAGCTATTAAACATATAACTCATATCAGTTACATTCGATGTATCTAATAATTCTAATCCTTTTATTTCTGTTAATTTACTAAAACCAGAGAATAAATATGAACTGTTTTCATTTGCTATGATATTTCCATTTGTTTGAATATAAACCGTCGTATTTCCCTTATCATAATAAGCCATGATTGTTCCATCTTCTGCTTCTGAAATATCCCAACTTTCTATATTGTCTGCTTCTGGTTTTTGGATCCTATTCTGAATAACGATTTTGGTTATTTCCCTCTTATATTGCCATAACTTTTCTTTATAACTAAAAGATCCTACTCTTTGTATCACTGGTGGAGGGGCAACATATACTTCTCCTTCCATCGTTTTACTAAGTCCTACTTTTCCCCACTCTGCTCTTAAGATGACATCTTTTCCTGGCATTTCAAAGTAATCTTTATTTATTCTTTTTACATTTTCTGTTACGATCTCCCATCCTCTAAATTGATATCCTTCACAGCTTGGTTCTTTTTCTGATATTTCTACGATTTCTTTGGCCCATTTTTCTTCACTTTCTGGGACATTTTCAACACTACATCCATCTGGAGCATTTCCTTCATAAATCACTTTAGTAGGTGTTTTTAAAATAGGAGTATCTTTACTTTCTACTTGCTCTTCTACATCTTCTATTTTAGATTCTATTTTTTCTTTTTGATTGGTTGGATAATATCCACCTTTTTCTAAATATTCTTCTTTTAAGTTGACATCAATCGTCATTTGAGCACTAGAACCTGATTTGAAATTATTCAAATTCCAGGTTACTTTCGGTACTCCATTTTCATATTCTAAATTGACTTTTCCTTGATTTACCTGAATCTTTTCTATATTTTCTATCTCAAAATAATTAGAATCAAGATAATCGGTAATCGTAAAACTAGAATAAGGAATTGGGGTTACAGATGCTTCGAATAAAACATTATTTAAACTCTCCATATCTGCTATAAATTGATGATCACTAATTTCCTGGATTGGTTCTAAAATACTTTTTCCCATCTCATATTGAATGCCATTGATTGTTAAATAAGAATATTGTTTCTTTAAATAAGAATACTCAGCAATTTGATTTGGTATATCTTCATTCGGATATCCATCTGTTAAGAATAAAACGATACATTCTCTATTTTCTTCTTTTTGATAATTCTTTAAAATCTCATCCACATGAATAAGTGGTTGATAATAATTCGTATTTCCTGAATCTGTTAAAGAATCTATTTGATTTAAAATTTCATCTTTGTTATTTGTTAGTTTACTAATTAAACTAGATTCTGTTTCAAAAGTAATCAAAGCTACTCGGTTATTAGGATCAGTTAATAAACTACTTACTAGTTCTTTAGAATCTTGCTTTACTCTCTCTAATTTATCTCCTGCCATACTTCCAGATACATCTAATACTAAAATAATATCTGTATAAGCATTTTCTGTTTTTAAAACAGTATCAACATCAAAAGTAATCCTAGCTTTTCCTTTACTGGTCCATTCTGCACTCTTCTCAATATTCCAACTTCCTGGTTCTTTTTGTTCATAACTTAATTCTTTGGAGGTAATCGTTACACTCCTAACTTCCGTTTCTAAAGAAAAAGAACTAGGAATGAGAATGATTGCTAGAAGAATCAAAAGAAATCCTGCGATCATATATACTTGAGGTTTTTTGAATACTTTTTTCCCTTTTTTCAAAATCGATCACTCCTCTATTCTACGATAATATTATCTTATCATATCACTACCCTAGTTAGTCAAGAGTTTTCATTTTGTAAATAGAGAATAATTTTTTTTTACAAAAAAAGAAGCTATTTTGCTTCTTCAAATTGAGAATTATATAAAGTAGCATAAAAACCATTTTTCTTTAATAATTCTTCATGATTTCCTTGTTCTATAATATCTCCATCTTTTAATACTAAAATTAAGTCTGCATTACGAATCGTAGATAAACGATGAGCAATAATAAAGCTAGTTCTTCCTTTCATTAATTCATCCATTGCCTCTTGGATAGCAAGTTCAGTTCTGGTATCAACAGAAGAAGTTGCTTCATCTAAGATTAAGATTTGCGGATTATTTAAAATCACTCTAGCAATCGTTAATAACTGTTTTTGTCCTCCTGAAATATTATCACTTTCTTCATTAATCATCATATCATATCCTTCTGGTAACGTACGAATAAAATGATCTACATGAGCACTAATAGCAGCTTCTTCTACCTCTTCATCCGTTGCATCTAATTTCCCATAACGAATATTTTCACGAACGGTATCACTATATAACCAAGTATCTTGTAGTACCATACCAAACAAATCACGTAATTCATTTCGATTAAATTCTCTAATATCATGATGATCAATTTCAATTGAACCTTGATTTACATCATAAAATCTCATTAACAACTTTACAATGGTAGTTTTTCCAGCACCAGTTGGTCCTACTAATGCTACTTTCATACCCGGTTTAATTTTGGCATTAAAATCATGAATAATCGTTTGATTTTTCTGATATCCAAAAACCACATGATGGAAGGTAATTTCTCCTTTGATCCCTGCAATGGATACCGGATTTTTGACCGTTTGTTCTTCCTCTTCTACTTCTAAAAATTCAAATACTCTTTCCGCTGCTGCAGCTAAAGATTGTAGCAAATTCATAACTTGAGATGCTTGCGTTAATGGTTGCGTAAAACTTCTCACATATTGTGTAAAAGATAAAATATCTCCTACTTCTATTCTATTTTTAATCACCAAATATCCACCTAAAATAGATACCATTACATATCCTAAATTTCCAATAAAAGTCATAATAGGATGCATCATCATAGATAAAAATTGACTTTTCCATGCTGTGTTATATAGCATGTCATTGGTTTTTTCAAATTCGTTTAATGCTTTTTTTTCTCCATTGAATAATTTGACGATATCATGACCTGCATAAGTTTCTTCTACTTGACCATTGATATCTCCCAGATATTCTTGTTGCTTTTGAAAATACTTTTGACTCTTTTTAATAATGAAAACAACAAATATCATGGATAATGGAACAATCAATAATGTTAAAACTGTCATCATAAGATTGATACTTGCCATCATCACTACTACCCCAACTGCTAATGTAAAAGAAGAGATTACTTGGGTTAAACTCTGATCTAAACTTTGACTTACTGTATCTACATCATTGGTAATACGAGATAAAATTTCTCCTGTTGTTTTCGATTCAAAATATTGAAAAGGAATACGATGTATTTTTTCTGAAATCTGTTTTCTAAACTGATAAGTTAATTTTTGACTGACCCCTGTCATAATCCAACTTTGGATATAAGAAAAAATCATACTAATTACATAAAGTCCTAATAAAGTAAGTAAAATTCCAGCAATTCTTTCAAAATTGATTCCACTAGAAGTTCCTGTTACTTTGCCAATTAAACCATTATAGATTTCTGTTGTAGCACGTCCTAATATTTTGGGTCCAACAATAGAAAAGATAGCACTACCAATGGAAAATAAAACTACGAAGAATAAAAGGATTTTATATTGGACTAAATAATGAATGAGTTTTTTCATTGTTCCTTTAAAATCTTTAGCTTTTTCGAAATTTCCCATTCCCCCTGGTCCTCCATGTGGTCCTCTTCGTGGTGGCTTAGAAATCTTTCTTTCTTCTTCTTTATTCATTTGTAAGTTCCTCCTTCGTTAATTGACTTTCGGCAATTTCTTGATAAATCTTACAAGTTTTTAATAATTCTTTATGGGTTCCTTTTCCCACAATCTTTCCTTCATTTAATACGATAATTTGATCTGCATGTAAGATAGTATTAATTCTTTGGGCAACAATTAATACCGTTGCATTAGCAGTTTCTTTTTTTAGCGCTTTTCTTAATTCATGATCTGTTTTAAAATCTAATGCAGAAAAACTATCATCAAAGATATAAATTTCTGGATTTGTAGCAATCGCTCTAGCAATTGATAAACGTTGTTTTTGTCCTCCAGAAACATTCGTTCCTCCCTGCGCAACTATAGAATCATATTTTTCTTTCTTTTCCGCAATAAAGCTCGTAGCTTGAGCAATTTGAGCAGCCTTTTCTACTTCTTCCATGGTAGTTTGATCATTTCCATAACGAATATTGGAAAGAATAGTTCCTGAGAATAAGATTCCTTTTTGAGGAACAAATCCTATTTTCTGATGTAAATCTTCCAATAATACATCCTGAATATTTACCCCATCGACTAAAATTTCTCCTTCTGTTACATCAAAAAATCTTGGTATTAAATTTACTAAAGTACTTTTTCCACTACCCGTAGAACCAATAAAAGCAGTTGTTTTCCCTGGCTCTGCCGTAAAGGTAATATCTGTTAAGACATCTTCATCACTATCTGGATAACGAAAACTTACATTTTTAAATTCTACTAATCCTTGAATTCTTTTACTAAAGGTTTTCGGATTTTCTTTGTTTCTCACTACTGGAACTTCTTCTAAGATTTCTCCGATACGAGAAGCAGATACATTTGCTCTTGGGAACATAATGGAAAACATTGATACCATTAAGAAAGACATGACAATTTGCATCGTATATTGAATGAATGCTAACATATCTCCTACTTGCATGATTCCATCATTAATACCATGAGAACCTTTCCATACGATTAAAATACTAATCGAATTCATAACTAGCATCATAGTAGGCATCATTACCCCCATGGCACGACCTACAAATAAAGAAGTATTTCTTAAATTTTTATTGGCAACATCAAATCTTTTTTCTTCTTTCTTTTGCGTACTAAAAGCACGTATTACTGGAATACCCGTAAGAATTTCTCTGGTCACCTGATTTAAACGATCAATTTGTTTTTGTACCATTTTAAATTTTGGCATGATAAGTCCAAACATGACAACCATTAAAGACATCACGGTAACAACAGCAACAGCAATAATCCAAGCCATAGAAGAATTGGCAGAAAGGGCTTTGATGACTCCTCCTACTCCAATAATTGGAGCATAAAATAATATTCTTAAGGTAAATACCATTACTTGTTGTACTTGTTGAATATCATTGGTAGTACGTGTAATCAAAGAAGCAACTCCGAATTTTTTAAATTCTGTTGTACTAAATGATAAAGTTTTTTGATAAACCTCATGACGTAAAGTTTTCGCAAATTTTGCAGAAGTTCTTGCTCCTAAAAATCCTACTATAATGGTTGCTATCATACTAAGTAAAGCAATTCCTAACATTTTCAAACCAGCGAAAGCAATATAATTCGTTTGTAATTGATCTACATTAATACCAATTGTTTGATATTCCATTTTGATCGATGCAATTGCTGTTTGCAGAATGATAGATTCTGGCATCGCATTTAACTGATCATTCATTTGATTTCGAATCAGTTCAAGTTGCTTTTCATCCATTGTTTTTAAAATTTCTAAAAGAGAAATTCCTTGTAAATTTTGCGGTAAATTTTTTTGTAATCCCACTTGAATCTGCTTTGCTTCTTCTGTATTAGCAGTCAATAAATAATTTGTTAAAATGGGTTTTGCTAAAATACTTTCTAATGCTTTAACATCCGTATCCTCTTTTAATATATATATATCCTCATTTTGTAAAATAGGATATTTTTGACGTTGTTTCTCGTTCTTTATATCCTCATGATTGATCCATTCATAATGGTTTAATACTTCCTGTTTTTCTTCTCTATTTAAAAACATTAAAATATTTTCGAATTCCTCTTTACGAATGGCAGTTGGTACTGCATATTCGATTCCTCCTTGTTGTACTCCTACATTGATAATACGTGATGTATAATCTGGTAGTGATAAATCACATACTGCTTGTAGCATCAGTAATAATATAATTAGCATAATCGCAGGTAATGATTGTTTTAGATATTTTATAATTTTGAACATCTATATCCTCCTCGTTTCTATCTATTTTTAGACAAAGAAAAAAACTAATCGTTATTGGAATAGAATTTTTTCATATCTTTAACATTATATGCTAACCAAAACACAATGTCAATATTTACTTTTTGGCAAATTCAATTGACTTCTGACTATTTTCTACATATAATGAAATGACAGCTAATAAGGAGATGAAATCATGCCAAATATGATTCAAGAAGGAATGAAAGTTTCTTTTATTACTATTTTAGGAAATTTATTTTTATCTATTTTTAAATTGATTGCGGGAATTTTTGGAAAAAGTCAAGCAATGTTATCTGATAGTGTTCACTCATTATCTGATGTTTTTAGTACGATTATTGTTATTATCGGTTTCAAATTATCGATGAAAAATGAGGATACAGAGCATCCTTATGGTCATGAAAGAATAGAATGTGTAGCAGCTTTTCTTTTAGCTATTTTTCTATTTATAACGGGTCTTGGAATTGGTTGGATGGGATTATCTATGATTCTCTCTGGAGATTATGAACATATCAAAGCTCCTACTTTTCTTGCTTTTAGTGCTGCTATTATTTCTATTTTAGGAAAAGAAATGATGTATTGGTATACCCGAAGTGTAGCTATTCTTTTAAAATCAGATTCTTTAATGGCAGATGCATGGCATCATCGTAGCGATAGTCTTTCTTCTATTGGAAGTTTCATTGGAATTATTGGGTCTATGTTGGGATTTCCTTTATTAGACCCCATTGCCAGTATTATTATCTGTTTCTTTATTTTAAAAGTTTCCTATGATATTTTTATGGATTCTGTGAATAAAATGATTGATAAATCTTGTAATTTAGAATTAATAGAACAGGTTCGAAGTATGATTTCTCAAATTGAAGGAGTAGAAGATATTGATTCTATTAAAACTAGATTATTTGGAAATCGAATTTATATTGATATTGAAGCTAGTGCAGATGAAAATTTATCATTCCGAGAAGCTCATGGAATTGCTCAAAAAATTCATGATCAAATTGAGCAAAACTTTGAGGAAGTAAAGCATTGCATGGTTCATATGAATCCAAAAGAAAAAAATTAGCTACATATTATTTTCTTTTTGTAACATACTACCAATAGGTGATATTCATGGACAATCATTCTTTATGGGAAAAAGGAATCAAAGAACATCAACATCAAAATCAGAAACTTAATCAATTTCAAACAGATATTTTAATCATAGGTGGTGGAATTACGGGAATTACTACTGCCTATTTTTTAATGAATTCTTCCCAAAATGTCATGTTAATTGATAAAAGTGAAATTGGAAGAGGGGCCACCTCTAAAACAACTGCTAAACTAAACTATTTACAGGGAATCATCTATCAAAAATTAGAAAAGAATTTTGATACAAAGATTAGTAAAAACTATTTTGATTCACAAATAGAGGCAATAGAACTGGTAAAAAAAATTGTCAAGAAGGAAAAAATAAATTGTGATTTAGAACAATGTGATAGTTTTATTTTCACAAAAGAAGAAAAAGGAATTCCCAAAATAGAAAAAGAGAAAAATATTTTAGAAAGTTGGGGGATTCCGTGTGAAACGGTTCAAAATCTTCCTCTTCCCTTTCCTATTCGTTATGGTATGGTCGTACATGATACTTATACTTTCCATCCTCTTAAATATTTACTCCATTTAAAAAAGATCATTCAGTCTAAAATACCAATTTATGAAGGAGTCATCGCTTATGAAATTACTCCTCAAAAAAATCATTATTTAGTAAAAACGAATCAAGGAAATATACTTGCCAGACAAGTTGTCGTTGCTTGTCATTATCCTTTCTTTTTATTTCCTAGTATGATTCCTATTAAAACTTATATCAAACGAGAATATGTCAATGCTAGTAAAGTTTCTTTTCCCTATCATTTTACTGCCATTAGTATCGATTCTAATCTTCACTCTATTCGTTTTTATAAAAACTATTTTATTTATGGTTCGCATCAACATCGTTTAACCAATCAAATTGCCTATCATAAAAATTATGAAAAAAGTAAAAGTGATTTTCAGCGTTTTTTCTCAACAGAACCAGAATATACATGGATGAATCAAGATATTATGTCAAACGATGATTTGCCAATCATTGGTGAAATTAAAAATCATCCTGGACTTTATTTAGCAACAGCATATAATGCTTGGGGAATGACAAATGGGACCATCGCAGGAAAAGTAATTTGTGATCTTATTTTGAAAAAACCAAATTCTTATATTGATTTATTCCAACCAAATCGTTTTCATTTTGTGGGATTATTTCATTCTACATTGGGTGCTTTTCATTATGCTAAAATCTATTTGCAAACCATGATTCAAAAGAATCCTGTTTTTGAAAGCAATTCTGTTTATGTAGTAAAAATAAATGGAAAATATTACGGTGTTTATTATGATGAAACGGGACAAAAACACATTGTTTCCCATCAATGTCCACATATGAAATGCAACTTAGTTTTTAATTTAGAAGAAAAAACTTGGGATTGTCCTTGTCATGGGTCTAGATTTGATATCGATGGAAATGTTTTAGAAGGGCCTGCCAATTATTCTATTGGCATCGATTGGAGTGAAAAAAAAGCTGATTCGCAGTGAATCAACTTTTTCTTTTTTGTGGAAGTAAAATTAATTGATAAAATAAAGCTGCTAGGAAGCTTCCTATGAGTGGAGCAACAATAAATACCC
The DNA here is from genome assembly GCA_947581715.1 of uncultured Bacilli bacterium. Classification (GTDB taxonomy): domain Bacteria; phylum Bacillota_I; class Bacilli_A; order RF39; family UBA660; genus Alloscybalousia. Next base: position 10,418 of record CANPVK010000042.1, read on the forward strand.
AAACTTGACTAAGTGGCTCTCCTCCTTGAAAGATTGCAGGAGCTAAACTTCTAGCGGGATTGACACTTGTTCCGGTAAAATTAATTCCAAATAAATGGACTAATGTTAAAGTAAGTCCTATGATTAATCCAGATACATTACTATATTCTTTTTTGGATGTTACTTCTAAAATCACTGTAACAAAAATAAAAGTTAAAATTGTTTCTACTAATAATGCAGTCCATACTGTTTTTCCTAATTGTCCAATTAATCCATATTCATTTGCTCCAAGGTTACTGTAACTTCCTAATAATACTCCTAAAAGAAATGCTCCTAAAATTGCTCCTAATATCTGTGCTATTACATATCCGATAAAATCTTTTGTATTCATTCTTTTTGTCATTAGCATCGCAAAAGATACCGCTGGATTTAAGTGACATCCAGAAATGTTTCCAATCGAATATGCCATGGCAACAATCACTAGTCCAAAAGCTAGTGCTGTTGGCACTAATTCTCCTCCTGTAATAGCAGCCACTCCACAAGCCACTAAAACTAAAATGAATGTACCAACAAATTCGGTAATATATTTTTTCATTTTCGATTCTCCCTTCTATTCTTATTATATAATAAGAAATTAAGAATCTCAATTCTAATCCTAAAAATTTCAAAAAAAGAAAGAATTGCTTCTTTCTATTTTGTTGTTACTACATCGGTAATTATAACATTATCATCTGGCATCTTAAAGGTATTTCCAGTTATTTCCTTTCCATTCATTGTAAATGATTCTACTGTTGCTCCTGATGTAGAAGTTAAAGTAACTCTAACGTTTGGATAATAAGCTCCTGCTGTTGTACTATATTCTATATCATCAGTGTCATCTATTGTTACTGTATGAGAACTAATTGGATTTCCTTTGTCTACATGACTACCATATGATTTTGTTTCCATCATTTGATCTGCTAAGGATTCATTCTCAGTAGTATAATTGACTGTGATTTGAGTATCTTCAGCTGTTGCTGCATTCCTAAACATAGTAGCATAATTTTTCATCGCAGATGATGGCATCGTAATGTTAATGGTAGTAGTTAATTGACTACAATCTTGAAACATAGAACGCATATCCGTTACACTAGAAGTATCCCATTTACTTAAATCTCCTACACTAGTTAAATTGCTACAACCAGAAAACATTTCACTCGTTTTGATTACACTAGAGGTATCCCATCCACTTAAGTCTAAATCGGATAATTGGCTACACTTATAAAACATTTCACTCATATTAGTTACACTCGGAGTATCCCATTTACTTAAATCTAAACCGGTTAATTTACTACAGTTATAAAACATAGAAGTCATATTTTTTACACTAGAGGTATCCCATTTACTTAAATCTAAACTTGTTAAATTGCTACAACCATTAAACATAAAACTCATATACTCTACACTGGAGGTATCCCAATCTTTTATAGAATCTAAATTGGTTAAGTTGCTACAATTAGTAAACATATTACTCATACTCGTTACACTGGTGGTATCCCATCCACTTAAATCTAAATCGGCTAATTGGCTACAATTTTGAAACATTGCATACATATTTTTTACACTAGAGGTATTCCATTTCCTTAAATCTAAACTTGCTAAATTGCTACAACCAGTAAACATATAATTCATATCCGTTACACTAGAAGTATCCCATCCACTGAAATTTAAATTGGTTAATTGACTACAACCAGAAAACATAGAACTCATATCCGTTACATTGGAGGTATCCCAATCTTTTATAGAATCTAAATTGGTTAAATTGCTATAACCTGAAAACATATAACTCATACTAGTTACTCTAGATGTATCTAGTAAGTTTAATCCTTCTATTTCTTTTAGATTACTAAAACCAGAGAATAAATAAGAACTATCTTGATTGGCATCGATTTTTCCATCCCCTTGAATATAAGCGGTTTTCGTATCTTTATCATAATAGGCTTTTACAGTTCCCGGACTACCTTCTGCTGAAAGATTCCAACTTTCTACATTATCTCCTGTTATTTCACTTAATTGATTTTGAATCACAATCTTTTCTATCTCACTCTTATATCCCCATAATTCTCCAGTATAACCATAACTTATTGCTTTTATTGTTGGTCCTCCTGTTTCTATGATATCTCCTTCTGCATATACATTTATCGTTACACGAAAGCTTTTATTGTTGTATGGATAAGTATCTTCTCCATCTTCATCTGGTACTGGACTAAAATCTATCTCTTCTGGTATCCAC
>CANPVK010000043.1 GCA_947581715.1 uncultured Bacilli bacterium
ATTCAAACTGCTGTATATTTGACTATGAGTGCAATTTCCATTACAGGAGGATCAGTATATTTCATATCTTTATTGATAGTTCAAGCAATATTAATGGGAGCAACAATAGATTATGCCATTGTTTATACTTCTTATTATCGTGAATCAAGATTAACGATGGGAGTGAAAGCTTCTGTTATTAATGCCTATAATAAATCGATTCATACAATTATTAGTTCTTCCTCTATATTAATCATTGTTACATTAGTAGTAGCAGGCTTTGCATCAGCTATTGCGGCTAAGATATGTGAAACTATTTCACAAGGTACTTTTGCTTCTGTAATATTAATTCTATTTGTATTACCTAGTGTACTTGCTGCAACAGATAAAATAATTTGTAGAAAAGGGTATTATAAAGAACTAGAAAAGTAAAACCATTTAAAATATTTATAATTCATTTCAAATCAAAATTATTTTCTAGAGTGATTCCTTTTTATTGATAAAATTATTGATGATGAAATTGATTCTATTTTTGTAGTTTCATAGTATTAAAATTGATAATTGGAGCCAAATATAGATATAAAAATCGAATTTTGTTTGTAGGTTTTAAAGTCTTGGTTAATTAAAGATAATGAAAGACACTTCACTTAACATTTTATTTATTTTATACTTTAAGAGTAAATAGGAAAAGTTAGAGATTAATCAATTTCACTTCAAAACCGCTGTTGGGAGTTCGATTCTCTCATCCCCTACCATTGAAAGTTGAAGAACAGAAATGTTCTTTTTTTTATATCCTCTTTTATGATATTAAGGTATAATATATTATAGTAGTTGAGGTATAGTGAGGTATGGAAAATGGAGAAAAAATATTATAAAAATTTAAATATCATTAGATTGCTTGCTTGTTTAGGAGTACTGTTATATCATTTAAACATTTTAAAAGGTGGTTATTTAGCAGTATGTATTTTTTTTGTTCTGAGTGCATATCTATCTTGTGTATCAGCCTTTCAACAGGACAAATTTTCTTTCGCTTCCTATTATAAAAGATTATTCTTAAAAACTTATCTTCCTCTTATTATCATCGTTTTTTTAACGATTGATGTCATTTCTTTTTTTCCAAACATTAATTGGTATAATATGAAACCAGAAACTACTTCCATCTTGTTTCAGTATAATAATTTTTGGCAATTGGATGCTAATTTAGATTATTTTGTTCGAACGATTAGTTCTCCTTTTATACATCTTTGGTATATGTCAATTCTCATTCAATTTGATTTGATATTTCCTTTTCTTTATTTGCTATTAAGAAAAATAGGGGATCAAACAAAAAAGATGATACCCTGTATCATTACTATTATTTTAGCATTTATGAGTTATGGCTATTTTTATTATTCTAGTGTAACGAAAGATATCATGCTAGCTTATTACAACACATTTAGTAGAGTATTCTCGTTGCTGTTTGGCTTAGCTTTAGGATTTCTGCATTGTTATTATCCAGATTTAATATCTTCCCATAGAAAAAAGAATTGGAATCATTCTCTTATTTTTGGAATCTATCTATTTCTTTGTATTGGTCTATTTATTTTTATCGATGCAAAATCGATCTATATGCCAATTAGTATGTTACTAATAAGTATTGTTGGTTGTAGATTAATTGATTATGCTACGATAAACCCCAATGAAAAACAATTTTGGTATGATAAGGGAATAAAATCCTTGTCTCATATTAGCTATGAAGTATATTTATTTCAATATCCCATTCTATTTTTGTTGCAAGAAATGGGAATTACTTCTTGGATTAAAATTCCAGTTATTATCCTACTAACAGTTATATCTTCTTATTTATTTGCTTATGCAATCCATTCCCATCCAAAAAATAAAGCTTTCAAAGGAATCAAATATTTATTGGGTATCCTCATTTTAGGGGTATTTACTTATGGATTATATAACTATTTCATCAGCGAAGATCATACGAAAGAAATGAAGAAATTAGAACAAGAACTTTTAGAAAATCAAAAATTAATCCTAGAGAAGCAAGAAGAATACCAAAATAAAATCAAGCAAGAAGAAGATGATTTTCAAGAGGCTTTAACAAAATTAGAAAATGGAGAAGCAGATTTAAAAACACTTGTTAGTAATATTAACCTTGTTGGAATTGGAGATTCTGTGCTATTGGGAGCTATTCCCAATTTATATGAAAAATTTTCCAATGGTTACTTTGATGGAGAAGTATCTAGAACAGCTTGGGTAGTGAATGATTTATTACTTCAATTAAAACAGAAAAATATGTTGGGTAACACCATCGTTTTTAATCTAGGAACCAATGGTGATTGTGCAAGTTGCAGAGTAGAGATTATGAAAACTTGTCAAGATAAAGATGTATTTTGGTTAACCGCTCATAACGGGGATGATCCTAATTTTAATGATAGAATAAAAAAATTTGCTCTCCAGTATGATAATCTGCATATTATTGATTGGGATTTGATATCTCAAGGTCATAATGAATATTTTATTTCAGATGGAGTTCATTTAACGAAAGCTGGAAGAGTTGCTTATGCCAATGCGATTTATGATGCCATTTATCAATTATATTTGGAAAGATATCAAAAACAAAAAGAAGAATTGATTCAAAATCATGAACAGCAAGAAAAAACCAAAATAAGTTTTTATGGAAATGATATTTTATTAAATTTATATCACTATTTTCCAGAAGATTTTCCAACTACAAAATGGAATATTCAAGAATATACTTATTCTAGTTTGAAAAATCAATTGGAAAAAGATATTCAGAATGAGGAATTAAATTATAAAGTAGTATTTGCTTTTGACAATAGTATTCATTTTAATCCTGAGGAATATGAAAGTTTCATAGAATTATGTAATCAGCATGAAGTTTACCTTTTAGCCATGAATCAAGATATTATTTCTATTTTTCATCATCTATCCAATGAACATGTCAAAATTATCGATTTCTGTAGTAAGTTAGAAAAAGAAGATTTCATGGTGGATCAAATTCATTTAACGGAAAAAGGAAATGAAAAATTAAGTAAGCTTTTGCGGGAAAATTTATCTTAGCTGTATCTATTCATCATATTTTGATTATCATATAGTTTTTTTAAAATGGAATTGAACCATCTTTATAAAAGGAAAGGTAGTACAATATACGAGGATAGAGAACTTATTTATCAAATAAAATTATTCTATTTAACAGATACAGATTTTTCAATCAATTAACAGTAGACATCAATGATTTCTCTTCTTATATTCAAGAAAATAATTTTTCTAATTTTATAAATTATGAATGGATATTTTTGGACAATAAAATCTTAGTTTTATATTTAGGACTAGGATTTTTTTTAATTTTGTGGTAAAATAAGGTCAGTTTAAAGGAGGTGTTCGTATGAATTTACCAACAGTTGCCTTAGTAGGAAGACCAAATGTTGGAAAAAGTACTTTGTTTAATCGCTTAGTTGGTAGAAAAGTTTCTATTATAGAAGATACTCCAGGGGTTACTAGAGATCGAATCTATGGTGAAGTTAATTATCAAAACTATTGCTTTCATTTAATCGATACAGGGGGAATTGATGTTAGTCATGATTTTTTTCAAGATGAAATTAAAGTTCAGGTTAGTATTGCGATTGAAGAAAGTGATTTGGTTGTTTTTGTAGTAGATGGGAAAGAAGGAATTACAGAAAGCGATAAAGTAATTCGTGATTTGTTAAGAAAAAGTGGAAGACCAGTCATTGTTGCCATGAATAAAATTGATCATAAAAATAGTAACTTGCACCAATATGATTTTTATGAATTAGGATTTGATACTTATATTCCCATTAGTGCGGAGCAAAATACAGGAATTTATGAACTCTTAGAAAAAATTACCGAAAATTTTCCCGAAAAAGAAGTAGAAGAAGATAGCAGATTAAAGTTTTGTGTTATTGGAAGACCAAATGTTGGAAAGAGTAGCTTAATTAATGCTTTATTAAATGAAGAAAGAGTAATCGTTTCTGATCAAGCGGGAACAACAAGAGATGCAATTGATACTGTTTTAAAGTATAATAAAGAAGAATTTGTCTTAATTGATACAGCGGGAATGAGAAAAAAAGGAAAAGTATTAGAAAGTATTGAAAAATATAGCTTATTGCGCAGTTTAAAAGCAATTGATCGAAGTGATCTATGTTTACTGGTTTTAAATGCCGAGGAAGGAATTATCGAACATGATAAACATATCGCCAGTTATGCTTTAGAAAAAGGCAAAGGAATCATCATTGTTGTGAATAAATGGGATATGGTAAAAAATCCAAATACCAAGGAATATGAAAAATTAATTCGAAATGAATTTCAATTTTTAAGCTATGCTCCTATTGTTTTTTTATCTGCTTTGACCAAAAAAAGAATTCATACGTTAATGCCAGAAGTATTAAAAGTTGCAGAAAACATCAAAAGAGAAATCAAAACTAGTGTCTTAAATGAAGTTATTAGTGATGCTTATCAATTAAATCTTCCTCCTTCTTATAAAGGAAAACGATTAAAGATTTATTTTGTTAGTCAAACTGGAATCAAACCTCCTAAGTTTACTTTTCAAGTCAATAATAAAGGACTTGTTCATTTTTCTTATGAAAGATATTTAGAAAATCAGTTAAGGGAAAATTTTGAGTTAGAAGGAACACCAATTATGATTCAATTCAAAAACAGAGGTGAAGAATGATGTTAGGATATATGGAATATGAAAAAAGTTTTAAAAAAGGATTAAGCTATGTGTTGTATCAAAGTCAGGAAGAAAATAGAATAGCTCCTGAATTTCGTTGTGAATCCATGGAAAAATTAGGATACTATGATGGTTATCAATATGGAGAATATTTGGAATTAACAGGACAAACTAAGAGTATTAGTCAAGAACAATTATTAGCTGTGATTGATAAATACCATACAAAGGCTTATGCTAGATATCAAGAATTTTTAAATCATTATTTTAACTATAAAAATGGATTTTTGGATGGAAAAGGAGAATTCATTCGTAAAATTGAAAATGAAGATGAAGATTTTTCGAAATTACCGGAAATGGAAGAAGGAAATGATTATTCTATGGGATTTCATGATGGATATGATTTCTTTTTAAAAAGATTTATATTTGATTCAGAATTTTTGCTTGATTTAGGAGAAAAAACAATCCAAGATTCTTTTCAATTAAGAAGAGAAAAACAACAGGGAAAAAGCAAATGATGAACCAACAAGAACTCTATCAACAAAGAAGTAACCTGATTTTAGATTACATTTCTCAGATTTTAGTATATGGTGCTAATACGAAGGGAATGATATCTTTAGAGAAGAATCAATTTGAAGATGATAACTATCTCATTTTAACTGTTTCAGTCATTCAAAATTCTTATTTTAGGTGGCATGATTTAGGTATTTTAGTCAAAGATAGTTTATCCTTTTATTCTTACTTAGAAAAACAAATTCTAGAAAAGTATCAAAAATTTGATATTTCCCTTATCAATCATCATATCATTCGTATTGCTAGTTCCGTTAATCAAAACCAGATTGATTTTTCCTTTCCATTTACCAATCAAAAAGAACGAGATTGGTTTACGAAATTAGAAAAAAAGTTTTATAATAGTAATCAATAAGGAGGAAATTGTATGGGGTGGTTTTTAGATCGAAAAGACCCTAAAACAGAATTAGAAGGGTTAGAACGTGCACAAAGAATTTTAGATGAAAGATATCAAAGAAAGCAAGTATCGGATGAGATTTATCGAAAACAAAGCTTAGAATTTCAAAAAAGAAGAGAACAGTATGAAAAGAAATTAAAAAAACAAGGAAAATTTAACAATTAAAGAAGAAATAGAAAACAAATAAAACCTTTTACATATAATGTGGTAGGAGGTTTTTATGTTTGGAGATTCTTTTTTTAAAAAAGTAGAAAATAAATCGGGAGTGAATAAAGAGACCATTCTATCTCTTGCGAATAAACTTCAGAATTCGAATATGAAAGATGAAAAAGTATTAAGAGATTTGGTACAAGAGATAGGAGAAGTAGCTGGGAAAGAAGTGAGTAAAGAAAAAGAAGATAAAATTGTCAATGCTATCTTAAAAGATAATGTTCCCAAGGATATTGACAAGATGTTATAGGAATACAGCGAAATAGATGGCTGCTATAAAAGAGAGTATAGTGTAAAAGTTTTGTAAAACCGTATGGAATTGCTTATCGTGAATGTCAATTGGATATTTCTTTATTAGGAATATCTCTTTTTTTATGTCATATAGTTAAATGAATAGAAAGTGAGTGTTTAAAGTATATGGAGAAAAAAGAGATTATTAAAAATATTGCTCTTCGTACAGGAGGAGATATATATTTAGGAGTCGTGGGAGCAGTTCGTACTGGAAAAAGTACTTTTATTAAAAAAGTGGTAGAAAATTTAATTGTTCCTAATATTGAAGATGAATATGAAAGAAAAAGAGCATTAGATGAAGTGCCACAAAGTGCTGCTGGTAAAACTATTATGACAACTGAACCGAAGTTTGTTCCCAATACTGCAGCAAAGGTACAAATTGATGATTTTAGCTGTAATATTCGTTTGATTGATTGTGTTGGATATTTGATTGAAAATGCCAAAGGTGCGGAAGATGAAAATGGTCCAAGATTAGTCAAAACTCCTTGGTATGATGATCCTATTGCCTTTAGTGAAGCAGCTGAAATTGGAACGGAAAAAGTTATCAAAGACCATTCGACTATTGGGATTGTTGTAACAACAGATGGTTCCATTGGAGAATTTAATAGAAGTGACTATCTAGAAGCAGAAACGAGAGTCATTCGAGAATTAAAGGAATTAGGAAAGCCATTTATTGTGATTGTCAATTCTACCCATCCAATGTTACCAGAAACCGAAAAAATTGCCGAAAAAATAAAAGAAGAATATCAAATACCGGTACTTCCTATGAATATTGAAGCAATGAATCAAAAAGATATGTATGATATTTTAAGAGAAGCATTATACGAATTTCCTATTTTAGAAGTAAAAGTAAATATGCCAGAATGGATTGCGATTTTAAATCCAAAAAATGAAATTAAGAAAAGTTATATCGATGCTATTCGAGAAAGTGTAGTAGAAATTGATAAATTAAGAGATGTAGAAAAAATTACAGACCATTTTTTAAATGTAGCTAATATTAGTAAAGCTTACTTATCCGATATTGATCCTTCTACAGGAATTGTAACTATCAATCTAGAAGCACCAGGTGAACTTTATAATCAAGTATTAAGTAGCATCATTCAAATAGATGTTACTAGTAAAGCTCAACTATTATCACTATTTCAAGATTTTAATGAAGCAAAAAAGGAATACGATCAAATTAAATACGCTCTAAAGATGGTAAAACAAACTGGTTATGGGGTAGCATCTCCTACTTTAGAGGACATGAAATTAGATACCCCAGAAATTACCAAACAAGGTCCAAGATATGGTGTGAAACTTCGTGCTACCGCTCCATCTATTCATATGATTCGAGTAGACGTCAATTCTACCTTTGAACCAATTATCGGAAGTGAAGTGCAAAGTAAAGAATTAATTGATTATTTAATGAAAGATTATGATGAAAATCCAAGTAATATTTGGAAAAGTGAAATCTTTGGTAGAAGTTTAGATGTGATTGTACAAGAAGGAATTCAATCGAAAATTAGTATGATGCCAGATAACATTCGTTTTAAATTACAGAATACCTTAACAAAGATTGTCAATAAAGGTTCCAACAATATGATTGCTTTTGTTTTATAAGAAGAGAAATCTTCTTTTTTTAATATTTCTAAATATTTTATAGTATAATATCATCAAAGAGGGATATTTATGGATTTACTTCATCAGAAATATATTATTTTAGAATTAATTCCTACAGCATTAACCAAGGAAAAAGGAGTTATTGTGCAACTTTCTGCTTTAAAATTAGATGGTTTAAGACTAATGGATCGTTTTGATTATCGATTAATAGAAGAAAAAGTACCATTATCTGATTTTATCGAAATGTGTAGTTATGATAAAGAAAGTTTTACATATGTAGAAACAACAGAAAAGATGTTAGAAAAATTTCGAGAATGGTCAGAAAATGCTCCTCTTCTTTTAATCGATCAAACGTATACGAAAAATTTTCTTTCTGATTTTTCAAATCCCAAAGAATCTGTTTTTCCTTATCTTCATTTAAAAGAAACAGGAGATAGTATTCAAGAGATGATCCATAAATACCATTTAAAACCCAGTAATTATTTAGTGGATTTAGTATATGAAGCATTTATTCAGGAAATTTCGTAAATTAATCATGATAATTCCGTGAAAAATTAGTTAAATTAGTTGATTTTCTAATTATTTCATGCTATTCTTAAATTGTAAGCATGATAAATGTGCTTAAAAAAGAAAATATGGAGGTTTTTAAACATGAAAAAAGCAGAATTAGTAGAAGCAGTAGCTGAAAAAGCAGGATTAACGAAAGCAGATGCAGATCGTGCCATTAAGGCTCTTTGCGAAACCATTCAAGGAGTATTAGAAAAAGGAGATAAGGTTGCTCTTCCTGGATTTGGAACTTTCTCAGTAGGAAAGAGAGCTGCACGTGAAGGACGTAATCCACAAACTGGTGAAACTGTTCATATTAAAGCTAGCAAGTCAGCTAGATTTAAAGCCGCTTCAGCATTAAAAGAAGCTCTTAACTAAAATAAATAAATAGATAAAAGAATGAAGTTTCATTCTTTTATTTTTGAAATTTTTAGGATTAGAATTGAGATTTCCAATCATTCTTGATAAAATGTAGTTAGGTGATGATATGTTAGAAACAGCCTTACGATTAATAAAAAAAATAGATGATAAAGGTTTTGTAGCTTATATTGTAGGAGGATTTGTAAGAGATTATTTGTTGGGGATTCCTTCTCATGATATTGATATCTGTACCAATGCTAGACCATCTGATATTAGAAATATCTTTCAAAATGCTTGTCTTCCTAATGAAGCATATGGTTCTACAACGGTGTTAATTCAAAACATTCATTTTGAAATTACAACCTTTCGAAAAGAAATTGCCTATATTAATAATAGAAAACCTGTTGAATTTGAATATATTGATGATTTATTAGAAGATTTAAAAAGAAGAGATTTTTGTATTAATACTCTTTGTATGGATAAAGATGGTAAGATTATCGATTTATTACATGGAGGGGAAGATTTAGAAAAGAGAGAAATTAATACAGTAGGGGATAGTTATACGAAATTTGTAGAAGATTCTTTAAGAATTTTAAGAGCAGTACGTTTTGCAACTAGTCTTAATTTCTCTTTAAGTGCAGATGTAAAAGAATCTATTAAAGAAACAAAACAATATGTTTTAAAATTATCGTATTCTCGTAAAAAAGAAGAATTAAACAAGATTTTTACTAGTGTTCATGTAGATTATGGAGTAAAACTTTTATTGGAATTAGGATTAGATCAACAATTAAAATTATATCGTTTAAAGGATATTACTTATTTTGAAGATTTAATCGGAATTTGGGCTCAATTAGAAGTGGATGACATTTATCCTTTTACGAAGAATGAAAAAGAATTGATGAGACAAATTCGAATTGTTTTAAAATTAGATAATTTAAATCCTCTTGTTTTATATCGTTATGGATTATATGTTAATAGTGTTGCTGCAGGAATTAAGGGAATTGATAAAAAGTTAGTTACTAGGGAATATAACGAATTACCTATGAAATCAAAAAATGAAATGAAAATATCCGGTTTAGATATTATGAAATTATTGCATATAAAACCTAGTAGTCTATTAAAAGAAATATTAAATGATGTAGAAGAAAAAATTATATTAGCACAGTTGCCTAATGAAAAAGAGCAATTAAGAAAATATATTTTACAGAAGTATAGTAGTACACAGAATTAGTGTACTTTTTTTAAAATTTTGGTGTATAATAAGTATTAATTTATAGGAGAAATATATGAAAAGTAGCAAATTAATAGAACTTTTAAAAAAAGGAAATTTTGTTGTACCTCTTTATTTGTTTCAATTAAGAAAAAGATTTCAAATTGAATTAGAAGAATTTCTTTTACTTATTTATTTCGCAAATTTGGGAACACAATTTCTTTTTGATCCCAGTAAATTTGCCAAGGATTTAGGTCTTAGTATGGAAGAAATTTTATCGCAAATTGACTGCTTAGTGGAAAAAAAATATATTAGTATTGATGTGATAAAGAATGATAAAAATGTAATGGAAGAATATATTGTTTTAGATTTATTTTATGAGAAATTAACAAATTTGCTCATTGATGATTTTAATCAAGCAAAATTAGAGGAGGAAAAGGATAGTAATATTTTTGAATTAATTGAAAAAGAATTTGCTAGACCTCTAAGTTCTATTGAAACAGAAATTATCAGTGCGTGGTTAGAAGATGGAATGAGTGAAGAATTGATTACAGAAGCCGTAAAAGAAGCGGTCTATAGTGGAGTTTGCAATTTAAGATATATTGATAAGATTTTATATGAATGGGGAAAGAAAGGGATTAAAAATAGTCAAGATGTCGAGAAAAATCGCTTGAAATTTAAAGAAAAACAAGAAAAAAAAGAGAAGTTGGAGTTGTTTGATTATGACTGGTTTGAAGATAACGAAGAAGAAGAAAGTAGCATGGATTGAGGATTACTTGGATACTTTATTTCCTCATCCAAAATGTGAATTAAATTATCAAAAAGATTATGAATTATTAATTGCTGTCATGTTAAGTGCTCAGACAACAGATAAAAGTGTCAATTTAGTAACAAAAGTATTATTTGAAAGGTATCAAACTTTAGAAGAGTTAAAAAATGCTCCTTTAGAAGATATTATGACCATTGTACATCCTTTAGGAACTTATCATAGAAAAGCTGTTTATCTTTTAGAGATCGCGAGAATTTTAGTAGAAAAATATGATGGAAAAGTTCCTTGTGATAGGAATGCATTGGAACAAATGCCAGGGGTAGGGAGAAAAGTCGCCAATGTCGTGTTAAGTGAATGGTTTCATTTCCCAAATATTGCGGTAGATACTCATGTAGATCGTGTTAGTAAAAGATTAGGACTTGCCAAAGAGAATGATTCTGTTTTAGAAGTAGAAAAAAAATTACAAAAAACATTTTTACCAGAAAATTGGAGTAAAAGACATTTACAGTTAGTTTTGTTTGGTAGATATCATTGTAAGAGTCAAAAACCTCTTTGTAAAGAGTGTGAATTAAAGGAATTTTGTAAAGCATATCAATCTAAAAACTAGTTTCAAGAAATATAGTATACACTTCCAAGAAGTGTATTTTTATATGGGAAAGATTTATTATGATTATTTTATAACAGAATTAAAACCAAGAAAAAATAAAAGAGAAAAATCATTTTTCTCTTTTTCATATACTAGTTTTTTATTTATTATTTTTTGGTTGGCATGATTAAAATCATTGTTTATTTTTTCTTTTTTAACAAATCTCTTATTTCTTCAAGGAGCAATACTTCATCGCTTTTTGTTGGTATTTCTTCTTCCTTTTCTTCTTTTTTCTTTGCTCTTTCTGTAAATTTGTTAATTGTTTTTACAAAAATAAAGATACAAAATGCTACAATTAGAAAATCAATAACACTTTGGATAAAGTTTCCATACAGGATGGTTGCATTTTTAATTTTAATGGATAATCCGGTAAAATCAATTCCACCTAAAATTGCTCCAATGATTGGCATCAAAATATCATTTACTAGAGAAGTTACGATTTTTCCAAAAGCTGATCCTACAATTACTCCAACTGCTAAGTCTACTACATTTCCACGTGCAATAAAATCTTTGAATTCTTTTATAATTCCTTTCATATTTCCTCCTTTCCCATATTATAACAATTTTTTTATTAGAAACAAACATTATTTTTTATAATTTTCGCTATGTTGTAGTTTTTGAGGGATAGTGATATAATAGAGAGGCTTAGAACGAATTTAGAAGGGAAAATATTT